>CALXCQ010000168.1 GCA_944386835.1 uncultured Oscillospiraceae bacterium | reverse complement strand
GTGAACGCGACCCCGACCAGCGTTCTTGCGTCCACGAGCCAGGGCACCATCCGCGCTCACAAGTACGGCCCTCTTGTGGTCATCCAGTTCTACGGAACGAACATGACCCTTACGACAGGAGGCAACAACGACGTTGGCACGGTGCAGTCTAGCGCCGCGCCTTCCGCTCAGGTGGAAAGCGCCGCGTCCGTGAACAACGCCTCGACGGCTTGCGGCCTTTACGTCACGAGTGACGGTCGAATCGGCATTTGGGCATACGAGGGCGGTTCCAACGTGAACGTTCGCGCTTCCCTCGCGTACTTCGTCGGCATGTAACGTTGGCTTGAACCCAAGGCGGGCTTTCGCCCGCCTTTTTCTTTTGGCGGGAGGTGAGATTATTGCCAAATCGAGATAATACAATTATGTACGCGATGTACGTTATCGGCGAGGTCGAAAGCAATTGGGACTGGACGGGCGTTTACCGCGCCGACCCTATCACTATCGGCATGATGCAGAATTACGGCCAGCGCGCGGAAATTTGCATTGAGCGCTGCCGCGATGCAGACCCGGACGGGTACGAGGCTTTCAAAGCTGCCGCGCCGAATTTGTGCGCTGCCGTGGAAGCTGACTACGGCTGGAATTGGTGGACGGGGTATTACGTCAATGATGCAGAAGCGGACGCATGGCAAACCTGGGCGCAGCGCGATGAAAATCACGTGGGGCAACAGCAACTATGGATTGACGATGCGAACGAGTATATAAACCTACTAACTGGGTGGGGTTTGTCTGAGGATAGGCCGCAAACGCTCATTTATGCTATGAGCATGTACCATCAAAGCCCGCGCGAGGCTGGAAACGTTATCGGGGCGTGCGGCGGCTCTGCCACCCTGGACACCATGCACGCGACGTGCCTTAACAATGGCATTCTGGGCAATTACACGAACCGCTATAACACTGTGTATTCCCGATTGAGCGCGTGGGACGGCGAAAGCGCGCCGCCGGATTTCGGGCAGGTGGGCGAAGTCGGCTCAGGCGGTGGAGGCCAGAACACGAGTTCGGGGCAGCAGGGCGAGGCCGCTGTTACCCGCGTTCAGCTCGATAACGAGATTATCACGCTATGGGGTACGGGCATGTACGAAAACGGGCTTGCCTGCTATAAAGCAGCTCCGAACGTGTGGCTTCCGTGCGAGGGCTTGACCGGACAGCAGAATCCCAACCAGAACACGGGCGGCGGTTCGTCCAGTGGCAACGCGGCAGCGGAAGAAATGAAACAGTGGTTGCTCGACCATCAGAACGCCTTCGCCTACTCCCAGGGCGCGGGGCGAATGTCCCCGGAGGATTCGGGCTATACTGACTGCTCCGCGCTCATGTGGTATGTGTACCACATCATAACCGGCCAGGAAATAGGCACCTGGACGGGCGACCAACAGAATTACGGCAGCGTCATAGCCGACGGTTCAGGCGCGCTGCCGCAAGACCAAATGCAAGTTATGGACTTGGTATTTTTTGATTGGTCGCTCAATCCGTCCGACTTCGCTACCGGCTCATCACATGTGGAGGCGTATATTGGGAATAATCAGCTCATCGGCCACGGTGGCCCCGGTTCGGGGCCTTATATCAAGGAAAATGCTGACGCTTACGCATCAAGCGCGGCGTGCTGGCGCGTTAGGAGGTATCTGTAATGAGCGAACGCAAGTTCTATGACCCGACGCGCGCCATCAGCTATAACGCTCCGCTTACGCTCGTTATGTCCATGCGCTCCTACGGCAAAACCTACGGTTTCACGCGCGAGGCTATCAAAGACTGGATGCGCGACCGCTCCGAATTCGTGTACGTGCGCCGCTACGAAACGGAGCTAAAGACCGCCGCGCCGAAACTCTTTGACGATATTGTCGCGCACAACGAATTTCCGGGGTACGTCTTTAAAATGGTTGGCTATGAAGGGTTCATTGCAAAGCAGCCCATGGACGAGGACGAAAAACCGGACTGGCAACCGCTTTGCCATTGCATCCCCGCATCCAAGCAGGCTAATTACAAAGGCGTAGCGTTCCCGAAGGTGAAGAAAATCATATGGGACGAGTATATCCGCATGACCAAAGCGCCGCCCGGATACCTGCCGGACGATATGGGTTCGCTGTTCAATCTCTTTAAGACCGTGGCGCGCGACCGAACAAACGTTCACATGTACTTGCTGGCGAACACATGTTCGATTGTTAACCCGCTCTTTCTGTTCGCGGGCATACGCGACGAACCTAAAGAGGGGTTCAGTTGGCACCGGGGAAAATCAATACTCATCGAGTACGCTAAAGACGAGGTATTTGCTGACCAGGAGCGCGCAACGCCGGTTGGACGCTTGATAGCTGGCACGGCATACGAAGATGAAATGATTGATGCTGAGTTCCACGACAGCACGGAAACATTCATAGCAAAGAAGACGAAGCGAAGCGCGTTCCTTTATCAGATTGTTTTCCAGGGCGCGAGCTTCGGCGTGTGGATTGACACAAGCACGGGCATTTACTATATAACGCCTAAAGTGCCTTCGGACGCTGAGCAACGGGGGATGAGCTATGCGCTCACAGCCGACGATATGCGCCCGAACCTGTTCATGATTGACCGCGCAACGCCGTTTATCAAGAAGCTTACTGGGCTATACCGCATGGGCGTGTGTTACTTCGATTCACCCGCCACCCGCGAAAGATGGGTCAAAATGCTTCGCTTGCTTGGGTTGAGGTGATACCATGGAGGTGCGGCGAGTTTCCTTGTTTCTTTTCTAGCCTGCCGTTCCTTCCCCTAAGGGCGCTGCACCCGCCCATCATAAAGAAGCCCCCACCGTTTGTGCCGCCGGAGGGGGCTTCGCTTTACCTTAGTAGTGGAAGCTGTAAATATTGAATTCCTGGTCTAGCTCATCCAGGTCAATTTCGATTTCCTCATCCCACAATTCGTAGTGGGTATCACGGACGAAAGAAGCGGCTTCGTAGGCGTTCTCTTCATCAGTAACCATGCCGCAATTAAATGCATAGTCATTGATGGCGTTGAGAATGTCGAGCGTGTTGTTTTTGACCTTC
>CALXCQ010000167.1 GCA_944386835.1 uncultured Oscillospiraceae bacterium | reverse complement strand
GTGTGGATTGTGTCGTTACCGGAACTTCAGAAGAGCCTGCTTCTTCTCCGGGTACTCCTTTAGACTGGTTTTTCTCAAGTTTCGTTCCCCGACCTTGACAAAATGGGCGGACCTCCGGGAGGGGGCGACTGCCGTCAGGGCTGTTTGCGCCGGTTACCGCTTTGGGACCGGAGCGCCGCAGCGACTGCAAAAATGGCTGCCGGGTATCAGCTGGAACCCGCACTTTCCGCAGTATCTGGCCTGGGAAGGCCCATGCACAGCCCCATCCGAAGCAGCCGGCCTTCCATAGGCCCGGTGTCCCGGCGGGGGGCCGTAATCATTGTCTGCAGGGTCGCCTGGCTTACAATAGAGATAGAGGACATAGAACCATATGAGGGGGACCCCGAATAATATCCACCAGAAGCCCTCCTTGCCCACGTCATGGAGCCTGCGGATCTGCACGCAGATCAGTGGGCAGAGGGAAATGAGAAAATATGCAATGGTCAGATATCCGTAGTCCAGAAGCAAAGGGGCAGGGTACCATTGGAAGATTGCGTCCAAAAAGGACAGAAGAAACGTCACAAGCAGATGAATCAGGAAGAACAGCCAGAATTCTTTGCGGGATGCGCGCCCACTGTGCTGGCAATAACTTTGGAATGCTTTGCAATAATATCTCATTCTTGCCCCTCCCCGGAATAGAGATTGTCCCCGCAGACATGACAGAAGCGATATCCCTCTTTGACGGCCGCTCCGCAGTGATGGCAAAACCCTATGGAGGCCGCCCAGTCTGCGGAATAACCGGTTTGCCGGACACTGTCCGGCAGGGACGCCGCCCGGCTTTTTTCATCGGGCTCCCAAGAGCCTGTCACAGGAGAAAAGGAATTCTTGTTTTTGTTTCGGGATTTGCGTTTTCGGACCAGGAAAATACAAACCATTACCACAAGAAGGCACAAAAGGACAAAGACGGCGCCGATGACCCGCCTTTGGGTCAGAGTTTCATCGGCAATCACCGGATAGTCCGCGCTGCTTACCAGGGACACGAAATCGTCAAAATACGGGCTGTCTTTTGTCCCGTTAAACTGAAACTGATACAGATACCCGTTTTCACACCGGAGCAAGTACACCATGGGCACAGAGAAAGAAATGCCATCGGAGGAGATGGTTTGGGTTAGTTCTGCGGCAAAGTATTCTTTGTCACCATAGGTCGCCATGGAGACTGCTTCTGCTTCACAGCCAAAGATCGATGCCACGTCTGCTTTCGTAAAGAGATCGTTTCCCATGTTTCCCCGGCTGAGGAAGAATTTTTCGATGACAGACAACTGGAAGGGAACTTCCTCCTGGAAAAAATCTTCGCTGGCAAAAATGATACACAGTCCTTCTTCCAAATTGGAGGTAAACTTCCCATCGATAAATTCCCGCTCCTCGAGCATGGGCGTGTGCACCCAGTTGGCCGGAACGGTAAAAGTCAGGCCGCTGTCCGGGTCGGTATAGACAAAGGCGGGCGTCGGCGCAGGCACCTGGGGCGCAGCATCAAATTGGACACTGTCTGTGATTTCTTTTAAAAGGGCTTCCTGATCGGAATCGATTTCCCCGCTATAGGAGTGGAGCGCAATGTTGATGTGTTTCCCGTCATAGACGGTGCTGTACAGAAGACTGTAGGCCGTATCGCCGTTAAATGGCTGGGAAAGGTAGATCTTGACAAACTTTGCCTGGGCATGGCGGTATATTTCCGACTTTGTCACCGTGATCCCCTCGGCTTCATACCAGGAGGTCAGAAGGGGAACCATGGCATTCAGGGAGGCGTCACTGGTCTGATGAAAGTCTGTCATAGGACTTTCGGTCATGGTGACCGCAACTTCATAGCTGCCGGCTTCCTCGAAGGCGTCCAGGTAGATGCTCAGCTCCTCCAGGTAGGCACGGAGGCTTTCCCTTGTCCATCCGTATTGACGCAGATTGGGGTCATCTTCGTCCATCTCCCGGTGAAAGACGATCCAATCGTCAGGAAGGTCAATCCGGATACCGGGTTCTTCCAGGTCATAGGTGGTGGTGCCTGCGGCATAGACGGGCACAGAGAAGAAAGAACAAGCCAGACAGAACACCAGAAATGCGCCCAAAAATCGCTTCATAAGACAGCCTCATTTCTCTTGCTTTTTATGGGGAACGGGTCTGGGTGGATGCCATGTATCTGCTATTGCTACCATATTACAACACTTTTCCCCAAGGGGCAAGAGCGGAGGAAAGCCGCCGCCGGGGCAGCCTTTCCCGTCACTGGGGCAGAAAAAATCCCCAGTGCCGTTTGGCACTGGGGATTTCTGGCGTTTCTTAATACATACCGCCCATTCCGCCGCCGTTGGCAGCGGCAGCCATGGCAGCGTCGGCTGCCGGATCGGGCTTGTCGGTGACCAGGGATTCGGTGGTCAGGACGCAGCCGCAGATGGAAACGGCGTTTTCCAGAGCAGTCCGGGTGACCTTGGTGGGGTCGACGATACCGGAGGGAATCATTTCGCAGAAGGTCTCGTTGTAGGCGTTGTAGCCATAGCCGACCTTGCGGCTGCTGCGGACCTTGTCAAAGACAATGGAGCCGTCTACGCCGGCGTTCTCCGCAATCTGGCGGATAGGCGCCTGCAAAGCCTTGGCAATAATCATGGCGCCGGTCTTTTCGTCGCCGGACAGTTTGGCAACCAGCTTTTCCACTGCGGGAATCGCGTTGACATAGGCAGTGCCGCCGCCAGCCACAATCCCTTCTTCCACAGCGGCCCGGGTTGCGTTCAGGGCGTCTTCCACCCGCAGCTTCTGCTCTTTCATGGCAACTTCCGTCTGGGCGCCCACCTTGATAACGGCCACGCCGCCGGACATCTTGGCCAGCCGTTCCTGGAGCTTCTCCAGATCGTAGTCGGAAGTGGTTACTTTAATAGCGGCCTTGATTTCGTTGACACGGGAGGCGATGGCGCCGGCGTCGCCGCAGCCGTCCACGATGATGGTGTTGTCCTTGGTAACCTTGATCTGACGGGCACGGCCCAGATCGGTCATTTCCGTAGCCTGCAGGTCCATGTTCAGCTCCGAGGAGATGACGGTGCCGCCGGTGAGAACGGCAATATCCTGGAGCATAGCCTTACGGCGATCGCCAAAGCCGGGAGCCTTGACGCACACGCAGGTGAAGGTGCCGCGCAGACGGTTGACAAGCAGGGTGGCCAGGGCGTCGCCCTCTACGTCTTCGGCAATGATCACCAGCTTCTTGCCGGCCTGGACAATCTTTTCCAGAATGGGCAGAATCTCCTGAATGGAGGAAATCTTCTTATCGGTAATGAGCAGATAGGGATCGTCAATAACGGCTTCCATCTTCTCGGTATCGGTGACCATGTAAGGGGAAATGTAGCCACGGTCAAACTGCATGCCTTCCACCACTTCCAGTTCCGTCTCGGCGGTCTTGGACTCTTCAATGGTGATAACGCCGGTGGAACCGACCTTCTCCATGGCCTCGGCAATCAGCTTGCCAACGGACTCGTCGCCGGAGGAAACAGCGCCGACTCTGGCAATGTCTTCACTGCCCTTGACGGACTCGGAGAAGGACTTAATGGCGTCTACGGCAACAGCGACAGCTTTGTCCATGCCTTTGCGCATGACCATGGGGTTAGCGCCGGCGGTGACGTTCTTCAGACCCTCGTGGGTGATGGCCTGGGCGAAGACCGTGGCGGTGGTGGTGCCGTCGCCGGCCAGGTCGTTGGTCTTGGTAGCCACTTCCCGGATCAGCTGAGCGCCCATGTTCTCAAAAGCGTCTTCCAGCTCAATGTCTCTGGCAATGGTAACGCCGTCGTTGGTAATCAGGGGGGCGCCATACTTCTTGCCCAGAACTACGTTACGGCCCTTGGGGCCCAGGGTTACTTTTACGGTATTGGCCAGCTGATCAATGCCGGACTGTAAAGCCTTACGGGCTTCTTCTCCATAGATAATCTGTTTTGCCATGCTTATCTCTCCTTAATTATTCCATTACGATAGCCAAAATGTCCGACTGCTTGACAATGGTGTATTCTCCGTTGTCGAACTTCAGTTCGGTGCCGGTGTACTTGGAGACAATGACTTTGTCTCCGGGCTTGACCACCATTTTCACATCCGGAGTTCCGGTGCCGACGGCGACCACTTCGGAAATGCTGGATTTTTCCTTGTTGGCAGTGGACAAAATAATGCCGGATTTTGTGGTTTCCTCTGCATTGTACGACTTCAGTAAGACGTTGTCCGCCATGGGAATGAGATTCATACAATTACCTCCTAATTGTGCATACGGGATAAAACCCGATTGTCTACGTTTTTGTGGATTTAGCACTCTCAACCTTCGGGTGCTAACGAGTATATAATACCGCAGGAATTCCAATTGTCAAGGGGGTTGGGGGAAATTTTTTTGAAATTTTCCCCTTTTGCCGGTTTTCTCACACAAAAAGCCGGAGATGTCTGCGTTTGGGCAGCGTCCCCAGGGGAAAACCGGGCAGAACAGAGACGGTCCAGCGGGGTACCTTTTGGGAGAAAGCAGGTTGGCGGTGCGCCGGAAGGGCGGAGCTCGGTTCCCGAAAAGGTGGCGGTGCGCCGAAGGGCCGAACCCGGCTTCCGAAGACAGGCCGGCTGTTTCCGCCCCGCTGGCAGCACGCCATGTATTTCTGAGTCAAAGGTTGGGCGCTTCCTGCCAGAACCGGGCCGGCCGAAGCCGCCTGGGGCAGCTGCCAGGTCAGGGCCTTGGGATAGAAGAACCGGATTTTTTCCGGCGCCACGGTTACGGTCACGTCCCGGCCCCGGAGCAGCTCGCCGTCCAGGTTGATTTCCGCCTCCCGGTCGCAGTGAATTTCCACCCGGTCACACCGGTAATGGGTGATCAGCTCCGGATATTCCCTGTAAAGTCCGTTTTTGTACTTGCCGACGACCGCGGCCACTTTCAGCCGGGACACCGGGGCCACCAGAAGGACGTCCAGAAGGCCGTCGGCGGGATTGGCGTCGGGGACGGGATGGAACCCGCCGCCGTAGTACCGGCCGTTGGTCATATAGATCATGGTCTTTTCCCCGTTCAGAACCTGGCCGTTCAGGACGATTCGGTAGGGCTCGTGGACCCCTTTGAGGACTTCCACCACCGTGGAGAGCACATAGGCGCCGGAACCGGAGACAAAGGGAAGCCGTTTGTACCGGCCGATAGCGGTGCCAATCCGGGCGTCCACACCCAGAGAGCACACGTTCAGGCCATAACGGCCGTTGCAGCAAATGAGATCAAACTGGGCCTCGGCGCAGTCCAGAAGCAAAGACAAGTCCTCAAAAGCCTGGGGATGGTTGAAAATCCGGATAAAATCGTTGCCGGAACCACCGGGGTAGTGGGTGACGGCCACATGGGAAAAGCCTGCCGCTCCGTTGACCACTTCATTTAAAGTGCCGTCGCCGCCGCAGGCATAGACCCGGAGCTGCTCCCGGGTCTTCTGCGCCGCCTGGCGCACCAGGAGGGCGCCGTGGCCCGGATATTGGGTGACGGCAATGGTATAGGGCTCGTCCAGACGTTGGAAACACTGCCGGATTTTTTCCGTAAACGCCCGGGTCCCGTCGGCTTTCCCCGCTGCCGGGTTGATGATAAACAGATGTTCCATAGGCCCTTCCGCCTTCCCTTAAAAATACATGTATACGTTACATTGGAGCCGGCCGTTGTAGAGCTTTCGCTTCTTTTTGGCCTGGCTGCCAAACCAGGTTTCCAGTTCCGGCTCGGAAGAGAGAAGATACTTTTTCCAGCCGGGGGTATTGGCCAGATGGCGGCCCAGAGCCCGGTACAGGGCCTGGACTTCTTTGGTTTCCAGCATCCGCTGGCCGTAGGGCGGGTTGCTGACCAGGATTCCCCTGTCTGCCGGAGGGGGCATCCGCCGGGCGTCTGCCTGGCGGAACGTGATCCATTGGTCTACGCCTGCCTTCTTGCTGTTGGCAATGGCCAGGTTCAAGGCCGCCGGGTCCACATCGGAGCCCACCAGGGTATACTCCCCCCGGAACTCCTGGTCCCGTGCCTGCTCCCGGGCCTGGGTCCACAAGGAGGCGGGAACCTGCGGCCAGGTCTGGGCGCCAAAGCTTCGGTACAGGCCTGGCGCCCGGTTCAAAACCGTGAGCGCTGCCTCGATGACAATGGTACCGGAGCCGCAGAAGGGGTCCCAGAAGACCTCTTTGCCCCGATACCGGGCCAGCTGGACCAGGGCTGCCGCCATGGTCTCATGTAAAGGCGCTTCGTTGCCCATGGCCCGGTAGCCCCGCTTGTGCAGGCCCTGGCCAGAGGTATCCAGAAGGATTTCGCACTGGTCCTTCAGAATGGAAAAGTGAATGGGATAGGTGGGACCCGTCTCCGGCAGCCAGCCAAGGCCATACCGCCGGGAGAGCCGGTCTGCGGCGGCTTTTTTTACAATGGCCTGACAGTCGGGCACCGAGTGGAGCTGGCTGCTCAGGCTGTAGCCTTTCACGGGAAAGGCTCCGGCCTTGCCAACCCAATCCTCCCAGGGAATGTGCCGGACCCCCTGATACAGGTCCTCAAAGGTATGGACGGGGAACCGGGCCAAAGAAATCAGAACCCGCTCGCCCATGCGCAGGCAAAGGTTGGCCCGGACCATGTCCTCCAAGGTACCGGTAAAGGACACCCGACGGTCTGCCACGGCCACCTGGGCCATGCCCATGCGGCGCACTTCGTCGCCTACCAGACCTTCCAGACCGAACAGGCAGGGAATGACAAATGTAAACTGTTCCATGGGAACTCCTTTTGTGTAAAATTATGTAATAGTTTGTGTGCCAAATTCTAAAATTCTATTATAGGGGACGGAGGAACAAATAGCAAATCCTTTCGTCTGTTTTCCCGTACAGATTTTTCCCATTCTTTACAGAAAAGCAGTTGGTTTTCTCATGGGAATTTAGTATAATAGGATTCAGGAAACACAGCCGGGCAAGTGCCGGCTTTCCGGGAAGAAAGAGGTGAAAAACGATGGAGCCTGAACAAATTTTTTGGCTGGTAGCCCTGGTGGTATTCGGCATCGCGGAGGCGGCTACGGTCAGCGTGGTGTCCCTGTGGTTTATGGGCGGCGCTCTGGCAGCTTTGTTTGCCAGCGTTCTGGGAGCGTCTTTGGGGTTCCAGGCGGCGTTGTTCCTCCTGGTTTCCATTGTCCTTCTGGCCTGCCTGCGGCCCTTTGTGAAAAAATATGTGGCCCCCCACAGGACCCGGACCAATGCGGACCGGATTCTGGGAGAAAAGGGAATGGTTACCCAGGAGATTGACAATCTGAAGGCAACCGGCGCCGTGAAAATTGACGGCGTGGAATGGACGGCCAGAAGTCAGAATGACCAGGTGATCCCCCGCGGACAGGTGGTCCGCATTTTAAAAATAGAAGGTGTCAAAATTTATGTGGAGCCGGTCACAGAACCGGCCGGGAAGGGAGAATAGAAAATGGGAGTCATTATTTTGGGCATTGTCGTTGTCTTTGCACTGCTCCTCATCATCAAAAACATTCATGTGGTACAACAGTCCAAGGCCTACGTTATTGAGCGGATGGGCGCGTTTTCCACCGTGTGGGAAGTGGGACTGCACCTGAAAGTCCCCTTTATTGAGCGGGTTGCCAAAAAGGTCAGCCTGAAAGAGCAGGTTCTGGACTATCCGCCCCAGCCGGTCATTACCAAGGACAACGTCACCATGCAGATTGATACGGTGGTCTATTTCCAGATCACCGACCCCAAACTCTATACCTACGGTGTGGAAATGCCCATGGTGGCCATGGAGACCCTCACCGCCACCACTTTGCGGAATATTATCGGCGAACTGGAGCTGGATCAGACCCTCACCAGCCGGGATGTGATCAATGCCAAAATGCGGACCATCCTGGACGAAGTGACAGACCCCTGGGGCATTAAGGTCAACCGGGTGGAAGTGAAGAACATTCTGCCGCCGGCAGATATCCAAAGCTCCATGGAAAAGCAGATGAAGGCAGAGCGGGATCGCCGGCAGGCCATTTTGCAGGCAGAGGGCAGCAAGCGGTCCGCCATTCTGGTGGCGGAAGGCGAAAAAGAGGCCGCCATCCTCCGGGCCGACGCCGAGAAGCAGGCCCGCATCCTCAAGGCACAGGGTGAAGCGGAGGCTATCTTGCAGGTGCAAAAGGCCCTGGCCGAATCGGTGCAGATGCTCAATGCCGCCTGCCCCAACGATCAGGTGATCAAGCTGAAGGCCCTGGAAACCATGAAGGAAGCGGCCGACGGCAAGGCTACCAAGATTATCATTCCCTGCGAGATTCAGGGTCTGGCCGGTCTGGCTACGTCCCTGACAGAGGTTATGAAGAAAGACGTGTAAGGTGTCCCAAAAGGCCCGGGGAGCTTCCCGGGCCTTTTTTTCTTCGGCGGAAAGGAGAAGGGCCGCTCTCCCGGCAAGCCCGCCGGGGCGGGGGATGTATCCAGG
>CALXCQ010000166.1 GCA_944386835.1 uncultured Oscillospiraceae bacterium | reverse complement strand
CTATATTGAATGGCTCAACCGTCTGGTTGGAAAAGGTGAGCGATGAGTCTTTTTCGGAAAAGCGGCGCAGAAATCTGCGCCGCTTTTTTCATCTTTTTATGTCTGTGAGAGAACGGAAATGTCGATTTTTTTTTGTAAATGTGCTATAATCAACCATATGCCTAAGTGCGATATGGTTGAAAATTCGGCCCTCGGTACAGGTGCCTAAATAAAGAGTTCAAAGTAGAGCGGAGTGAAGTATGGTGCAGAGACTAGACGGAATGAGTCTGGATTTAGAGCAAGTACAAATTAAAAAGTTACAGGCTGTATTTCCAGAATGTTTTACCGAGGGAAAGCTGGATATCAATAAGCTGCTCAGCCTTTGCGGAGAGTATATTACGGATGACTTTGAAAAGTATCAATTTACCTGGAAGGGAAAAAGCGAGTGTCTTCGGCTCGCACAAAAGCGTAGTAGCGCCACATTGCGTCCGAATTTCGATGGCAGTGTAAACTGGGATACTACTGGGAATCTCTACATTGAAGGGGAAAATCTGGAGGTATTAAAGTTATTACAGGATGCCTACTATGGGAAAATCAAATTTATTTACATTGATCCCCCCTATAATACTGGTAACGATTTTATTTATGAGGACAATTTTACAGATCCCTTGGCGCGCTATAAGGAAGTAACACAGCAAACTACTAAGTCGAATCCGGAAACAATGGGACGTTTTCATACCCGTTGGCTGAACTTAATGTATCCGAGATTACGTTTGGCGGCGAATTTATTGAAAGAAGAAGGCGTCATTTTTATTTCAATCGACGACAATGAATTGGCGAACCTTCGTAAGCTGTGTGACGATGTCTTTGGGGAAGAAAATTTTATTGGCAATATTATTTCAACAGATAATAATCCTACGCAAATTGCCATTGAACATGAGTACGTTTTGTGCTATGCCAAGCGAAAGACGGAGGTACTTCCGGTTTGGAAAACAAAGGTTTCAGAAGTTAAGGACATATTGATACAAATAGGGAATGAATTAAATGCCAAGTATGAAGACCCGGAGCAATTACAAAAGGCCTATACAGAATGGTACCGGAAAAACCGGCTACAGTTGTGGCCGTTAGACAGATATCGATATATCGATAAAGGCGGCGTTTACACGGGAAGCCAATCTGTTCACAACCCAGGGAGGGAAGGATATCGGTATGACGTGATCCATCCTGTGACAAAAAAGCCGTGTGTACAGCCATTGTTGGGATATCGTTTTCCTGAGGCAACCATGCAGGAGCTGATTTCTTCGGGCCGGATCCTGTTCGGTGAAGATCATACCAAAATTGTGGAATTGAAAGTATACGCTAAGGACTATGAGGAAAAACTTTCAAGCGTGTTTGAATTGGACGGTCGTCTAGGTGCCTACGATTTAAAGGCACTTTTTGGGGAATTACCAATCTTTAATAATCCAAAGCCAGTACAATTATTAAAGAAGTTTTTATCCTTTATGACGGAAAAAGATGATATCATTCTGGATTTTTTCTCAGGCAGCGGAACCATTGCCCAGTTAACTATGGAATTGAATGATTTTGATGGAAACCAAAGAAAATTTATATGTATACAGCTGCCAGAAAATTTAGATAAAGCATATGAGAGTTCCGACCAGAAGAGGAAGGAAATTTTGAAAAATGCTCTTGATTTTTTAAATCGCGCCAACCGGCCGCATACCCTTGCAGAGATCGGAAAAGAGCGAATCCGTCGCTCAGGTAGGCGAATTATTGAGAACCGTTTGAATGAAATAGAGAAGAAAGCCGAGATTGATGTGGGGTTCCGTGCCTTTTATCTGGACAGTTCCAATTTGAAACAATGGGACACTACACCTACGGACGACATCAATTTTTTGCTGGAACGTATGAATACCATGATTACCAGCGTAAAAAGTGACAGAAGTGACTGGGATGTTGTTTATGAGATCATGCTAAAACTGGGCATTGCGTTGTCTGAGCCGGTGGAATCCTTCTTCTTGGATGGGCTGCGTGTGTACAAGGTTGGTTGTATTCAAAAAACACTAATCTGCCTACAAGCAGGAATTACAGTAGAGCATATTGAAGCGATGGCGGAATCTCAGCCACAGACTATCGTCCTGGCAGAAGGAGGGCTGGAGGATAACAGCGTCTTGGCAAATGCCCAGTATATTCTCGATAATTGCGGGATCTCTTTTCATTTAGTTTAGGGGTAGAAACTACCTGACGATACTGCGTATGATCATTTGATATGGGGCGAAATCCCGAACCAAAGTCTAAGGGATAGAGCCTGCATTGTTACTGTTGTGTACGATAAAGACAACTCATCTCGTATGAAAGGAGGGCTTCGATTTGAAGCTAAAATATGTAACCCAACAATTTCAAATCGATGCCGTCAACGCAGTCTGCGATTTATTTATTGGGCAGGAGCAAGAGACCAACTTGTTTAGTGTCGAGACACCTATGCAGACTAGCTTTCTGCAAAATGAACTGGGAGTAGGAAATGTTTTACGTCTCAGGCAGGAAGAACTGATGGAAAATATGCACAGAGTGCAGAGAGAACACGGTTTGCCTTGTACGCCAGATTTGGAGAAAAATCAATTCTCGATTGAGATGGAAACCGGGACCGGTAAGACTTATGTGTATACTCGCACAATTCTTGAACTCCATGCACGTTATGGTTTTACAAAGTTTATCATTGTAGTACCGAGCGTTGCGATTCGGGAGGGCGTCTATAAATCACTGCAAATGACCCAGGAGCATTTTGCCAGTCTGTATCACAATGTGCCTTATCACTTTTTTATCTATAATAGCACCAAGCCCACACAGGTAAGGCAGTTTGCGCAAAGTGATCAGATTGAAATTATGATTATCAATATTGATGCATTTCGCAAATCGGAAAATGTGATCAACCAGAACCACGAAAAGTTGAATGACAAAGCAGCAATTGAGTACATTCAGGCCACTTGCCCCATTGTCATTATCGACGAGTCACAAAGTGTGGACACTACACAGAAAGCAAAAGAAGCAATTGCCTCATTAAATCCCTTATGTATTTTGCGCTATTCTGCAACGCTTCGGGAGCGAATTAATTTGTTATACAGACTTACGCCGGTAGAAGCCTATGAACAGGGGTTAGTGAAACAAATTCGTGTTGCTTCTAATCGGTTTGCCAACGGTTTTAACACGCCCTATATCCGGCTTGTGTCAGTTTCCAATGAGGAAGGGTTTCAGGCAAAGTTGGAGATTGATATGCAGGATAAAAACGGAAAAGTTGCCAGAAAAACAGTGACCGTGAGGCCGGACACCGATTTATTCTTGCTTTCAGGGAATCGAGAATTATACAGTGGCTATACGGTAGCAGGAATTGATTGTACTCCGGGGATGGAGGGAATTGAATTTAGCAATACGCAATCTCTGGAGCTGGGAAGCAGTATTGGAGATATTGATGAAAGGGTTGCTAAGAAACTATTAATTCGCAGGACCATCGAATTCCATCTGGATAAAGAATTACGCTATCATGAAAAAGGGATTAAAGTGCTCTCCTTGTTCTTCATTGACCGAGTGGATCGCTATCGTGGAGAAGAGGGAAAAAAGGGACTCTACGCTCAACTATTTGAGGAATGCTATGCAGAACTAATGGGTTTGCCTAAGTATGCTCCGCTGCGGAACTGGTTTCCCAAACCGGCAGAGCAGGTTCATAACGGATATTTCTCTCAGGATAAAAAGGGACGACTTAAGGACACCCGTGGGGATTCTCAGGACGACTACAGTACCTATAATGCCATTATGCGGGATAAGGAATGGCTGTTGTCTTTTGATTGCCCGCTTCGTTTTATTTTTTCTCATTCCGCTTTAAAAGAGGGGTGGGATAACCCGAATGTGTTCCAGGTTTGTACTTTGATCGATCAAAAGTCTCCTTTTACTTGCCGGCAAAAAATCGGTCGTGGACTTCGCCTATGCGTCAATCAGGACGGAGAGAGGATTACCGACCGAAATATCAATACCCTCCATGTTATGGCCAATGAGACTTTTTCAGAATTTGCCGCTAAACTACAGAGCGAAATGGAAGATGAGACAGGAATCCGTTTTGGTGTTTTGCAAATGGAACTTTTTTCTGGTCTTACCTATTTTGAAACAGTAAACCAGAAACGGAGTCTGACGCAAGAACAGTCAGAGTTAATTTTTTCACATTTAGTGGCACAGGGGTTGTGGAAACCGGGGATGCCTGACCCAGCGACGCTCCCGCAACCCTCGCAACCTTTGCCAGCGGAATTGGAGCCCGCAAGAGTAAAAGCTGTGGAAATTATAGCAAGGCAAGGAAGTTTGGAACCGGAACAAGTTAAAAATCTCACTTGTGAGGTCCCCATTCAAGTAGAAAAACAGGTGAGTTATGAGGATGCCAAAGAATTGCTTCTTCATTTTGAACAAATGGGATATATCAGCAAGGAAGGTAAAATTCAAGACTCCATGAAGCGTGCAGTGGCCAATGGTACCCTCAACTTGCCCAACAGATTTGAAGGTGCACGCAATCAAGTAGAAGAAATTGTTCGTCAGACGGATCACAGACCGCCTGTTTGGAATGCAGACCACGATGTTACCGTGACACTCAATCTGCAAAAATTAAAAGGTGCGGAGTTTCAAGAGATTTGGAACAGTCTGCGCCATATGCAAGTTTACAGGGTTCATGTAAATGAGACACAATTAATTGATCGGGGCACGCAGGCTTTACAAGAAATGCCATCAATTGCACCGGCCAGAATGATTACCCAGATGGCCGATTTGACGATTGACCTTTCTGGTGTGACCCATGTTGAAAGAGGAATTAAAACCTCTGATTTGCAAGACAGCTATCAGGTACTTCCCAATATTATTGCAGTACTGGGAGAACAAACTCAAATCAAGCGAAAAACACTATACGAAATTCTAAAGCAGTGCGAAAGACTTCCAGATTTTGTGAAGAATCCCCAGCTGTTTTTGGAACAAAGTGCAGAAATTCTACGTAGTGTCCGCGACCAATTGGCAATCCAGGGGATTTCTTATGTCCCTTCTCCCAGGGGTGAGTACCATCTGGAGGACTTGTTTCCACAGGAGGAAAGTACGGCGAATGTGGAGCGCAATGCAGTTGCCGTCACCCACAGCCTATGGAATTATGCCCTCTATGAGAGCACAATAGAAAGAAATTTTATCAGGGACTTGGAAGACGACGATGAGGTAAAATTGTTTTTTAAACTTCCAGATGCGTTCAAGCTACAAACGCCCGTGGGGACTTATACACCTGACTGGGTGATTTACTGGGAAAGAGAAGGGAACGATAAAAAAATCCTCATTATTGAGACAAAGGGAAGTACGGTTCCCATGGAGCAAAGAGGCCGTGAGCGGATGAAAATTCAGTGTGGTAAAGTCTATTTTCGGACTTTAGACCCTGACATCGGATATTATGTGGCAACAAACTGGAAAAAGTTTAAAGAACAATATGCTTAGAATGCTAGCAGAACAGTGTCCAGCTATTATTTGGGAAAGTTCACGACAGAAGCCGTTTTTACAGCTGTGTTTCAATCGATGTCAACCGGCATGGGAGCAGTATATTTTGGCCTTTCGTCCTAGCATCCTCGCGATAGCAGGGAAAGCCACACCGTCGGGAGGAAATACTATGAAAAGGAAAGCATCTACTTCTTTGGTGTCTGTGTACCTCAATGGCCTTTGTATGGCTATCTGGATTGTATTTGCAATTGTGGCTTTTGACAGCACTTATGATCTTCTTTTCAGCAGTTTGCGTGTGATAACGGCAATTCTGTGGGCGGTTGCTTTCTTTCAATCGGTTTTACGCTTCAGAAAGCAAGCAAAAAATGACGCCAGTTCTAGCTAATATAGGAGACGTTACTATTTTTACAGTGGAAACAAAGGGGCACAAAGCCGGAATTTGGCTTTGTGCCCCTTTGTAAAAATTATAAAAGTAATACGATTCTATTCTGCACTATTTTCAATTGCGGTAATTGCTTCCATTACAGCCGAACGAAAGCCTGCCTCCTCCAATTTGGCAACCCCTTTTATAGTGGTCCCGCCCGGAGAACAAACAGCGTCTTTCATAGCGCCGGGGTGCATACCGGTTTGCAGCTGGAGTTTTCCGGTTCCTACCAGCATCTGACTGGCTAATTGATAGGCCATGAGACGGGGGAGACCCGCTCTGACAGCACCGTCCGCCAATGCCTCAATAAACATACTGGCAAAGGCAGGTCCACAGCCGCTTAGAGTACCGGCTACAGAGAGTTGCTTGGTGGGTACCCATTCCAACAGAGCAAGAGGAGAAAAAATAGCTGTAAATAACTGGATTTCTTCCGCCGTAAGAGAATGCATTTCCTCACAGATCAAGATCCCCTCCGCTACACCTATGGGAGTATTGGGAATGGTACTCAGGTGATGAGTTCCTGGTAAAAATAAGGAGTCGTATTTTTCAAATGTATATCCTGCCACGATGGAGATAACCAGCCTATTTTTTAGAATCTCCCGAATGGGCGATATGACCGATTCTACCTGATAAGGTTTCACAGCCAAAATTATGATGTCGGCCGATTCCGCCAATTCCTTGTTTGAATGACAGGCTTGTATCCCCAGTAGAGCTGTATTGCGGCAAAGTTTCTCCCAATTCTTTGCACTGGCGAAAATAGATTCAGGAGAGATTACATTCTGGGAAATCAGACCTTTGGCCATGGCCGAGGCCATATTGCCAAATCCCAGAAATCCTATTTTTTTATTTTGCTGCATATTTTCCTCCTTGTAAATGCAGGAACCAAGCGTGCCGGTATGACACGCTTGGTTTTCTTTTTTAAGTGACAGTGAATTCTCGCACTGCCAGCCTCTGATTGTTAAAATAAACAGTTAATTGATAAGTTCCTGCCGTTTCCGGAGTGCGGAGCAATTCGCCTACATAAAGCATATTATTCCAAAGTGAGTTCCACTGGCCTTCCCCGGAATAGTAGTCTACCGGAACCCCGTTTTCATCCGTTACCACATAGGTGATTAAAATTTCATCTGTGCTGGACTGTAGATTTGTCAGGGCTTGGACTGCAAAAGCAATGGACTCATCAGCAGAAAATTCGGTACGACTGACAGCTAGATCCAAATAGGTCCAATTTTCAGATTCAGGTCGCAAGAACAATCCCATAAAGACGCTGGTACAGCCATAGGCGGTAAATTTCTCCGCTTCAGGCATGGTAACCGAAACATCCGTTTCACCACTGAGCGGACCACCTTCTCCCATCAGTTGGAAGTGATAAGTGACACCGGGAATCAGCTGAGAGATTGTTACAGAGGTTTCTTCGGCAGAAACATGGAGCATATTGGACAAATCCGGTGCTTCCTCGACACTGTAGACAACCATAACGGAACCAGGTGTTGCACTCTCCCAGCTTAGTTCCACAGTGCCTGCATCCTTCGCTTCCGCAGTGACAGATAAGATCGTCAGCTCTGCAGGTGTTGCACTGATAACGGCAGGAGAGAGGGTAGCAGGTGAGGTGACAGAAATGGTATATGTGGTTCCAGTCTTTAGTTCTGTAAACTGTGCCTGCATTTCTTCTGTTGTAATACTTTCTGAGGAGCCGTCGCTTCCAGAGCAGGTAACAGTCCATGTGGAAGGTGGTGTCTCAGAATTACAGGACCATTTGACCCCTACCGATGTGGCTGTTAACTCGGCAACCTGCAAATTCTCAATTGCCACTTCGCTGCCAGTTGTAAACTCTACGCTGGTTTGTCCAGTCAGTTGAATTCCTTCTGGTGCCTCTAAAGTGAAGCGATAAGAGGTGCCGGTATCCAGATTTTCAATGGAGGTGGAGTTGCCGGAAAAAGTTACGACTTTTTCTTCTCCGTTGACAGCTTGATATTTAACCGTCCACTGATCAGGGGTTG
>CALXCQ010000165.1 GCA_944386835.1 uncultured Oscillospiraceae bacterium | reverse complement strand
TTGGTAAGCCAGGGCGGCGCACCAAAAGACGCGAACCTGTACCAGACCCAAAAAGCTCTGGATAACGCAAAACACGCCGTCAAAAAAGGCGGCACCATCATCCTGATCGGTGCCTGTCAGGAGGGCTTCGGCAGCGCTACCTTCCAGCAATGGCTCCTGGATGCGCCAACCCCACCGTCTTTGATCAGCCGAATCCATGAAAATTTTCAACTGGGCGGACACAAAGCAGCAGCTATTGCCATGGTATTGGAAAATGCATCCATCGACCTTGTATCGGAAATGCCAGAGGATGTTGTGCGCAGCATTTTTCTCACCCCTCGCACTTCCGCCCAGGCCGCCCTGGACGCTGCTTTGGAAAAATATGGCAAGAACGCCACTATTCTGGCCATGCCCTTTGGCGGTGCTACCCTGCCAATCACAGAGTCAAAATAAAGCAAATCTGATCAAACTGCACAATCAAAGGCCAACAGCAAAAGCCCTTCCGGATTGCTTTGGAAGAGCTATCGTTGTGTCATAGAAAATTCTAGGAGGAATCAATATGGATTACGCAAAAGAGTCTTTAAGGCTTCATTATGAGTGGAAAGGCAAACTGGAGGTTACCCCTCGAGCCTCGGTGGACAGCAAGGACGCCCTGTCCCTGGCATACACCCCCGGTGTGGCTCAGCCCTGTTTGGAAATCCAGAAGGATATTTCCAAAAGCTATGATCTGACCCGCAGATGGAATACCGTGGCTGTTGTCACCGACGGCACCGCTGTGCTGGGCCTGGGCGATATTGGCCCGGAGGCTGGAATGCCCGTTATGGAAGGCAAGTGTGTACTGTTCAAGGCTTTTGGCGGCGTTGATGCCATCCCCCTGTGTGTACGCTCGAAAAATGTAGACGACATTGTTCGCACCGTGGCCCTGCTGGCAGGCTCTTTCGGCGGTGTCAACCTGGAGGACATCTCCGCTCCCAGATGCTTTGAAATCGAGGAAAAGCTGAAACAGCAGTGCGACATTCCCATTTTCCACGACGACCAGCATGGTACCGCCGTGGTCACCCTGGCGGGTCTGCTGAACGCTCTGAAGCTGGTAGGCAAGAATCTGGAGGATGTGAAGATCGTCACCTCCGGTGCCGGAGCTGCCGGCATTGCCATCATCAAGCTGCTGATGAGCATGGGCCTGCGCAATGTGGTCATGACCGACCGGATCGGCGCAATTTATGAAGGCCGCGAAGGTCTCAATCCCATCAAGGCAGAGATGGCCAAAATCACCAACTTCCAGCACGAAACAGGCAAGCTGGCCGATGTCATCCGTGGAGCGGATGTATTCATTGGTGTTTCTGCCCCGGGAACCCTGACCAAGGAAATGGTATCTACCATGTCAAAGGACCCGATCATCTTCGCCTGCGCCAATCCCACCCCTGAAATCTTCCCGGATGAGGCGCTTGCCGGAGGCGCTGCCGTCGTTTCCACCGGTCGCAGCGACTATCCCAACCAGGTGAATAATGTGTTGGCATTCCCGGGTATTTTCCGGGGCGCTTTGGATGTGCGGGCGAAGGAAATCAACGATGCCATGAAAGTAGACGCTGCCAAAGCCATCGCAGGTCTGGTCAGCGACAGTGAGCTGACTGCCCAGTATATTTTGCCGGCTGCATTCGATCCCAGAGTCAAGGATGCTGTCGCCTCTGCAGTGGCTCAAGCAGCCAGGGAGACCGGTGTCGCCCAAATCTGACCATTCAAAGCACTTCCCGGATACACGCAATCAGATGGCTCATGTCCCGGAACAGGAAACTGTCCTTTCTCCAAACCAGACCGATTTTATAGGCGAGCGGTGGATCCAGCGGGATACTGACCAGGTCAGGATAGCTGTCTTTGATGTTTCCAAGCAGGAAGCCGGAAGCGACGCCATTTTGAATGAGACTGATAATGGTGGAAAGTTGGTTTGTATACAGTACCACATTCGGCATTTGGCCACACTGACGGAATCTGTCAATAATTCGCTCGTTTTGAAAAAAGCTATCCTTGAACATAACCAACGGCTCTCTCAGCAGATCATTCATTTGAATCATAGCCTTCTGAGCCAAAGGATGGTTTTTATTTGTGCAAAATACAGTTTGGGTACTGGATAATTCAATACAGCTATATTCCTCCCCCAGTGGTTCATCGTAGGGAAGAAAAATCATGTCCAATTCTTCTGCTTCCAGTTGACGGATTAAATTCTTTCGTCCTGCCTCAACAATGCGGACATCGGTATGCGGATACCGCTTTGCATATACAGGGTATATTTTGGGCAGGAACATGGAGCCGATCATAGGAGGGACACCTAATCGCAGCAAGTTGCGCTTCCGGGCAATATCTTTCATAATTTCAGAAGATTGCTCCGCCTGCTCCAGCAGAATGTTGACTTGGTTTAAAAAAGCGACGCCCTCCTGTGTGAGCGTAAAGCCCCGGTATTGCCTATTGAGCAACTGGATTTTAAATTCCGCTTCCAGCTCCTTGATTGCCATAGATACAGAAGACTGGGAGACATGTAGTAATTCTGCTGCTTTGGTAATACTGTTTAACTGGCACGCTGCCTGATAATAGCGCAACTGGAGCAATTTCATCTTAATCTCCCCCAACTTTTCGAAATGCAGGTGATTCCATCATATCTGGTCGCTCACGATTTGTAAAGGGAAAGTTGGCTTTCAGGTTTTAATCCCATAATTGCCGCTGACATACCTCCGGAAGTCTCTCATAAAAATTAAGGAAACGGAGTCTGAGGAACGATTCCGGCTTGAAATCGTTCCCAGGGTCCTGCTGGAGGCTATCATCTCTTATGAACTGCTTGCTAGCACGAGATTTTGGTCGAACAGGACACGGTTCGATATGTATTCAGAAGTAAGCGTAAAATCAGCTGGCGGCTTGCGACAGATA
>CALXCQ010000164.1 GCA_944386835.1 uncultured Oscillospiraceae bacterium | reverse complement strand
ATATATCGGCTTCGTATGGAAAAGAATATGTCGCAAGGTGACCTGGCAGATGCTTTGGGCGTGTCTCGCCAATCGGTTTCCAAGTGGGAGACAAATAGTTCTGTGCCGGAGCTGGATAAGCTCATTAGCCTTGGGTGCCATTGTGGGCGTCGGAGCGCATCACAGCCCCCAGTCGGTTCTCCAGAGCCATACCATCGGCGATATTGATGGCAAATTTTTTCTCCTGCCGCAAAATCTCATTCATTGCATCAGAACCTCCAAGTACGAAAAGTGTAGCAGGGGGCAGCTCAAATCAAAAAAATGGCCTATTGCCAGGCTGCAGTTATCTGCCAGATGCCTTCAATAGACCGGTTGCGCTACTCGCTCCGCGGCATGAAAGCGCCCAAATAATCATACCGCATCATTGCATTCTAAAAGCTATATTCAAATGGCTAACTTAATTAAACGACATAAATTATATTATAGAGTGTTTCTCTGGTTGTCAAGTGTTTTCAGTAAGAGCTTTTGTTAGCAATCAATTGCCCGCGAAATTACAGATTTTTCCGGTTCAAGTAGCGCAAAGGGGCGGCATTTGCCGCCCCTTTACTGGTGGTTTAAGCATTCGCAATGTCCTGGCAGAACCGCGTGAGAACCCCGGTAATCTGTGGCCTCGTGGAGAAGCTGCTGTAGGAAGGGGGGGCGGCTGTCACCGTTGATGATCTGGGGCTTACGGCACAGTCCATGAGCTCCAAGGTGAATCCAGAGGACAAGTGGGAGTTACAGGGGGAAACGGATACGGCCTCTTCCAGGGACAGCATTTGCAAGGTGTCCGATTGTGCGTCTCGCCGTGCATCGAATGCCAGACGTTATGGATTTAATACGCCCTGCCAGGCGGGTTTCTTCCGACTGCTTGCGGTTTATGCAGTGTTCCCGGCGGATCTGCTCCAGGTCAGAAAAATCTGAGGTAACTTTGGTTTGCCAGCAAAAGAAGGCTGGGTTACCAGAGCCGGCCATGTCAGGAACTTCCATTTTCACTGCCAAGTCCCGGAGCTGGGCCAACTTCCCGTCGGAAAAACAAAAGGGCCAGTGCCCCATCTGCCGCCACTTGCTGCGGCAACGGATTTCTGCAAGCAAGCCGTACTTCTCCATGGTATGGAAGATGGTCTTGGGATTGTGATGAATGCTGCGCTCTCACTGTTCCGCGATGGTTTCTGTAAGGGCCGCCTCTTCCTCCAGTCTGCCCGGACAATGGACGAAATCATAGTATTCATTTTGGGATACCTGAAAGAAGCGGCACAGAACGGATACCGGATATTTCTTTCTGTGCCGGTAGATCACTGCATATTTCATCCTTGTCCGAACCTCCTTCCTGCGGAGCGCAGAAAATCCTGCAACAGCTCGTTTTCCATCTTGCGCCGTTTGTTCACACACTTGTGCTCCGCCAGTGTTTTTGCTGGTTTGCGCCTCTGCGCCTTTGGAAGAATTGACTCCTTCAGCCAGCACTGAACGGCCCACCGACTGATTTTTACTCTCAGCACAATGCACACTGGCTTTCTCCTGCCTGGATTCGTGCCGCTACTGCTCCCTGTACCCCCGCCGGATACTTCTTCCTTCCCATTTCCCGGACATATCGAGGCCCCCTCATGTAGTTATATTTTCCTACATTAGGGGGCTTTTTGTCTGTTGGCCGTTTTTACTGGAACGGTTCACCAGAGGGTACTGGCCTTTGGTGAATTTGCAGGGTGTTCAGATCTTTGCAGATACCCAAAATATCAAGTGCCATATGCGATTAGATGTGCGAAATTTCAGAGAGCGAAAGCGCAAAAGTGCTTACTGCCGTGGGCAACTACCACGGCAGTAAGCACTTTTGACTGTCTGGAATATCAAAACACTATAGATGCTTACCTACTGGAATGGGGTTTATTTTTGCCTCTTTTCTTTCGTTGTTGCAGATATATCCTTCTTGTATAATCTCTCCATTTACTAAGATCTGGAACAGAATCGTGACAAAGGATCTGTTTAAAAACGGCGCTTACATCCTCGACCTTGTGAAATTGCGCACCAAACTGAGTCCATGGATGTTTCCGTACCCTTACAGTGCCTTTGTAAGCATAACTAAAAAAGCAAGGCACTTCAAAATGGAGTTCTACTTCCCATAGGGATTCTCCATTACGGATTGCTTGTATGTAGGTCAATGGTCCACAGGAAAGGGGTTCTGGATTTATATCGATAATCAGGTAATTGTTGGGGGCGTTTTGGAGAGAGTGTATAATTAGATCAATAATCAAAAACTGCTCCGCGTCAATCGGGTTGTTTACCTTGAGGTTCCACGCTGTTTGTCTTGCTGGATCTTTACATACAATATTTCTTTTCACTTTTGTATCCATGATTCACCTCTCTGTTTTCTATTATGCATTCCATTATATCACAACACTGCATTGAAACCATGCTTTTTGTATTTTGATTTTGGCCTGTCTGCAAATTGGATGTCCAGATTTTTTTTGACACCCCTGTTCATCGGAATTCCCTGTCATATCAATGCTTTGCCAGGAAAAACAAGGGCCGACTTTTGAGACAGTCCAAAAAATCTGTTCCAAAAGTCGACCCTCCTTCAATATGGGAAGTTCAAACAGTTTTGAGGACATGCCTCCAGGTCTGCACCCAAAACCAAATTGCAACCCAGCCCATAACACGGCCCTTCTGGGCCGCGCCGCAAGTGCGGCGTAAATTCGGAGCGTAGTGGAGAATTGCGCAGGGGTGGCTTCGCCGTCCCCGAGCATTTTAATCGAAAGGGTGCAGCCGCCCTCTGGGCGGCGAAACCCAAAAAGAAGGACACGACAAAGTCGTGTCCTTCTTTTTGGTGACCCGCCGGAGATTCGAACTCCGGACACCCTGCTTAAAAGGCAGGTGCTCTGCCGACTGAGCTAGCGGGTCATATTGGCTGGGATGGCAGGATTCGAACCTACGGATGCCAGAGTCAAAGTCTGGTGCCTTACCACTTGGCGACATCCCAATGTTAGCGTTCGCGGTAACATCCATAGATGTTCAAACAGAAAAGAAATGGGGTGGATGAAGGGACTCGAACCCTCGGCCTCCAGAGCCACAATCTGGCGCCCTAACCAACTGGGCGACATCCACCATATCTCACTTCCTGTTTTCCGAAAACGGCAACCATTCCGGCGAATGGTACGCCAGGAGGGACTCGAACCCCCGACCTACTGCTTAGAAGGCAGTTGCTCTATCCAGCTGAGCTACTGGCGCGTTTGGAGCGGGTGACGGGGATCGAACCCGCGCGACCAGCTTGGAAGGCTGGGATTCTACCATTGAACTACACCCGCATGGGCCACTGCTATCATCAGCCCTAAAATATTATCATATGAAAGGGTACCTGTCAAGAAGAATTTACAATTCTTTCTGTGTGCTCTCAATAAAAATAGTTGTTGATAGACGAAATCTTAAAAAATGCTATTCAGTCCTATTTCTTCGGGAGATATTTTCCACGATAGTTCCGGCTACCTTTTCCCAACTTGAAAGCGATACGAATTCCCAGGCCACCGAAAAGGAAGATTCCGAAAGCAACCAATAGCATCCACCATAAATTTTCTTCCAGGTAAGATTGAGAAGTAGCGGCGGAAGTGTCGTTGGGCTGTGGTTCAGAAGAATTGGAAGAGCCAGTTTCGGATGAGGAGATATCCGTTTGAGCGGAAGGGGCAGTCTGATTCTCTGTGGCAGAAGTGGTCTCCTGTTGTGGGGTGGGTGTTGGGGGATTGGTTTCTTCCGAAAGTGAAGGAGATGTCTGAGAATCGGTTTCTTCCATCTGCGAAATTTGGGAGGAAGAATTCTCTTCTTCCTTGTTTACTGTTTCTTCCAACTGAGCAGCCTGTTCATCCATTTTCCCATGCCACACGGTGTAGGCGCACAACAGCTCATTGACCTTTCCTACCACATGAGCGCCATCCGCTACATCCTGGGTATAACAGGCCAGTAAGTAGGGCTGAGGCGTGTAAATGATACCCACATCGTTAATAGCACCTTCAAAGTATCCATATTTATGAGCTATTTCATAGTCCGACACATAGGCCTTAAAATACTCTCCAGGCTGGGCCTGCTTCAGATAGTCGATCATTTGGGAAAACGTATCTTGCCGATCATAGAGATATTTTAAGGCATCCATCATCATTTGGGTACAGTAATAGTTGTCTACCCAATAGACATAGTCTATATCTTCCTGTGCCATGGAAAAGTAGGTGCACATCTTTTCCTTATATTGACGGAATGTGCCCAGGTTATAAAGCATGGCCAGTGACACTTCGTTATTAGACCACACAAGACTTTGGTAGTGGCATTGATCTAAAGTGGTACCGGAATTGGGAATGGGGGCATCCGATGCAATTTCGCCGGATTGTTCCATCTCATAGTAGTAGAGATTCAGAGGAAGCTTAAAGGTACTGGCTGCTACCATAAAGTGATCATCTGCAAACGTATAGCTTTCTCCTGTCACAGTGTTATAGTAGCAGAGAGAAAAATTGGATTCTGTTAATCCATATTGGGCCCGAAACGACTCCATAATTTCTTCCAGGGAGTTTTGCGCGAAATAGGTATCGTCGTAAGATTGGGCTGTAGCTGTTGGGCAAAGTAACCATGTGCAAAGACATATCAGAAGCAAAGATACGCCCAGCTTCTTGCTGGCAAGGAAGCTCATAGACCTTCCTCCTTTATCAAAGATATATCCCAGTATACAAGATTTTTCTTACAAAGCCAAGTTTTTGACAGAAATCCGCAATGATGCTATACTATTTTTTACTGCTTGGCAGAAATTCCACAGAAGTAGGGGACAATATGGGGATTTTTTCGGATGTGCTTTTGGTCAGCGATTTTGACCGGACTTTAACCAGGTATGACGGGACAATTCCGGAGGAAAACTTACAGGCAATTGCCCAATTTATACAACAAGGTGGCGTATTTACCATCGCTACAGGCCGCTCCTTGCCTTTGTTTCGCCAACGGGCGAAGACCCTTCCGCTGAAAGTACCGGTACTGCTATATAACGGCGGCGCCTGTTATGATTTCGGGAAAGAAAAGTTGGAGTTTTGCCAGGGGATGCCACTTGAGTTGCGGCCTTTGGTAGAGGAAATCCAGAGGAAATATCCCCATCTGCGGGCAGAAATCCAGTGTCTGGATGCCCACTATGCCTTTGGACAGGATCCTTTACGGGATGAATACCTGAAAAAGAGCGGTGTGCCGGTGCGGTACAGCACCTGGGAACAGATTCCCAGGCCGTGGGTCAAAGCCAGTTTTTATGCGCCCTTTTTGCAGGCAGGACACTGCCTGCCTCAAGATGCATCCAAAGAAGATGAGAAGCCGTTTGTGGAAATTTGCCAGTGGGTAGAAACAAATTTTTCCGGTGTGTATACAGCGACCCGTGCACTGCCTAGGATGGTAGAGATTGAGCGGTACGGAATTTCCAAGGGAGCCGGTGCAAGACAGTTGGCAAATGTTTTAAATCGGTCTGTACTGGTGTGCGTAGGGGATGCGCCCAATGACCTGTCCATGCTGCAGGAAGCGGATTTGGCGTATATTCCGGTAGATTGTGACCCGGAGATGTTGGAGCGGGGCTTTCATATGGCAGCGGCCTGTGATGTGGGGACGATTGCCGATGTAATAGAAAAGCTTCTGAAACGATTGGTAATTTAGGAGGCAGAAGATGGACACGCAAGTGATAGAACAGAGCTTAAATTTAATTGTTGTGGCACTGATAAGCTGGTTTGGGATTGGTTCGAGTATTCTCTACGGCAGAAATCTCGTTGCATTTGAAAAGCCATTTTCTCTGGAACTGGTGAAACATGGGGTTTATGATGAGAAAGTTCACCGCAGCATTATGCGAACATCCTGGATTGGATGCGGAATTTTGTTTTTGGCCAGCTGTATCATAGTCGGGCTCTTTGTCCGTCAAAATGTAGGAATTGGTCTGGTGATGACGGCAGTAGGGATTTTTCTCGCTTTTTTTCAAAAAAAGCGGCAGGGAAGCAGCCGGAATGACGATGTCAGAAGATATATCAAGAGCCATCTTATTAGTATGGATAAGGAGGCAATTACCCGATATTTGCAAGAAAAATATGGCTGGACCCTGGAACAATTATAAATTTGGAACGAAGTGGTAGCGGGTGTCATATATTGTAACGTACCCGTAAGGTAAGGCACGTGAACCCAAAGGGTTCTGCGTGCCTTTTATCTATGAATCCAAGGAGGGATTCCATGAGTAACAAATACTTTACCACCGATTTCCATCGGCATGAAGGACGTCCTGACGGTTGTGGCTGTGGTAGCCGGCCTCCGGTCACGGATCCGGATTGCCAGCCACAAATTACGATTCCGGACTGTCAGCCCAACTGTGGTTGCCAGGTGGAGCCAGATTGCGGTTGCCAGGTAGAGCCAGATTGCAACTGTCAGACCGGTTCAAACTGCGATTGCGGTTGCACAAGCCAGCCTGATTGCGACTGCAATACCCAATCTGACACGGAAGATACAGGAGCCTGCTGCAAAGAGAGTATGCTCTCGGCACTGCGGATGCTTTTCCGAAAGCCTCTCAGCCGTTATCTGGACTATAACCAGATTGCTGTATTGACAGATGGTGCAGTGTTAGGGGGATACTTAACCCAACCGGATGATTCCTATGCCACCTATGACAATTTGTCAGAGATGCTGACGGGTACTTTAGGGCGGGTTACGTCTACTACCTGTGATCTTCTGGATGTAAAAGGTCCCGTTTATACCACTACGGCCATTCCCGAGAACACAACGGTACTCAGCTCGGCACTTACGTATTTGGTAAACAACACGATTGCCAACGTAGATGTCAGCGCAAGCACGGAACTGGCAGATTTTATTATGGCGCTTCGGGGGTTATCGCCGCAACTGACTCCCACATCCGGACTGGTTGGCCAATTGCAAACCGGGTTGGAGAACTACATCCAGGTACTGGGCGATGAAGTGAGCAAGGTATCCACCTGCGCAGTAAAAGCCCTGGCCATTGGCGTTGCTCCCGGCACCTCTGCCGCAGAAGCAGCACAAAACTATCAGAATGCCAAGCAGGCCTTGTTATGGATGCTGGGCAACGGGAATTTCCCCCATTATCCTGGCCATGGTCCTTGCTTCCCCTGTCAGCCGCCTTGCCCCGGCCCAGGACCGCGTCCGCCACGTCCACCGCGTCCCTGGTACGAAGTGGAGGCAGACGAGGACTGCAAGCCCCGTTGCAGATGGGTTTGCGATGAGGAGTGTGATCCCTGCTCTTGCACAGCTGGAGTCATCGATCGCCTGGTTGGCGAAGACGGCAGCAATTCCGGTGTCAGCTTGACAGCGGGCAATCTGATTTTGTCCAATGTAGACGTACTTGGTAATGTGAATAACGTATTGGTTCTGGCCAACGACGATGCAGAGCGGTTCTACTTTGTGTGTGCACAAGAAGTAGGGTTCATGGATTGAGGTTAACCGCAAAAGCAAAAAAGTCCTGTCCTTCCGACAGGACTTTTTTTGTGAGATCGAAGCCGAGAAGAGCAGGTACTCTGATACCTTTGGATGCGAAAGCGTAATCTCTGGGTGTGTTAGGATACAAAGCCAGTCTTTTGCCCGCAGATCAGGATGCCACATCCGTAATTTTCAAGCGCAGAATACTGCGTTTATAATTGCTAGGTACTATGAGATACAGAGGTGATAGCCTGCCAAAGGTCCTGTTCCCGTTGCTGGCAAGTGAGGAGAAGAACTTGACGGGTTTTCGCCTCTGTAGCCAGTAGTTGCAATGCTCTTTTTGCCCGTTGGTCATCAAAATATGCCAGGGCATCATCCAGAATAATGGGAACATGGGGTGGAAGGAGAAGACGGCACATGGCTAACCGAACGGCAAAATACAATTGGTCACCGGTACCACAGCTAAGAGCCCGTAATTCCCGGGTTACCGTATCCCCAGCGGTACGGGCGGAAAGCTCCAGCTCCCGATTGATCAACACCTTCTCATAGCGTTCGTCTGTGAGAAAAGCCATGAATTCACCGGCCAGGGTGCTTAATTGGGGGGAGAATCGGCTTTGGAGTTGTTCGTTGGCTTTATTTAACATATTCAGCGCCAGCTCCAGAGCTTGAAATCGTTGCTGGAGTGTTTGGATCTTATCTTGTAGCTGTTCTTCTTTAGCGGCCAGGACCAAAGGATCGCCCAGGGCTCTGACTTGTCCGTCGGCCTGGTTCAACCGGGCCTCCAGCTCAGACAGCTGTTGGTCAATGGCTGTTAACTGAGAAGTAGCTTCTGCAGGTGTGTGCTGTCCTACCACTGTGGCGTCAGGTGTTTGTGTGGGAGTAAGTTGCCCCACAAGAGCTGAAATCGAAGCATACTGTTCCTTGGCTCGTTGAAGCTCCCGTAAGGCAAAGTCGGATTCCAACCGGATCTGAAGGGCATCTACGATTGCTTGCCGGCAATCAGCGGTAGAAGCGGCATGGGGGGCGAAGGCTTGCACCTGGGTCAGACACTGAGCGACAGCCTGTTGTACCGCTTGACGTCTGGATTGCAAATCTTGCCTCTGTAGGGTGTAGCTTTCCAGGGCGACTTCATAACTGGCCATTTGCTCTAAATATGACTGGCATACGGAAAGAATCTCCTGACTGCTTTGAACCTGATATTGTTTCTGAATTGCCGCTTCCTGCATATGCCTATGGGCAATGTCCCGTTTTTTGCGCTGCTTTCTTGAGAGCCATGTTCCAACAAAAAGACAGGCCAGGACAGCACAGGCGATTGCAACGGCTGGATGGAGAAACCAGCCGGCAACGGCTAGAAAAGCGGCAGTAATTCCTGCCCATATAGGTCCCTTTCCCACAGGGGGAAGAGGCTGCTGTAAAGCTGACAGACGGTCTGCGTCCTGTTGAGCCGTCTGTTGGCATTCACAGATGGATAGATTGGAAAAAGCCGGAGGACAGGCAGGGGCTACAGGAGGGGATACGGATACAGCTTCTTCCAGGGACAGCGTTTGCAAGGCGTCCTGTTGTGCATCTAACTGTGCCTGTAAAGACTGGAGCGTAGAGACGGAAGGGTAAGACTGGGCAGCTTCTTGAAGCATCCGGGCCCTTGCCTGAGCAGCTTCCCACTGGCTGCGTGCCTGCTCTTTTTGTGCTAGCTTTTCTTGCACTTCAGCTGCTTGCAAGTTTTCGGATACGCGTTCCCAATAAGCCTGTTTTTCCAGAAGCGCCTGCTTCTGGGAGCGCAGATGCAGGATGTTGCTGTGGATGGAAGCAATCTGATTTTGTAAAGCTTTCACAGATTCCAGGTCTTTTTGCGCCTGGGGCAGAAGTCCTGTTTTGTTATGCCAACATCGATTCCGTAAGTTCCGCAGAACCTTTTCTGTCTCCAAATAAGAAACGGATTCGTCGCCGGTAGAAACCAATCGCCCCAGTCGTTGTTCCAGGGAACTGTCAGGAGAGAGGGAAAGACCGTCCTGCCGGAAGAAGGCACTGCGTTCAAATACAGAGCGCTCTACTCCTAACAAGGTCTGACCACAGTTCTCTGCACAAAGCCAGTCCAGAGGTTGGCCGGTTTGCGTCTGATAGGCGCGAAATTCTCCCATGGGAGCTCGACTGGAAATGGTAGTCCGTTCAATCGTAATGGGAAGTCCCTGAAATATCAGATCAATCCGCCCCTCCATAGGCCTTCCGTTCCAGGGCTTGTATCGGAGCTTTACTGGGAAATTGGTTTTAGAATTTCGTTCTGTGGTGTCAACACCATAAAACATAGCCAGGAGAAACGCACTCCAGGTAGTTTTGCCTGACTCATTTGGAGCAGTCAAAACGGTCAGGCCGTCCTGTAGCAGAAGTTCTTCCCGGTCTAATTTTCCAAAAGAGGCGACCATGCGCAGCAATTTCAAGATTCCGGCACCTCCCGATGTTCCATAATAGCCAGGGTCAATTGGGCGGCCAGGGTAGCAATATCGCGAATTTTAGGGTCGGACGCTATGGCCTGACTAAGTTCCTGCAAAAATAGCCCTTTTAAATTATCTTCGCCAGCGTGTGCCCACACGTCACGAATGGGGATAGTTTGGTCGCGAAGCTGGAGACTGAAGAAACGGGAAGAAAGAACCTCATACAGGGAATTCAAATCTAAAGACGGAGACGGACCCGTAAGGAAAATACGGTAAATATGGTCCTGGGTATCTGCCGGCAAAGCTGCCATGATGGCAGAAAGGGGGTCATCGCCCACACGGACCTGCAAAGTTTCATAACGTCGTCCGGATAGAGGAATGAACTGGGCTTGCGGGCCGGCATCGTCTATGGTTATCAGATAGACACCCTTCGGGCCTGTTTCGTCGAATCCCCGGCCCATACTGCATCCAGGCCAGGCATAGTAGGTTTTTCCTGCCTTTTTTAAGCCACTGGCCTGGTGAATGTGTCCTAAAGCCAGATAGGTAAGGTTGGAGGCAGCAATTTGTTCTTTTGTAATCGGGTTATAGGAAGAAGCGGGGATATCCACTTCTCCGTGCAAAACCATCAAATGATATTTGGCGCTTTTGTCAGCGGAAAAGTTTTCCAGCATGGATTGGGATCTGGGCGTAGTAAAGGCGGCACCGGAAACAAGGCAGTCCAGGGCAGGCAGAGCGATGGTCTGCACGTGGGGAGATGTAAAGATATGCACGTTTTCCGGCCACGCAGCTGTTTGATAGGGACTGCCTGGCGTATAGAAATCGTGGTTGCCAGGTGCGATAAAGATAGGGACCGGGCAGCGGGAAAAATTGCGAATCAAAAGATCGATAGTATCCGTATAAGCCCGATCACTGTCAAATAAGTCCCCTGCCAAAAGTATCAGATCACATTTCTGACTTTGACAAAGGTCAATCAGCTCTTCTACCAGATGCCTTTGCTCCTGGCGGCGGGAAGACGCCTGTTCTGGGGTAAGACCGTGAAAAGCGGAATCTAAATGGAAATCCGCTGCGTGAAGAATTTTAATCATAGATGTCTATCCTTTCAACCCGAGAACAAAGACCGGTAGTGGTATCCAGGGTAAAAAGCGCCGATTGCAGCTTGCAGCTTCCGGGAGCCGCCTCATATCTACCGGTCAGATCGCCACGAAAATGGGCAATGGACTGCTCAGGCCGGATGCCAATTACGGAATGGATGGGGCCAGTCATTCCCAAATCTGTGACATAACCCGTTCCTTTGGGCAGAACTTGCGCATCTGCAGTAGGAACATGGGTATGGGTCCCCCAGACAGCACTTACTTTTCCATCCAAAGCGTAGGCCATTGCCAATTTTTCTGAGGAGGCTTCCCCGTGAAAATCTACACAGATCATAGATGCACTTATAGATTTTAATAACTTTTCTATTAACAGAAAAGGATTGTCCGGGCCAAAATCCATACCGCAACGGCCGATAAGATTACACACAGCGATAGGACCCGCCTTGGTATCAAAAATGCCTAAACCGCGTCCGGGCAGCTGAGGAGCAAAGTTTGCAGGCCGCAGAATGTAGGGACACTCGTCCAGATAGGGGACGATTTCCCTACGGTTCCAAGTGTGATTACCCAAGGTAATAACATCGGCTCCTGATGAAAAAATTTCCTCAGCTTGTGCAGGCGTAATGCCGACCATGGAGGCATTTTCCCCATTGACAACGCAGAAATCCACATGATAGAGCTTTTTCATATTGCGCAAATGGGCCTTTAGATAGGCCAGGCCGGATGGGGCAACTACATCACCTACCGCAAGCAGACGGAATTCCATATAAGACCTCTCCTGTATCTGGTATTTTTTTCATTATACTGGTTTTGTCTGCAAAACACAACCAAACGAGGAGATTTGTGAGGAGAAAGCGATTGAGAATCCAGAGTTATAGGATTCAGAATTTTGGCATAGATTGCAAGTAGCCGGACGTTTTCCTGATTGGCATAGTTAAGTAAGGGAGAGAAAATACCCGGAAATGCTATCCGAACAGAAAAGGAAACAGCGCACAAAGCAGGAAAAAGCAGCAGATACAATTAAAATAAAATTCGGTAAAAACACTAAAAATTTCTTAAATTATTTTAAGATATTGTACACTTTTCAAAAAAAGAAGAAATATGGTACTTTAAAACTACATACGGAAGAATCTCAGACCTGCAGGACCGATATACTTTCGTGCGGCGATCCATTTTCTGTATTGGGGGACGCTCCTGTACAAAATTTTTTGAAACAGACAGTAGGAGGAAAAAATGAAAAGATTATTAGCTATGGTACTGGCGTTAATCATGGTTTTCTCCATGGTCGGCTGTACTTCAGACACAACGACTGACGACGCCAACAGTGAGAACAACAATTCTGCTACTACCCCGAACACAAATGACGCGAATACTACCAATGAAGACGCAAATAAAGATGATGCGACAGAAGACGCAGACAAGGAAGCAAGCACCACAACGGGTCCTCTGAAAATTGGTGTATCTACCAATGCTCTGGCTAACGCCCATAACCGGCATATGTTTGAAGGCGTAATTGCCATTGCCAAAGAGAGAGGCCACGAAGTGGTAGAAGCAAACGCCAACGGCGATGCGGCACAGCAGGCGAACGATGTAGAAAATCTGGTGCAAGCCGGCTGTGATGTTATCATCATTCAGAATGGTGATAACTTCTCCTTGAAAAATGCGGTAACAGAGGCTCTGGAATCTGGCGTACATATCATTTCTCATGATACAGGCTGGATTGACGGTATTGACTGTATGTTCCAGCTGAACTCCATTAAAGTACAGGCTGATATCTGCATGCTTTTGGCAGCAGAAGTAGGCTTCTCCGGTAAGATCATCACCACTGGTCACCAGGACGTTTTTGCTCTGCGTGCAGGCGGCTATATGCATGATGCTTTCTTGCAGGAATATGACTTTGAAGAAGTTGCCCATGTGCAGACCACTTTCCCTGGCACGACAGAAGTTACCTATAATGGTTTGGACTCTGCTCTGACTGCCCATCCTGACGTTGTGGCTATCTTCACTTCTCAGGACCTGGAAGCTATGGGTGCTGTACAGGCTCTGAAAGAACACGGACTGGATGATAAGGTAAAATGTATCGGTGTTGACGGCGAAATTGACACTCTGAATGACATTAAGGCTGGCGGCCCCACTTTGTGCACCGCAATTGCTGACCTGGATGGAGCCAATCAGGAAGTTGTAGAAACTGCCGAAAAGATCTGTGCAGGTGAGGCAGTGGCAAAATATCATGAAGTTCCTTATGATATCGTTACCGCTGAAAATGTAGATGAATTCCTGGCCAAGGCAGAAGAAGACGCTAAGAAGTACGCGGAATAAGTTCCTGCCGGGTATTGAGAACTGAACTCAGGCCTAGTGTGACTATAGAAGCGATGTGGTTCCACAGGTTGGAACCACATCTGCTTATTCCCCTAGACCGATCTCTGCCCTACCAGTTGGCGAATATAGGCCAACGGTAATACGGTTCCGCCAAGAAAATGCAGAATCGGAAAGATAAGCAAGTATACAAATTTTGCGAAATCCAGGAAATAAAGGTGAGCAGCAAATGGTAAAGATTAACCCCCAACGTTTGAAAACCAGTCTGACGGAATTGGCAGATTTGGCCAGAACCCCGGAAGGCATTAACCGTATGACTTATACCAAGGCTTTTTGGGATTCTTGCAAATATGTTACGCAATTGATGGAAGATGCGGGAATGACGGTACGGTCCAACGCAGTGGGCAATGTCGTCGGTACCTATCCAGGTAAAACGCAACGGAAGCTTGTTATCGGGTCGCACATTGACTCTGTTCCCAACGGCGGAATGTTCGACGGTTGCTTGGGTGTCATGGCGGCAATTGAGGCAATTCACACTTTGCATGAACAGGGAATCCAGCTGGAGCACAGTGTGGATGTAGTGGCTTGGGCCGAAGAAGAGGGGGTTGTCATCAGTGGGCTCATGGGAAGCTTGGCCTACTGTGGACTACCGTTGACGCCGATTCAATTGGAGAAAATAGGTGATTATCATATCACTTTGGAAGATATTCAGGCTTGTAAAGTGCAAGAACCTGTAGATTATTCCCTGGAGCTACATATCGAGCAGGGAGGGGTCTTGGATCAGACAAAAGAGGATATTGGAATCGTAACTGCAATTGTGGCCCTGAAGCGGTACCGGGTTGTCATTGAAGGGGTTGCAAATCATGCCGGTACCACGCCAATGCCCCTACGGGAAGATGCACTGGTGAAAGCTGCCGCAATTTTTCAGAGAATGTCCACTTTGGTGCAAGAGGTAGATCCGGAAATGGTAGGAACCATTGGACATGTAGAGATTGAGCCGAATGCTGTTAACGTAGTTCCCGGAAAAGTCAGTATGATTTGGGAGTTCCGTGCAGTTAAGGAAGAGTCTCTGGAAATTGCATTTGAGAGATTAAAGGGAGAATTCCAGGATATTATTGCCTCCATAACACCGATTCAATATGAGCGGGCTTATCATATGGATGAAACGGCTATGGAGGTTATCGAGCAAGCCAGCAAGGAGCTGGGCCTGCGTACGCGGAAAATGCCCAGCGGTGCTGGACATGACACGATGTGCTTAGCGCAGATTACACGGCCAGGTATGATTTTTGTCCCAAGCGTTGGGGGAATCAGCCACAGCTGCAAAGAGTGGACACATTGGGAAGATGTTACCAACGGTGCCAATGTGCTGGTCAATGCTTTGCTCAAACTGGATCAGCAGTCCCAGTAGCAGATCAGATTTGGAGGAGGAATATTGCCCTGTGAGTGATTCGAAATATGCAGTAGAAATGCGGGGAATCAAAAAATCCTTTGGTGGTATCTATGCGTTAAAAGGAATTGATTTCCAAGTAGAGCGTGGAACCTGTCATGCTCTAGTGGGCGAAAACGGTGCAGGTAAATCCACCCTGATGAAAATTATGACGGGATTGGTAGGAAAAGACACAGGTGAAATTTTTATCAATGGGAATCAAACGGAAATTCACAGCGTGCGGCACGCAGAGGATCTGGGAATTGCCATTGTGCCTCAGGAACTGTCTTTTGTATCCTATTTTACTGTCGCGGAAAATATTTTTATGGGTGAGGAACCCGTCAAGAAGGGTTCGAAACTGGTAGACTGGAAGACCTTGTTTGCTACCTGCGACGCAAAGCTTAAAGAACTGAAGATTGATCTTCCCTCTCGGAAAAAAGCGGGAGATTTGAATGTTTCTGATCAGCAGATGATGGTAATTGCCCGTGTTTTGGCGAAAAATGCAGAAATCATTATTATGGACGAGCCTACTGCCCGTTTGGGCCATGGAGAAGTAGCCAAATTACTGGAATATATTAAGTACTTAAAAGGACAGGGAAAGACCATTATCTACATTTCCCACCGGTTAGAAGAAATTTTTGAAGTGTGCGATAACGTAACAGTTCTACGTGACGGTATGACGGTAGACACCCTGCCGGTAAGCCAGGTGGACAACGATAAACTGATCAACATGATGGTAAATCGTTCTGTCAACGTGGTGGCCCAAAAGCGGGAACACAACATTGGAGAAGTGGTATTTTCCGTGGAACATATATCCCGGCGTAATGTGTTGCATGATGTATCTTTCAACGTACGCCGCGGAGAAATCGTGGGCTTGTTTGGTCTGGTTGGTGCCGGGCGGACAGAAGCAGTGCGGGCCGCTTTGGGAGTGGATAAATACGACCACGCCGAGATTAAATTGGAGGGCAAACCAGTAAAGTTTGCCCACATTGGGCAGGCCCTGGCGGCAGGAATTGCCCTGGTTCCGGAAGAACGGCGGAAACAGGGAATTTTGCCCAACACGCCAATATACCGGAATGTCAGCGTTGGCAATCTGAAACAGTTTACCAAACTTGGCATGCTGGACGAGGAAGCAGAAAAGAAATACGCCAAAGATGCGACAGATAAATTGAGTGTGGCGTGTACCTCCATTCGGCAAACGGTTGGCAGCTTATCTGGTGGAAATCAGCAAAAAGTTGTAATTTCCAAATATATTGACCGAGATATCAAAGTCTTTATTTTGGATGAGCCAACCCGTGGTATTGACGTAGGCGCCAAGGATCAAATTTACACCATTATTGAGAATCTGGCAAAACAAGGAATGGCTGTGATTGTCATCTCCTCAGAAATTCCGGAACTCCAGCTGATGTGCGACCGGGTCTGCATCATGAGTGAGGGAAGAGTCATCTCCGAGATGACCAGAGACGAGTTCATTGACTCGGATAATGTGCTGAAAAATGCCATCGGCATTTAAATAGGAAAAGGAGAAAACCGGCTTATGGTAAAGTCTATGAAATCATTGAATATTTCCAAAATTGCCAAGAACTTCGGCACGTTGATTGGCTATATCATTTTACTCATTGCGTTTACAATTCTGGCTCCGGGCAGATTTATGACCGTGAGCAACATGATTGGTATCCTGCGGCAGATTGCTATGTTGGGCACCATCAGTATTGGTCTTACTTTTGTTATGATTACCAAGCGCTCCGACCTTTCCATCGGCTACAGTACCAGTTTCCTGGGAATCTTCGTGGCGGCGCTTATGGTAAACGCCGGCATGAACATCTGGGTGGCCGCCCTTTTGACCATCATCCTGGGTGCTCTTATCGGCTTAATTAACGGCACGATTATTTCCTATCTGGGCGTTCCCGATTTTATTGGCTCTCTTGGTGTCGGCTATGTAGTCGCTGGTATTAACCAGGCTTATACAAAGGGACATCCGGTATCCAATCTTCCGGAAAGCTTTGGAATTTTTGGCTCACAGAGACTGTTTGATGTTTTACCCAATGCTGTCGTCATTATGATCATTGTGTTGTTGGTTTCCTATGTCATTTTGCGGCATACCCGGCTGGGGCGCTACATCTATGCGGTAGGTGACAACGAAGAAGCAACCTTGATGTCCGGTATCAATACCAAAAAGACCGTCGTATGGTCCTATGTATTCTGCGGCATTGCCTGCGCCGTGACAGCAATTATGCTGACCTCCCGGTTGGGTTCGGCCCATCCCCAGGCTGCAGAAGACTACTTGCTGAATGCCATTGCGGCCGTTTGGCTGGGAAGCACAGCTTTTAAAGACGGCGAGCCCAATTTGGCCGGTACGGTATTGGGCGCACTGATTATCGGCACCATGGCCAACGGCCTGACTATTATGAACGTGTCTTACTACTATCAGGATATTGCAACAGGTTTAATTATCCTGCTTGCTGTTATCATTACTTCTATTCAGCGTCAGAACAAGAAATAATCTAGTATCAAGAAGGAGACGAAAAAGATGAGAGTACTGGTCAAGAACGGCACAATCGTAACGGCCCTGAATGAATACAAGGCAGATCTTCTGATAGAAGACGAGAAGATTGCAGCCATCGGTACTGGCTTCACCGGTCCCTTTGATAAAGAGATCGATGCAACAGGCAAATATGTATTGCCGGGCGGCGTAGACAACCATGCCCACTTTGAAGCGCTGAACACAGATGGAAAGACGACCAATGCGGGATATGACACTACTTATGTGGCACTGCTTGGCGGAACAACCACGATTGTAGACTTCTGCACCAATGAGCCCGGCATGAACATGGTGGATTCCGTAAACTACCGGCTGAATGTACGGGCAAAAGACAGATGTGCACCGGATCTGGCAATTCATGCATGCTGCACTGATTACCGGGGACAAGAGACGTTGGATGAAGTAAAAACCCTGGTAGAGATGGGTGTTCCCACAATGAAGCTGTTCCTGGCATACAAGGGAACGGCTCTGTATATGGATGATTCCAAACTGCTTGCGTTTATGAACGAGGCGAAGAAGCATGGTATGACCATGATGGTCCATGCAGAGAATCCGGACGTACTGGATCTGTACCGGAACTCCATGGCAGAGCAGGGGAACCTGGCTCCGAAATATCACTACATGACCCGGCCTCCTTTTGGAGAAGCAGAAGCAGTGTCCCGGACGATTCTGTTTTCCAAGAATCTGGGCTGCCCCATGTGTATTGTCCATGTGAGCTGCATTGAGGCGGCAGAGGTTATTCGGAAAGCGAGAAGTGAAGGAGCACCGGTAATCGGAGAAACCTGTCCTCACTATCTGGTATTGGATAAGCATAAGATGGACCACCCGGACTTTGACATCGCTTGCCGGTGGGTATGTTCTCCTCCTCTGCGGGATCAGGAAGATAGAGACTATTTGTGGAACGCTCTCAATCGGGACTGGATTTCCATTTGTGGCTCCGACAACTCCAGTATACCGCTGTATCAGAAGCACTGGGGCGAGAATGACTTCCGGGCGATTCCCAATGGATGCCCCGGCGCAGGCGACCGGATGAACGCTTTGTGGACCTATGGTGTTATGAAGGGGAAGATGAGCCGGCAGAAGATGGTAGACGTATGCTGCACCCAGCCGGCGAAGCTGAATGGACTGTATCCCAGAAAGGGAACCATTGATGTGGGCGTAGATGCAGACTTGTGCATTATGGATCCGGAGTACAAGGGAACCATCAGCGTAGAGACGAACCCCACCGGAATTGAATACAACGTGTATGAAGGATGTGAACAACTGGGACGTCCGGATACGGTGCTGCTCCGTGGCCATGTGGTAGTGGAACAAGGCAAGTATCTGGGAACACCTGGCGGACAGTTCATTCCTGGCAAACCTTATGGCCTGGCCTACGACCTTCTGAAATAGGCAACTAGGTTTCAGGACCTACCCATATAAGAAGATCCCCTCTGCCTGGTCAGCAGAGGGGATCTTCTTTGTATGCTTTCATCTGCACATAAAAAAGCCTGCACGGAAATATGCCGTGCAGGCTGGGTTTACTTGGCGTAATCTACCGCTTTGGTTTCCCGGATGACATTGACTTTAATCTGACCGGGATATTCCAATTCCGCTTCAATTTTCTTTGCCACATCGTGGGCCAAAAGAATCATGTTTTCTTCCGTTACTTCTTCCGGCTTCACCATAATTCGAATTTCACGACCGGCTTGAATCGCATAGGCTTTTTCTACGCCTGGGAAGCTGCTTGTAAGCTCTTCCAGCTTTTCCAAACGACGGATGTAATTTTCCACATTCTCGCGTCTGGCGCCAGGCCGCGCCGCAGAGATGGCATCCGCTGCCTGTACCAGACAGGCAACAATGGTTTTAGCTTCCACATCGCCGTGGTGAGCCTCAATGGCATGAATTACCTGAGCAGACTCTTTATATTTCCGGGCCAATTCCACACCTAGCTGGACGTGGCTGCCCTCCATTTCATGATCCACAGATTTCCCCAAGTCATGGAGAAGACCGGCGCGCTTTGCCAGTGTAACATCAACACCCAATTCACTCGCTAACAGGCCAGCAATGTGGGCAACTTCGATGGAGTGGTTGAGGACATTTTGGCCATAGCTTGTCCTATATTTCTGGCGTCCGAGAAGCTTAATCAGCTCTGGATGGAGGTTATGGATTCCTGTTTCAAATGTGGCGCGTTCACCTTCCTGTTTAATGGTATGGTCGACTTCTTTCCTGGCTTTTTCTACCATATCTTCAATACGGGTAGGATGAATGCGTCCATCTGCAATCAGCTTTTCCAATGCTAACCGTGCAATTTCCCGGCGAACCGGGTCAAAGCTGGAAACGGTAATCGCTTCCGGTGTATCGTCTATAATTAAGTCTACTCCGGTTAGAGTTTCCAACGTACGGATATTCCGACCTTCACGGCCGATGATGCGTCCTTTCATCTCGTCGTTAGGCAGGGGAACGACGGAGACAGTTGCTTCTGCCACATGGTCTGCGGCGCAGCGCTGAATAGCAGTAGAAATGATTTCCCGTGCTTTTTGATCTGCTTCATCTTTCAACTGGGCCTCAATTTCTTTAATCTTCATGGCCGCTTCATGACGAACTTCTGATTCAATATTTTTCAAGAGATAATCTTTTGCTTCATGCTGGCTCAACCCTGAAATTTTTTCCAGCATTTCCAACTGGCTCTTTTTAATCAGCGCTACTTCTTCCCGCTCTGCAGCAACCGCTGCGACTTTTTTATTCAGATCCTCTTCTCGTTTCTCATGGAGATCCAACTTTTTATCCAGAGACTCTTCTTTTTGCTGCAGACGACGCTCTTGCTTTTGCAAATCAGCCCGACGTTCTTTCACTTCTCTCTCGTATTCGGTACGCGATTTATGAATTTCTTCTTTGGCTTCCAGCAGCATCTCACGCTTTTTGCTTTCCGCACTTTTTATGGACTCATTAATAATGCGCTTGGCTTCTTCTTCGGCACTGCCAATTTCTTTTTCCGCGACTTTTTTACGATAAGCAATGCCGATCAGAAAAAAAGCAATTGCGCCTATGATGAAACCTGCCAGGGGCAGGAGAATATATAATAAATCATCCATAATTTGCGCACACACCTCCTCGTAATTTTAATTGAAATGGGCGGGGGAAACAGCAACGGCAGCCGCTTACCTTCCCCTAAAAAGTAAGGGCTAAAGCCATACTAATCCACAGTCTATTGTACTGGCGGTAGAGGCTTGTGTCAAGAAAGAATCGTGGGGGGGAGGGAAAAGTTGGAAATTCTGAGTTCTGGTCCAGGCCTATTGACAATAAAATGGAAAATATGGTACACTGCATTTGGTTCCGAAGGGGGCCATATTTCTATGCGGGCATGGCGGAATTGGCAGACGTGCAAGATTTAGGTTCTTGTGTCGCAAGGCGTGCAGGTTCAAGTCCTGTTGCCCGCACCAATCCCGGATCAAGCGATAGATTGCTTGATCCGGGTTTTTTCATGTAAAAAGAACGTGTTATGTGATTGCCTGTGTTCTGCCGGGTTTGAAAGGCTTTTTCCTGTTGCGATTCACATACGTCAGAATTTCCGTTTCATAATGGATTTGTCAGGGCAGGGAAGAGGGGGCCGCTGTATGTCCAATACTTAAAAAATGGAAGGTTGGGAATATTTCCCATTCCTCAGGGGAGCAGAAAGTAAAACAGCTTTTCAAGGGAGGAACAGGAGCATACAGTCAAAAACGATACAGTTTTTCCGTGCTGGGGTTTGTAATCCGGCATCCGGTTGGAGGGAAAACATGACAGGACAGGCAAAAATTTTCCCGGACAGGAGATTGCCTTTCCGGAGGAAATCCACTATACTTAAGACAACTTCAATAAGGAGCATTGTCATGAAACTGAAACGTAAAATAGCCGTGCAATTGCTGGTTCTGTTTGCACTTTTGGCTGCCCTAAGTGGTACCGTGCTGGCAGAAGAAGCAGCTGAAATTGCCACACCGGAACAATTTTATCAGGTATTGGAAGCGCATATGATACAGAGGGATACCTCTTTTTCCATCACTTACAGTGGAGATCTGCAGGACATTGTTGCAGATACGAAAGAGCCTCAATTAGGGGAGGTCCTTCGGAATTTAGGTGCTCAGTCTACAGATTCTACCGGCTCTGGCGGAGACTATTGCACCATGAATGTCTACCAGGGTGGGATCAGCATCTGGAAGCAAACAGTATATTTTTCTCTGGATTACCTCACGACGCAAGAGGAAGAGGCTTGGATCGATGAAGAAGTCAGCCGTCTTGTTACAGAGTTGGATTTGGAAGATGAGGACGATTATACAAAAGTAAAGGTAATTTATGAGTACATTGCTACCAACTATGTCTATGACGATAACTTGCAGAATTTTTCGGCTTATGACGGCCTGAAAACCGGACAAATGGTTTGCCAGGGATACTCTATTTTATTGTATAAGATGTTGTGGCAAGCAGGTGTGCCCTGCAGAATGGTCACTGGCATCAGTCAGGGAGAAAATCATGCCTGGAACATTGTCCAGCTGGATGGCCTTTGGTACAACCTGGATGCCACCTGGGATGCAACGACCGTGGCCGGCGAGATGATGACATGGAATTACTTCCTCAAAAGTGAAGAAGATTTTACCGGACATATTCGCTTTGATGCCTATAAGACGACTGCTTATCGTACCCGGCAGCCGATGGCGGTAAACAGTTATCCTTGCCGCCAGGTGGAATTACGCCTGGAAGGAGATCTTGTGAGCGCTCTGACGATCCGCAAAGGGGTCAATGTCCAGTTGCAGCCCAGCATTCCGGATACGAACCGGAAAGAATTTAGTTTCAGCTCTACGCATCCGGAGTTCGTTACTGTGAGTGAGGATGGCACTTTACATTCCGTTACTCCTGGATACACGACCATAATCGTGCGGGACGCAAAGGACCGGGGAGTATTACCGGGGATGCTGCCGGTGACAGCGGTTGATTTGACCACTTGTTCCGATTGGGCCAGTGAAGAGCTGAATGCTTACTATCTCAGGGGGTATTTACCGTCCAGTCTGGCGACAGAATTTCAAAAAGGGATTACCCGGGGAGAGTTTGCCAGATTGTTGTATCAGTTTGTTGTGCAGACAAAGGGAATTCCACCCATGACGGTAGAAACAGAGTTTACGGATATCGCCGAATCAGAAGATTGGTACCGGATTATGGCCTGTGTTGGTTTAGGGTTGTTTGAAGGAACTTCCCCGACTACTTTTGCGCCGGATATGGTGGTGACCCGGGAGCAAGCTGCGAAAATACTGATCAATGTAGCGGCTTATTGTACAGATGAGACATTTTCGGCCTCCGGTACAGGGCTTTCTTATGAAGATGCCGATGCCATCAGTTCTTGGGCAAGAGACTATGTAGAGATTGCCACGGAATTTGGAATTCTGCAAGGAGATGGACAGAATTTCCATCCGGAAGCACAGATGACCCGGGAGGAGACGATTGTTACCCTGGAGCGTTTGTACAGGCAATTCCTGGCGCCTCTGGAGATGGATTCCGCAGCTTAAAAGTATCCGGCCTATCTGGGAGTCAGATTGGAGAAAACGGATAATTTGATCATGGCACTCTCAAATCGAGAGTGCCATTTTTGCAGTTTTTTGTAAAAGTAAACAAAATCCTGCCAGTTCATAAATAATTTAAAAAACAACTATTGACAAGTGTTTGCAGGAGTGGTAGAGTACATTTAGCACTTAAGGATGATGAGTGCTAAACTGAGGAGGGAGCGCATGGAACTCAGTGAAAGAAAAAAGAAAATTCTTCGGGCTATTGTTGATAGCTATATCCGGACGGCAGAACCAGTCGGTTCCAAATCCATTGCAGCTATGCCCGACATGAATTTTTCATCTGCGACCATTCGGAATGAAATGGCAGAACTGACTTCCATGGGTTACCTGGAGCAGCCCCATACTTCTGCAGGGCGAGTACCGTCTCCAGCGGGATATCGGCTCTATGTGGATGAGCTGATGCGCAATTACCGCCTGTCCATTGATGAGACGCAGAGCTTAAATCAAGCTTTGGAAGCCAAAATGCAGGATTTTGGAGATGTGATCAGCCAAGTTGGCAAGTTGGTTTCTCAACTGACCAATTTGCCGGCGTATGCAGTAGCCTCTCCTCAGGGAAAAGTCAGTGTCAAACGTTTTGATTTGATTATGGCAGAAAGCAACAGCTTTATTTTGGTGATTTTAACCAGTACGGAGGCTGTGCAGAACAAACTAATCCGTCTGCCCTTGGAGGTATCCGAGCAGGATTTAAAGCTCCTTTCCGCCGTACTCAATGCCAGCTTGACAGATTTGACTGTGGATGAGATCACATCGGAGGTTTTAAGCCGGATTACGCGCAGTGCCGGTCCAGCGGCCAGCTTGGTTCCGATTATCATCGAGTTTACTGTTCATGTATTACAAGAGCAGCAACATTCAGATGTTTACTTAACTGGACAGGTAAAGCTGTTAGGGCAACCAGAGTATCAGGATGTTTCCAAGGCAAAGCAGCTGCTTAGCACGTTGGATGAAGAAATGATTGCTCATTTGCCGGAAGTTATCAGTCCGGACAGCAAGACACAGATTCTTGTGGGACCAGAGCACATTGCCCAGGAGCTAAAAGATACCAGTGTTGTGATGACCCGGTTTGATATTGGCGACGGCATGCAGGGTATGATTGGTGTGGTAGGTCCTACGAGAATGGATTATGCACAAATAACTGCGCGGCTTTCCTATTTTGCCGAAAATCTGGGAAGACTATTTGGGAAACATGAATTGCCGCCACCTTCCCAAAAGGAAGAGGAATAATATAGGAGAATGATCATGACACAGGAGAAGAAACAGACGCAACAGCCACAGATGGATCAGCCGGGAGCAACGGCAGAAGAGACCACCGAGGCCGTCACGGAAGAGATTGTGGCAGAAGAAGCTGAAAAACCTCAGGAAATATCTTTGGAAGAAGAATTACAGGCGAAATTGAAGCAAGAACAAGATAATTATTTACGACTTGCAGCTGAGTATGACAATTTCCGAAAGCGGAACCAGAAAGAGCGGGAAGCGCTTTACAACGATGTGCAGGCAGAAACAGTGGCAAAGTTTTTGCCGGTCTATGATAATTTGGCCAGAGCCATGGCTACCCAAACAGCGGATGAAGCTTATAAAAAAGGGGTGGAAATGACCATGGCGGGACTGAAAGAGGTGCTGCAAAAAATTGGTGTAACAGCTTTTGGGCAGGTGGGAGATACATTTGATCCCAATCGCCATAATGCAGTGATGCATGTGGAAGATGAGTCTCAGGCAGAGAATACAGTAATGGAAGTTTTTCAGGAAGGCTTTCAGCTGGGAGAAAAGATAATTCGGTTTGCCATGGTAAAAGTGGCAAATTAAATATAGAGAAATCATTCAGTAAAATGTGAGGCAGCAAACGACTGCCGTGGTAATAGGAGGAACGGATTATGTCGAAAATTATTGGTATTGATTTAGGTACAACCAACTCTTGTGTAGCAGTTATGGAAGGCGGCGAACCAGTAGTAATTGCCAATGCCGAAGGCAACCGTACTACGCCGTCAGTAGTGGCATTTTCAAAAACCGGCGAGCGGATGGTAGGTCAGGTGGCAAAGCGTCAGGCAGTTACCAACCATGAGCGGACCATTTCTTCCATTAAAAGAGAGATGGGTTCGGATTATAAAGTGACGATCGATGGGAAGAAGTACACCCCGCAGGAGATTTCTGCCATGATTCTGCAGAAACTGAAGGCAGATGCAGAGGCTTATTTGGGTGGTCCTGTGACGGAAGCGGTTATTACCGTTCCTGCATACTTTACGGATGCCCAGCGGCAGGCGACCAAAGACGCCGGTAAAATTGCCGGCCTGGATGTAAAGAGAATTATCAACGAGCCCACGGCGGCTGCGTTGGCCTACGGACTGGATAAAGAGACCGAGCAGAAAATCATGGTCTATGACTTGGGCGGCGGCACCTTTGACGTATCCATTCTGGAAATTGGCGACGGTATTATCGAAGTTTTGGCAACCGCCGGCAATAACCGGCTGGGCGGCGACGATTTCGACCAGTGTATTATGAACTATCTGGTTTCGGAGTTTAAGAAGACAGAAGGCATTGACCTGTCTCAGGATAAAGTGGCTATGCAGCGGCTGAAAGAAGCGGCGGAGAAAGCTAAGATTGAGTTGTCTGGCGTGACCAGCACCAATATCAATCTGCCCTATATTACAGCGGATGCAGTTGGCCCCAAGCATTTGGATGTAACATTGACACGGGCCAAATTCAATGAACTGACGGCGCACCTGGTGGACGCCACCACAGGACCTGTAAAGCAGGCTATGTCCGACGCAGGTTTGAGTGCTGGCGATATCTCCAAGGTTCTGTTGGTAGGTGGTTCCAGCCGGATTCCGGCAGTGCAGGAAGCCGTGAAGAAGCTCACTGGCAAGGAAGGATTTAAGGGCATTAACCCGGATGAATGTGTCGCTGTGGGTGCTGCCATTCAGGCTGGCGTTCTGGGCGGCGACGTAAAGGGACTGCTCTTGCTGGATGTTACTCCCCTGTCTTTGGGGATTGAGACAATGGGCGGCGTATTTACCCGTCTGATTGACCGGAATACCACCATCCCCACCAAGAAGAGCCAGATTTTCTCCACTGCGGCAGACGGCCAGACCTCTGTAGAAGTCCATGTTCTGCAGGGAGAACGGGAAATGGCAGCAGACAACAAGACCCTTGGTAAGTTCCAGCTGACTGGTATTGCTCCGGCTCCCCGTGGTGTTCCGCAGATTGAAGTTACCTTTGACATTGATGCCAATGGTATTGTCAATGTATCTGCTAAGGACTTGGGTACTGGTACAGAGCAAAAGATTACCATTACCGCATCTTCCAACTTGTCCAAAGAAGATATTGACCGGGCTGTGAAAGAAGCTGAGCAGTACGCGGCCCAGGATAAGGCGAGAAAAGAGGAGGTTGACGTCCGTAACGGCGCCGATCAGATGGTGTATCAGACAGAAAAAGCTTTGAATGACATGGGTGATAAGATTTCCGAGTCGGAAAAAGCTCCTATTCTGGCAGCTGTGGAAAAGTTAAAGCAGGCGCAAAAAGGCAGCGATGTGGGTGCTATTAAGGCAGCTACCGAAGAAGTCCAAAAGGCGTTCTATGCCGTTTCGGAAAAGCTTTATCAAAATGCAGCTCCCCAGGGAGATCCCAACATGGGCGGCAACCCAGGAGCTGGCAGTGGAAATAACGACGATGGTGTAGTCGATGCAGACTATGAGGTTGTCGACTAACGCTGAACTCCATAGCATAGGGGCGGAGAACTCCGCCCCTATGCGTGTGAAGGCAAGTCACTCCCAATTTGAGAGGTGAGACCCATGGCAAATGAAAAAAAGCGTGACTATTATGAGGTTCTGGGCGTAGAAAAGAATGCGTCGGACAGTGAAATTAAAAGGGCTTACCGGAAGTTGGCAATGAAATACCATCCGGATCAGAACCCAGGCAATAAAGAAGCAGAAGAGAAGTTTAAAGAGATCAACGAGGCCTATGAAGTCCTGTCAGATGCGGACAAAAAGGCCAGATACGATCAATTTGGATTCGCCGGCGTCGATCCCAATTTCCAGGGCGGGAACCCTTTCCAGGGAGGCAGTCCCTTTGGCGGTTTCAGCGGGTTTGGAGACTTGGGAGATATTTTTGGCGATTTCTTTGGCAGCTTTACAGGCGGAAGCAGCCAACGGCGGAATGCACCGACCAAGGGGCAAAATATTACAGCCGCTGTGGAGATTACCTTTGAAGAGGCTGCATTTGGTACAGAAAAAGAGGTAAATGTCAGTCGGATTAAGACTTGCGATACCTGCGGCGGAACCGGCTGCAAAAAGGGCACAAGTCCAGAAATCTGTACTTATTGTTCCGGCACCGGATCGGTGCGTTCTACCCGGCAGACAGCATTCGGTACCTTTACCCAGACGACAGCTTGTCCCCATTGTAATGGGACTGGCCAGGTAATTAAAGAACCCTGTCCCACCTGTAAGGGCAAGGGAAAAGTCAGGACCAATAAGAAAATTCAGGTAAAAATCCCTGCCGGGATTGATGACGGCCAATCTATCCGTGTTCGCAACGAAGGCAACGCCGGCTCCAATGGAGGCCCCAACGGAGATCTTCTGGTGGGTGTACGGGTGTTGCCCCATCCGATCTTTACACGGGAGGGAGCCAATGTTCTGTGTGAAATGCCCATCTCTTTTTCGCAGGCTGCTCTGGGGGCAGAAATTGAGGTGCCAACCTTGGACGGAAAAGTTCGCTATACGGTTCCGGAAGGGACCCAGACGGGAACTACTTTCCGACTGCGGGGCAAAGGTATTCCCTATGTAGGATATAAGACCAGAGGAGACCAATATGTGACAGTTGTGGTGGAGACGCCCACCAAACTGAGTAAAGAGCAAAAGGATCTCCTGAGAAAATTTGCAGAAAGTGTAGACGATGAGGCGCAGCCAAAACGGAAAGGCTTTTTTGACAAATTAAAAGAACAGCTTGAAAAATAATGAATTTGCCCAAACCCTTAAGGGTTTGGGCATTTGTTTCGTTTGCTATCGACGTAGGAATTTGCTAGAATACAGAGGATATGGTATAATAACCGCACGCAGCTGGCATACTTTCACTTCCGGCCGGGGCTCGCTCCCTTGCAGGGGACATCCAAAACCGATTGCTGTCTGCCGTTTCGGCATTGCCTTCATGGTGTGATAACCAATATTCTTTGCCAGTGGAAGTCCTTTGTCCTGGAGGATGGGTGACAATCAATCAAAAGGCATGGAGGCATTTTCCCGGAACCCATGGATGTGAATTTGGGAGCTAAGATCCCGAACATTGTCGGGTGTCACAAGGGACATTTTCCAGGGGATGAATCCCATGGGAGGCGCCCCCGGATTTGGAATATCTGAGGGAAACTTCGCCAGAGAATTTTTTAGAGGGTAGTATCTTGGAAGGGGTTCCGAAATGATAAATAGTATAGCGGAACCTTTTTGAATGATGGACAGGATACAAGGCTTTGCCAATGCGGGTAGAAGGCCTGTCCTGTCTGTATTCCCACACGAATAAAATACCAAAGGAGGCGAAACCATTGGGCCAGAGTTTATTATGGGTACAGCAATACTGGTATTGGTTTTTGGCCATGGCTGTAGTGGCTGTTTTCTTTATTGGCTATTTCATCGCCTATGGCAGAGCACAAAAACCCCGCAATGGCACTTTGGAATGGATTCAACAATATGACAGACCGAACTTCACTCTGTCTTCAGCCAAATTTGCAATGACTGGTGGAGATATTTTTCCCTTGTTTTTAGCGTGCGTTCTGACTTTTATGAGCTGGGGAATCCAAATTGGAACAGTTTTGTTTCCCAGCGGTTTGGGCGTCCTAAATCAAACGGAAGCGATTACACTGGGCGTCAATTATCTGCTTTTGCCAACCCTGGGAATCGGTGTGTTTTATTTGTTGGTCAAGTGTCTGTTTGGACGCAGCCAGATTGCTTTTTTATGTAGCATGATACTGGGATTAGATGTAACCTGGCAGCCGGCAGTTTTGTTTTTTACCGTTTTGACAACCTATTTTACTTATTGCCACATTACGCAGGACTACCATAGTTCCTTTTGGGACATGGCCGGGAGCTTTCTCCTGGCGGAAAGCTTTTTTCTGGCAGCTTTTTATTTTGATCCCTGTATTTTGCTCTATGGGGTGTTCCTACTTATTAGTTTGCTTCTGGGATTCGGTTTGCGATTCCGGGCCGGAGCCCGTACAGGGACTTTCGGCTATGGAGTTAAAATGCTGATTTTGGGAGTCATATGGGCTTTCTTTATGATCTGTCTGCTTTATATTCCTGCGGCGGTGATTTTGGGATACCCATGGCCGGAATTTCTGTGGAGTTTGGATTTTTATCAGATGATTGCCCAGCGCTTGGGGATTCAGCTGGCTCAGGCGGTCAGACCTTCCTACAGTCTATTGACAACTTCCGTATTTTATGACTGGGTTCTGTTTTTCGGAGGAACACTTGCTGTAGTGGCAATGGTAATTGCGGGTATCCGGCGTAGAAAAGCTCAGGGGATTCTTATCGGAATTTGGTATCTGGGATTTTTTACAATGTGTATACTCGGTGGCGGAATGGCATTGCCGGCGATTTGTCTGCTTGCCTTGGCAGGAGTATGGACAAGTCTGATTGAAAAAGGGCGCTGGGCCATGGGCTATCTTTGTCCCTTGGTGGTGCTGGTTTTGGTTACGGCAGGCGTGTTTTATTTTACCGTATAACAAAGGAGGAAAAACATGATAGCTTTGGCATGTGATCATGGAGCCTATTTGCTGAAAGAGGCAATTAAGCAGCATTTAGAAGAAAAAGGGGTTGCCTATGAGGATTTCGGCACATACAATCAGGACAGCTGTGACTATCCGGACTATGCCGGTGCAGCGGCCAAAGCGGTGGCACAGGGACGGTGCGACCGGGGAATTGTACTGTGTACCACAGGTATTGGCGTGAGTATTACGGCGAATAAAGTGAAGGGCATCCGTTGTGCACTGTTGTCGGATCTGATGTCAGCCCGGTTGACAAGACAGCATAATGATACCAATATGATGGCAATGGGAGCTGGTGTAGTGGGAGAAAAACTGGCCCTTGAAATTGTAGATGTATGGCTCTCTACTGAATTTGAGGGAGGCCGCCATCAGCGTCGGGTAGAAAAAATGATGGCCTACGAACAAGAATAGAAGGGGCTTTAGAAAAGGGGAAGTTGTGTGTTAGAAGCCATAAAGGCAGTGGCCCGGGAGGCCGGAGATCTGATTTTGTCAGCGGAAAACCGGGAGAAAGACGTGACAGAAAAGAGTTTTGCATTTGATCTGGTAACCGACTATGACAAAGCGGTACAGAAGCTGGTGGAACAGCGATTGCATACTGTTTTGCCGGAGGCGAGTTTTTTAGGGGAAGAAGACGTGGCGGCACCCTATGGGAGTGGGGAAGAGTACTGCTTTGTGATTGACCCCATTGATGGGACTACGAATTTCATTAAAAATCTCCACATGAGCTGTGTTTCCATTGGCTTGGCCAAGGGGGGAAAAATGGAATACGGAGTCGTGTATAATCCTTATACCAAAGAGCTGTTTTGTGCTCAGCGCGGCAAAGGAGCGTTCCTCAATGACAAACCGTTGCAAATTTCCGAGAGGAAGACGACAAAGCCGGTGAGTATTATGGGGATGTCTCCCTATTACCGGGAGCGGTTTCAGAAAGATACATTTTCGCTGATGCAGACGCTGTTTTCTTGCAGCGTGGATGTACGAGTTACCGGATCTGCAGCCCTGGATTTTTGTTTTGTGGCTGCCGGGCGGGCAGAGATGTTCGCAGAATTTTGCATGTCTCCCTGGGACTGTGCTGCCGGCTCTCTCATTGCTCAGGAGGCGGGGTGTCTGGTTTCAGATATGGCAGGAAAACCGTTACAATTTGAAGAGAAGACTTCCGTTCTTGTGGCCCATCCAGCCATGTATCCCAGTTTATTGGCTGCGGCCAGACCCTATGTGCAGAACAAGGAAAAGGAGACTATATGATTAGAGCGATTGGCCCGAAGGACCACCAGGAGTATCTGCGACTGGTTGATCTGTTTTACCATTCAGAGGCGGTGGAGCATACCATTCCTCCTGAATATTATGAACGTACTTTTCAAGAACTACTGCGTTCCAATGACTATCTGGAAGGATACCTTCTCTTGGAAGAAAAGGAAACAGCTGGATATGCGCTGTTGGCAAAAACTTTTTCCCAGGAAGCGGGAGGTATGGTCTGGTGGATTGAAGAACTGTACCTTTTGCCGGAATATCGGGGAAAAGGACTGGGCAAAGCTTTTTTCCAATGGTTGGACGAAAATCGGCCTGATGCTGTAAAACGTTTCCGGCTGGAGGTGGAAGCGGACAATGTGGGGGCGAAAAGTCTCTACGCCCGGGAGAAATTCCGAATGCTGCCTTACGAGCAGATGATTAGGGAATTTGATTAGATTAAAAAACACAGCCAGTGCAGTTGGGAAAATAGGCAGGAGAAAAGTGAAGCGAACGGAAAAGGAGTTTACTGACACATGTTTGTCCTTGCGGGTATTGTTCGTGTGAAGGCTGTTTCCTTTGTAATCTGTTCAGGTTTTGCCTATCAACCAATGGAATACAGAATCGAGACGGCGATTGTGATACGATTGCCGTTGCAATTCAGTGAAGTTGAGTCAGATATTTTGCTGGCCTTGGGGTTAGGGATGATGGCGGTAGCGTATCTCCAAGAGACACGCAATCGGAAGCGCTTCTTTTCCCGTGCACAGAGGGCAGGTGTCCAGAGAAAAGGTCAATTTGAAAAAAGGAAGACCCCGGCAGTTCCACCAATTGGTGGAACTGCCGGGGTCTTGGCTTGCTATGGTGATGGGACAGTTATACAGTCGTTGGCTCTTTACCCGCCAGTTTGGCATATTTTTCATACCGGGCCCTGGCATCTTTCTCCGCCTGGGCAAACAGGGACTGGGCATTGTCTGGGAAAGTTCGCTTCAAAGAGGCATACCGCACTTCGCCATCCAGGAATTCCCCGAAAGACAGAGAGGGGGCCTTAGAGTCCAGGGTCAGCGGATGGGGGGCTTTGGCGGGATTGTAGCGATACAAAGTCCAATATCCTGCGTCCACAGCCCGCTTCATTTCTTCCTGGGCCTTATCCATGCCGAAACGTATTCCATGGGCGGAACAGGGCGTGTAGGCGATAATTACAGAGGGACCAGGGAATGCTTCCGCTTCCCGAACGGCCTGAATCAACTGGTTGGGATTTGCGCCCATGGCAACCTGAGCTACGTAGACGTGCTCGTAGGTCATCATAATGGCACCCAAGTCTTTCTTCCCTGTTTTCTTCCCTGACGAGCAGAACTGGGCCACAGCGCCCAGGGGCGTTGCTTTGGAGGACTGACCACCGGTATTGGAGTAGACTTCCGTATCCACAATAAAGACATTGACGTCTTCTCCTGTGGCAATGACATGGTCCAGACCTCCAAATCCAATGTCATAAGCCCAACCGTCTCCGCCGAACATCCAGAAACATTTTTTGGACAGCTGATCCCGGTACTGAAGGATCTCCTGCGTGAGCATCTCTGCTTCCTTTCCCCCCGTAACGGGCTGAGTACGCAGAACTTCCACTAAAGTGTCACTGTCTGCCAGAGAACGGTCGATATCCTGGAAAGAAGCCATCCAGGTGGCAATGGCCTCTTTGATGGCAGGTGTTTGGGTACATGCGGATAGCTTTTCCAGTCGCATCTTTTGCGCTGCCCGTTGCTGCCGTACAGACAGGAACATCCCTAAACTGAACTCTGCATTATCTTCAAAGAGAGAATTTGACCAGGCAGGTCCTCGACCCTGCTTATTTATCGTATAGGGAATCCCCGGCATAGGGGAGCCCCAGGCCTGGGAACAACCGGTGGCATTGGCCCAGTAGACCCGGTCTCCAAATAGCTGAGTTAAAAGTTTTGCATAGGGGGTCTCGCCGCAGCCGGCACAGGCCGCAGAAAACTCTACCAAAGGCTGCCGGAACTGGCTGCCTTTAATCGTATAGGGATCAAAGACATCCGGCTTTTCACCCAGAGACAGAGCATAGGCCCAGTTGGAATCCTGAGGCAATACGTTTTGCGCCGGTACCATAGTTAAGGCTTTGTCTTTGGCGGGGCAGGTGTTTGCGCATATGCCGCAACCGGTACAGTCTGCACCGGAAATTTGCAAAGAGTAGGTATAACTTTGAGCAGCCTGTCCTTTGGCGGGTACCGTTACAAAGTCTTCCGGCTTTGCAATCTCTTCCTGGGCATCCAGAAGATAGGGGCGGATAACGGCATGGGGGCAAACGAGAGAACATAGATTGCACTGCAGACATTTTTCCGCATCCCACTTGGGAATTCTTACGGCAATATTTCGCTTTTCCCAGGCGGTCATGCCCATATCCATAGTACCGTCCAGATATTTCAAAAAGGTAGACACAGGAAGTGTATCGCCCTTTTGCCGGTTGATAGGCTCCAGAATGTTGCGAACCACGGCAGGACGGGTATCTTCGGATGCGGGGACTGGATCTTGTGCCTGGGCCCAATGAGTTGGGACAATTACTTCCCTGGCAGCTGTGGCGCCCCGGTCAATGGCGGCATTGTTTTTGGCAATGACTTCATCACCTTTGGCGTAATAGGTTTTGTAGACGGCCTGCTTCATATGTTGCAGAGCATCCTCCATGGGAATGATCGAGCTCAAAGCAAAGAAGGCAGCTTGGAGAATGGTGTTAATATGACTCCCCAGACCCAGATCCCGGGCAATGGCGGAAGCATCAATGGTGTAAAAGCGGACATGCTTTTGCGCCAACTGTCTTTTGACACTGGCCGGCAGATGGGTCTCCAATTCTTCCGTGGACCAGGGACAGTTGAGCAGGAAAATTCCGCCGGGCTGCAGCTCATCTATAATATCATACTGCCCGATAAAACTGGGATTGTGGCAGGCAATGAAATTTGCCTCTTTTACGAAATAAGAGGATTTCATTGGCCGGGGGCCAAAGCGCAGGTGGGATTTCGTAATGCCAAAGGACTTTTTGGCGTCATACTCAAAATAGGCCTGGGCAAATTGACTGGTATGCTGGTTGATGATTTCCACAGTATTGTGGTTGGCGCCGACTGTTCCGTCAGAACCAAGTCCCCAGAATTTACACTGCACCAAATCCTGCCGGGTCTGCCGCTCCAGTTTTTTTACCGGCAGGGACAGATGCGTGACGTCGTCGGTTATCCCGATGGTAAAGCTTTGAATCGGCTGTGGTGCCAGAAGATTGTCAAATACTGCAACAATCTGGGCCGGGTCGGTATCCTTGGAGCTTAACCCGTAACGACCGCCGAAAATGGTAACGGCACGACCGGAGTTGGAAAAAGCGGTGCAGATATCCTGATACAAAGGCTCTCCAGTGCTTCCCATTTCTTTGCACCGGTCCAGAACAGCGATTTTTTTCACGGTTTCCGGCAGGGCTTGCAGGAAGTGTTTTACACTGAAAGGACGATACAGGTGTACCTGAATGAAACCTACTTTTCGGCCTGATTGATTTAAGTAATCTACGGCTTCTTCAATGGCCCCCGATACGGAGCCCATTGCTACCACTACCTCTGTGGCATCCGGTGCACCGTAGTAGTTGAACAGATGATAGGTACGGCCAGTGAGTTGGGAGATCTGGGCCAGATAGTCTTCTACCACATCCGGAAGGTCCTGGTAGTCCTGATTATTGGCTTCCCGGACCTGGAAATAGATGTCCCCATTTTGCACGGTACTGCGCAGACGGGGATGTTCCGGATTTAAAGCCTGGGCTTTAAAGGCGTTGAGAGCTTGCCGGTCCAGAAGTTGCACCAATGCCTGGGAGTCGGGAAGCTCCACTTTGTTCAGCTCATGGGAGGTGCGGAAGCCGTCAAAAAAGTGTAAAAAGGGAATCCGCCCTTTTATAGCCGACAGGTGGGCGACAGCTGCCAAATCGGCGATTTCCTGGACAGAACCGGAACAGAGCATGGCAAGACCGGTGTTCCGGCAGCACATGACATCGGAATGATCGCCAAAGATACTCATGGCATGGGTACCAATGGTTCGTGCGGCTACATGGAGTACAACCGGCAGTCGCTCGCCAGCAATTCTGTGAAGAACCGGGATCATCAGTAAAAGACCCTGGGATGAGGTGTAGGTGGTGGCCAAGGCTCCAGTCTGGGCCGCACCGTGAATAGCACCGATGGCACCGGCTTCACTTTGCAGCTCCATTAAGGTAACAGGTTGGCCAAACAGGTTCAGACGGCCCCGGGCGGACCAGGCATCGGTTTTCCCGGCCATCGGCGAGGATGGGGTAATGGGATAGATAGCAGCAATTTCCGTAAAAGTATAGGCAATATGGGCAGCTGCTTCATTGCCATCCATGGTTACATATGTTTTTCCTTCCATACTATCCTCCAATCTCAGGCAGTTTCGATTTCTGCCGCACCTTGCAGTTTTAGTTTTTCGATGGCCTCTTCCCGCATTTTAAACTTCTGAATCTTTCCAGCGGCGTTCATGGGGAAGCTGTCTACAAAGCTGATATAGCGGGGAACTTTGTGGCGGGCCATATGATCCCGAATGAAATTCTTCATCTCATCCTCCGTCATGGACTCGCCTTCTTTTAAGATAATACAGGCCATGATTTCTTCTCCATATTGGGAGTCCGGAACGCCGATAACCTGAACGTCGCTGACTTTGGGATGGGTATAGATAAATTCCTCAATTTCCTTGGGATAGATATTTTCGCCCCCGCGGATAATCATATCTTTGAGCCGTCCTGTAATCCGGTAGTTGCCTTCCGGTGTTTTACAGGCCAAATCTCCCGTATGCAGCCAACCATCGGCGTCAATGGCGGCCCGGGTAGCTTTGGGCATTTTGTAATAACCCTTCATAATATTGTAGCCTCTGGCCACAAATTCCCCGATCTCTCCAACCGGCAGCTCTACATTGGTTTCTGGGTCCACAATCCGGCACTCGATTTCTGGCAGGGCCCGGCCTACGGTACCGACCCGTACAGAAATGGGATCATCAGTAGAGCTCATGGTACAGCCTGGAGAAGCTTCCGTCTGCCCATAGACGATAGTGATTTCCTCCATATGCATTTTGTCTACGACATCTTGCATTACGGCAATGGGACAAGGAGAACCAGCCATAATGCCGGTGCGCATATAATGAAAGTCCGTCTTGGAAAAATCAGGATGCTCCAGCATGGCAATAAACATAGTGGGTACGCCGTGGAAACAGGTGATGTGCTCCTGATGGATACAGGCCAAAGCTGGTTTCGGAGAGAAGTAGGGCAGGGGGAATAAAGAGGCACCGTGGGTCATAGCGGCTGTCATGGCCAAAACCATGCCAAAGCAATGGAACATGGGCACCTGAATCATCATCCGGTCGGCAGTACTCAGATCCATCCGGTCTCCGATACATTTGCCGTTGTTGACAATATTGTAATGGGTGAGCATCACCCCTTTGGGGAAACCAGTTGTACCGGATGTATACTGCATATTGCATACGTCGTCAGGGTGTACTGCAGCAGCCAGACGATAGACTTCTTCCACAGGGACCTGCTCGGCCCGTTCCAGTGCATCCTGCCAGTTCAGACAGCCAGGCTGTTGGAAGCCGACGGTAATCACATTACGCAGGAAGGGGAGCCTGCGGCAGTGCAAGGGTCTGCCAGGTTTGGTAGTTCGCAGTTCCGGGCACAGTTCCTGCACAATGGCGCTGTAGTCGGAGTCGCGATATCCTTGGATCATGATAAGGGTGTGGGTATCAGACTGGCGGAGCAGGTATTCGGCCTCATGAATTTTATAGGCTGTGTTCATACTCACAAGTACGGCACCGATTTTGGTGACAGCCCAGAAAGCGATGTACCATTGGGGGATGTTGGTGGCCCACACAGCTACATGGTGGCCAGGACGAACACCCAGGGCAATAAGTGTTCGGCAGAACTGATCCACATCGTCCCGGAACTCGGAGTAAGTTCTGGTATAATCCAACGTGGTGTATTTAAAGGCGTATTGGTCCGGAAACTCCTCCACCATCCGATCAAGGACCTGGGAAAAGGTCATATCTATCAGTAAGTCCTTTTTCCACACATATTTCCCCGTATGCCGCTGGTTGTCATATAAAAAGCTTTGCTTTCGGGACGGGGTTTCAAACCGACTCATATAGGTGACAAAATGAGAGAAAATCACTTCCATATCCGTCAGATCCGGCATCCACTTGGGGTCCCATTCCAGAGAGATAAATCCGTCGTAGTTGATGGAGCCAAGTGCAGTCATCATACTGGCGATCGGAAGATCTCCTTCCCCCAGAAGGGTGTATGTTCTTCCCTTGGGACCAGACACAGAATCTTTGATATGGACATGCCGAACATAGGCACCTAAGTTTTGAATGGTCTGTTCGGGGTCTTCCTTGTGATCAAAATAGGGGTGGTGGACATCCCAGAGGGCGGCCATGTGGTCACTGGCGAACCGGTTTAAAACATCTCGTAACCGGGCTGTATCGGAAAACAGGCCGACGGTTTCCACCAATAGGGTAATGCCCAGTTCTTCGGCTTTGCGCAGGAGAATTCCCATATTGGAGACAACCGGCGCCAAATCGGTCTCTTCTGTGCTTCTGGTTCGGATCCGTACATAGGGAATATGTAACGTGGAGGCCAATTCCATGCACTGCACAATTTCATCGCAGGCAATTTTGTCTTCAAATCCGGTATTGAGATCGCAACTGGAGTCGATACAGGGAATGGTGAGATGCTGCTCGTGCAGGGCACGCAGTGTGGCAGCGGCGTTATACTGATGGAAAGGGCCGCCCTTTTCCGTAAATTCAGTACCCAGAATGCTGTGCAGTTCAATACCTTGGAGTTTCATATCGGTGGCTGCATTGCAGAACTCCTCCCAGAGATAACCCTGCCAGCCTTTAATGGAAAAGGAAAGATTCATACTCAATTCTCCTCATAGACAATCTTGTTCAGTGCGTTGACATAGGCCCGAATACTGGAGCCGATAATGTCCGTGGAAATTCCACGGCCGGAATAGAGTTTTCCGTTGGAACGCAGACGGATAAGGGCTGAGCCCATGGCCTCATGGCCTTCGGTAACTGCCTGGATCTGGAAGTCGTCCAATTCATAGTGGTGGCCGATAATTTGTTCAATGGCCAGGAATGCCGCATCAATGGGGCCATCCCCTACACAGATACCACACAGGACCTTTTCACCCTTTTTCAGCTGGATGTGAGCGGATGCGTTAAATACGCTGCCGGAGTTAATGACATAGCTTTCCAGCAGATACGTAGGAGGCACCTGTAGCGCCACACTGGCCACAATGGCGTCCAGCTCTTTTGCGCCCACGGATTTTTTCCCGGCGATCCGGCAGAACTCTTCAAAGACCTTGGCACTGTCTTCTTCCGACAAATCATAGCCCAAATAGGCGACGGCTTTATTAACGGCTGCTTGGTCATCAAATTCGGTCAAAGCGATTTCGCCATGCTCTGCTTCGGATACCAGAGTATCAAATGCGCTGGTTTTCGTACGCTTAGACTGGGCAATCCATTTAATTTGTTTTAAGGATCGTTGCAGCTGAGTGAACCGTACGGTGGTTTCCAGCTGGAAACTGTCGCCACGGGTTCGAATAATCTGAGCCAATGCTTCCAGCGGTGTGGCCTCTTCTGCGGCAGCCGCTACTTTGACTTCCCGACAGCCTGTTTGCAAAGCGGCGAAGGAACAGGCGGTGGCAACACCCATGGCGTTGGAGCAGGATGCGCCCATGGCAACGGTCTGCATTTGCGGCACGGCCTGTGCTACTTTTTTCAAGAAACAAACAAATTCGTCAGGAAGCAAAATGCCGGCAGAGTCGCACAAGGTGACCGTCGTGGCGCCGGCGGCAATGGCGGTGGCAATGGCACTATGTAAGAACTCCTCTTCGGCACGGGTGGCATCCTGAGCGGAAAATTCCACATCCGGGCAAAGGGCTTTTGCAGCCATTACAGTAGTTTCAATGGCCTTCAAAATTTCAGGCCCTTTTTTGTGGCACAAATATTCCATCTGTACCGGAGAGACGGGTACACAGACCCGCAGCCGGGGATGCCGGGCAGATTTTACGGCCTCCCAGGCTTCTTGTACGCCCTGCGTGCTCATCTTTACGGGAACGCTGAGAATACTGTCATGGATGGCGGCTGCCATGGATTTGATCAGCAAAGAATCCACTTTGGTATTTTCAATGCCAGCGGCTTCAATAACGCTGATGTTCAGTTTGTCCAGTAATTTGGCAATTTCTATCTTTTCTTTAAAGCTCAGGTTGAACTCACCGGATTTTGCGGCCTGGTGCAAAGTGACATCGGATAACATACATGAATTCATATGGGGAAACGCTCCTTTTCTTTGAATGTAAGGCCGCAGGAAATAAAAAATCCCTGAGGCCATTTGGCCTCAGGGACGAAATTCCTTTCGCGGTACCACCCTGATTACTACACAACGGTAATCACTCATCTGGATTCCAACAAATCCATAGCCATGGTAACGGGGCAACCGGGTTCTCCTACTCTTCTCATTTCAGAGAACCAGCTCGGGAAGCAGACTGCACAGTACCTTTGGTATCGGCTCACACCACCCGCCGACTCTCTGAAACGCTCCAGTAAGGCATAATTCCGTCATCGCATTTTTCAATATTGGAACCATGGTAGCACGGGATTGGCAGATTTGTCAAGATTTTTTTCTTTCGTGCCCTCTTTATAGAAGTAGACCCGTCTGGCTTGCAGGAAAAAGGACCATATGGTATGCTTACTTTACGAAGAATGTAGAAGGGGAGAAAACCATGATTCGTTTGGCAAAGGCGGAAGATTTGGATTTCGTGGCAGAGAGCTATGTGGAGCTTCTCACGTTTGAACAGGAGCACGGGGGACATTCCAACTGGGTCCTGAATGTGTATCCTACACGGCAGACAGCACAGACCAGCTGGGAAGCAGGGACGCTTTATGTACTTTGGGAAGATGGGCAGCTGTGTGCCAGTATGATTCTAAACCAGGTGCAGCCTGTGGACTATGCCCAGATTCCCTGGTCCATTCCGGCCCGTGAAGAGGAGGTATTCGTGATCCATACTTTGTGTATTCCTCCTGCAAAAGCAGGAAAAGGATATGGCAGGCAAATGGTACAGTATGCTCTGGAGCAGGCCAAAGCAAGAGGTTGCAAGGCTGTCCGCTTGGATACCTATGCTGGAAATGAGCCGGCTGCCGCTTTCTATCAAAAATTGGGATTCCGCTATGCCGGAAGAGCGTCCGTATTGTTCCAGGGACAAATTCCGGAAGAGCAAATTTTCTTTGAAAAGGAGCCCTGAGCGGGAAAAACTTGGCTGTTTCCAGAGGGGTGGAAACCTTAGAGAAAACATTTGGATAGCTGTGCGAATTGAAAGGCAGGCCATTTTAGATGGCCTGCCTTATCTGCGCCTTACAGCGGGGGGGGGAGATCATATCCCCACCGCTTTTATGTGACTGTAGTGCCGAAGGAAATGGTAAAAACAGCAAACTAAGCTTCATCCGGAGTGGAGGCTTCTTTCCGGGTGCAGGCAATGGACAGTTCGTCCAACTGCTTGCTGTCCACTACATCGGGACAGCCCATCATCAGATCGCTTGCCGTCTGTACCTTGGGGAAGGCAATGACGTCCCGAATAGATTCGGCTCCCGTCATCAGCATAACCAGCCGGTCCAAACCATAAGCTAAGCCGCCGTGGGGAGGAGCACCAAACTGGAATGCTCCTACCAAGTGCCCGAACCGCTCATCAATATCCTCCTGAGAAATGCCAAGAGCCTGGAAAGCCTTTTCCTGCATTTCCGGTGTGTTGATTCGGATGGAGCCGCCGCCAAGCTCCGTACCGTTGAGAACTACGTCATAGGCCCGGGCGCGGCAGCCTGCTTTGTCTGTGAGAATTTTGTCTGCATCCTCTTCCATAGGAGCCGTGAAAGGATGGTGCATGGCCATATACCGGCCTTCCTCTTCCGACCATTCAAACATGGGGAATTCCGTTACCCACAGGAATTTAAAATCTTTAGGATCCAAGATCCCCAGTTGCTTGGCGCACTCGCAACGTAGAGCACCCAGGGAGGCGAACACCGTTTCATTTTTGGGGTCAGCCACCAAAAGGACAAGGTCTCCGTCTTTGGCACCAGCCCGCTCCAAAATGGCCTTGTTTTCTTCCTCTGTCAGGAACTTGGCGTAGGAAGAGGTCATCCCTCCGTCGATCAGACGAGTCCAGGCCAAGCCCTTGGCGCGGTAGGTTTTTACAAACTCTGTCAGCTTATCAATTTTCTTTCGGGGGAAATCTGCAGCGTGGCCGTCCAGGTTAATCAGCCGTACACTTCCTCCGGCGGCTACTGCGTCCCGGAAGACGGCAAAACCACAATCTTTTGCAATATCCGACACGTCTTTTAATTCGAAGCCAAAGCGCATATCCGGTTTGTCGGAGCCAAACCGGTCCATTGCCTGACGATAAGGCAGACGCAAGAAGGGAGTTGCAATCTCCACACCCAAGATCTCCCGGAAGACCCGCTTTAAAAATCCTTCCTGGATTGTTTGAATTTCTTCTTCTTCCACAAAGCTCATTTCCAGGTCAATTTGGGTGAATTCCGGCTGACGGTCTGCCCGCAGGTCTTCATCCCGGAAACAACGGGCAATTTGGAAATACCGGTCAAAGCCGGAGAGCATCAGCAGCTGCTTGTATTGCTGAGGCGACTGGGGGAGGGCATAGAATTTCCCTGGGTGTACCCGGGAGGGAACCAAATAGTCTCGGGCGCCCTCTGGGGTGGACTTCGTTAAAATCGGCGTTTCAATTTCCAGGAAACCCTGCTCATCAAAGTAGTCCCGGCAGATTTTTACAATTTTATGGCGCAGAGCAATGGTCCTTTGCATGTCCGGCCGACGCAGATCCAGATACCGATATTTCAGGCGTATGGTATCTTTGACATCAGAATGTTCCACTATTTCAAAGGGAGGCGTCTCGGACTTGGCCAAAAGCCGTAATTCCGTTACCTCAATTTCAATATCGCCAGTGGGAATTTTTTTGGACTTGGACTCTCGCTCCCGGACAATACCGGTGGCAGCGACTACATATTCAGAACGCAAAGAAGCTGCCTTTTGGAAAATATCCCGGTCAGTTTGATCGCCAAAAGACAGCTGCACCAAGCCCGTCCGGTCCCGTAAATCCACAAAAATCAAGCCACCCAGATCCCGTTGCCGCTGTACCCAGCCGCATACGCTGACCGTTTTGCCTACATCGCACAAACGTAAATCTGCGCAGTAATTTGTCCTTCGAAATCCGTGAATTGTGTCCATATCCATTCTCCTATCTTTTTATACACTGTGGTGTCTCTTTTGTAACAGAGCGTTGGGGTATCCTTTGTAGTGAAATGTTTCAATCAGCAATCTGGCCTACACCTTGGACCTGAAGCAGAGTCCGCTTATCGACCCAGCCTGATAAAAATGCTCCCGCCCCCAATATGGGACGAGAGCCATCAGCTTCGTGGTGCCACCCAATTTCAAAAGGGAACTTCCCTTTCCTCTGCTCCTGATAACGGAGGAGCGGCCCGGCGATTTCGGTCTAAACCTTATACGCCCGCTCGGCAGATGTCCTTCCCAAATTCTGTGGAGAACTCTTTCAGCCAGGAAGTTCTTCTCTTTGCCACAGGAGCACTTGGTACTGTTTCTGCTTCTTTGCGCTCAATAATATTCGTATCATAGTATACCCAAAGGCGTTTGTCAATCAGCGCAAAAATTTTTTAGGCCGAATCATTTCTCTCCAATCTAAGTCGCCTCTTTGCAGGCCCAGAATCAGCATTTCAGCAGAGGCCAGATTCGTGGCTACCGGTACATTATGGGTATCGCACTGATGGATTGTCTGTAGAATACACTGATCCTCCCAAGGGTCGGTAGTATTGGGATCCGTAAACATAAAGACCATGTCGATTTCATTGTAAGCCACACGGGCATCGATTTGCTGATATCCTCCCTGGCTGCGGGCCATAAACAGGGAAACCGGCAGTCCGGTGGCATCGGCAACCATGCGGCCTGTAGTGGCAGTAGCGGAAAGATTATGCTTAGAAAGAATGCTTTTATAGGCAGTGCAGAACTGTATCATCAGTTCCTTTTTCTTGTCATGGGCAATTAAGGTAATATTCATGGTTCTTCACTCCATTACTTTACTCGCATGAGAGGGACTTTTTTGTCGGCAAGCCGCCGGGCGATGTGGAGACACGCGATTGCAGCACCTTGCTGTGTCTGCAATACCAGAGCCGTGCCCTGTGCCGCGGCCAGAGTTACTTGTAAGTCTTCCGGGACAATTCCTAAAAGAGGAAGTCCCACTTCGTCCATCATGTCATCGATTGTGGCACCTAGTTTTCGGAACAAACGAGTGGAGACTCGATTGACTACCATACGGATCTGGACAAGGCCTTGTGTCTGCAGCAAATCCGTAATCCGAGAGGCATCTCGCAGTGAGGCAGGGTCAGCTGTGCAGACAATAATGGCTTCATCAGCAAACTTGGTTGCCAGCTGAAATCCGGCTCCCAGGCCGGCCGGGGCATCAATCAGACAAAAATCATAGCGGGCGCGAACGGTTTGCAACATGGTAGAGAACTCTGTCAAGTCCAGCTCCTCCGGAGCCACAGTTAAGGGAGCAGTGAGAAGAAAGAGATTCGAAATTTGTGGATGTTCTGCAGCGTCTTCCAGAGAATACTCTCCGGACATAACAGAAGAAAAAGGAATTGCTGCTTCCTGACTCATCCCCAGGGAAATGTCCAGGTTACGTAATCCGACATCCGCATCAATGCACAAAACTCGTTTTCCCTCGGCTGCCAGACAACTTGCAATCCCGGCACACACAGTGGTTTTCCCCGTACCGCCTTTGCCAGAGGTAACTGCAATAATCTGTCCCAAGGCAAAACTCCCCCTTTACATATCAGCTTTTATTATATCGGTTTTTTTTCGAAATTTCAACTGCTATTGTGAAATAAGTGGGCAAAATTGACAAAAATAGAAATAAATCCGAGAAAAACAGAGACAAAATAGATAAAACCGGAAAAATTTTCCGAATATTTTGGTGAAAAGAGCTATCATATTGGCGCAAAATATGGTAAAATAAACATATAAGTTTGTGGGCTTATGAAACCACAAAATTCAATTTTTGGAGGTAGCATTATGAAGAAGTTTGTATGTTCTGTCTGTGGCTATGTCTATGAGGGACAAGCAGCTCCGGCTGAGTGCCCCATTTGCCATGCAAAGGCTGATAAATTCGTTGAGCAAAGTGGGGAAATGACTTGGGCAAGCGAACACGTTGTTGGCGTAGCCAAGGATGTTCCCGAGGATATTAAAGCAGATCTGCGGGCGAACTTTGAGGGCGAATGTTCTGAAGTTGGCATGTATCTGGCCATGGCTCGTGTAGCACATCGGGAAGGATATCCGGAAATTGGACTGTACTGGGAAAAGGCTGCCTATGAAGAGGCAGAACATGCTGCAAAATTTGCAGAACTTCTGGGCGAAGTTGTGACAGACTCCACAAAGAAGAATCTGCAAATGCGGGTGGAAGCTGAAAATGGCGCTACCGCAGGAAAGACCGATTTGGCCAAGCGTGCAAAAGCTGCCAATCTCGATGCCATCCATGACACCGTTCATGAAATGGCTCGCGACGAGGCCCGACATGGTAAGGCTTTTGCCGGTCTGCTCAAGAGATATTTTAACGCATAATTCAAGAAATATTTTCGGGGAGCTGCTTCTTTTGGGCAGCTCCCCGATTCTTTTATGCCGTCTGCACAGTGGGGGTAGACAAGCGTGCTCTGAATGAGAGCCGGGATGAAAAGAAATAATGGTTTATCTCCTATTCTGTAAAAGAGAAGGGAACTTGCGAGCAGCTTGCCCATTTGACGATATATCTTGTTGGTTTTGCGACTGCAAAAGAGGTGGCAAATGGAACCACAGTGGGCCAGCTTATTTTTTGTAGGTCTATGGGAAATTGCAAATGCTCTATAAATATTTCCCATGGACTATTGGAAAATGTGAAGACCGCGCTATAATACTTAATGTTTGAAATTACGAGCGGATTTGCAAGGACGGGCTATGAGCTGTTGTGCAACACTCGCAGGAGCAAGACGGCATCAAAGTGTATGGTAAACCATTAAGTAAAATTTCTCTCATTGCCAACAGACCACCTGGAGAAAGCAGTGCCATGCTGGTTTTGAGCAGAAGCTATACAAGACCGGGAGGGTGTTTTGGAAATAAAATTTATTCCTGGACACAAAAGAACAGAAAAAGTATGGCAATACCTCCTTAAAACCGGTTGCGAACTGAGGGCAGACGGAAAAGTTAATTGTTGGTGAGAATTGATAGGGAAGAGACAGATTGATAGTGATTACTTTACACTCAGATCGGTAGTAGCGAGATCCTTTCTGACTTACTTTGGGCGAAAGCGACCATATGAGATCTGCATGGATCAGCATAGTCCGAAGCGGAGTATCATGCCAGCAGATAGGGCGGTTTCTAATCTTCATAATCATTTCGCCGATTGAGAAACTGGGGAAGAAAGTGTTAAACTGCTTTTGCAGAGAGAACCCGAATGGTGAAAAGAAGTTCCGAATGCATATGGTAAATCAGAGAAGAAAATGATAGACACGGACAAACAGGGCTTTTTTCACAGCCCGGATTGCATGTAATAGCCAGATAGGGTCAAACCATTCCTTGGAAAGCGTGATGCGTGGTGATTCATAGAGTTACTTTCCGATAATTACCCGGCCAATGAGGAGGACAGATATAAAGACATCCTTTAAAATCTCTGTGTGCTTGATATGATTTAGAATATTCTGGATGGGGAGATGGCGTTAAAAGATGCAAAATGGAAAAAGAAAAATCAGTAATTGGAATGGTTATTACAGAGCTTGCATTCTCTGGTTTTGTACAGATGGAGATAGAGGTATTGCATACAAAAGAAATTCACGATTCGATATGGGAGGAAGCGTATGATTCAAAAACAAAGCGGGGAAGAGACCTATCTGGAAAGTCAGAGATGGTGGATTTTTGCTATTCTCATGTATGTAGGCGGCTTTTTTGGCGCCTTTACCTATACCATTCGGGGCGGTGTTTTTTGCAATGCCCAAACAGCTAATTTTGTATTGTTTGCCATGGCGGTAGGAGAAGCTCGGTGGAGTAAAGCTTTGTATTATCTGATTCCTATGAGTGCCTACTTTTTAGGGGCATTTTTGTCAGAAGCTGCCAATACTTCCCCACGTTGGAAGTTTCCGATACGTTGGGAGACCACACTGGTTGGAGTTGAGATGGTAGCCGTGATCCT
>CALXCQ010000163.1 GCA_944386835.1 uncultured Oscillospiraceae bacterium | reverse complement strand
CGAGATCGAGATGGAAACAGACGAGGAATAACTGGGGCGATTCCTCCAGGTCGTATTCTTTGTATAGGCGTGTTAAAAATTGATACGCCTGACTTGAAAAATACCTTGCTTCTCAGCCTCTGCAGAGGTACAATACCCCAAACCTGAACACGAAAAAGAGCCCTTCTGGACAGGCTACGGCAGCGGATGCCGCACCTGGTCAAGAAGGGTTCTTTGACCACATGTTTGACCACAGACAGCGCCGGAGCACTCGGAAACAGTGGAATTAAGAGCAACAAAGAGTGAGCGAAATGTAACGGAAATGGTTAAAAACCATTATAAAGTATCAGAAAAAATTTAGTTCAACCGTTTGGGAGCGTGAGGCCGGAGTTCGAGCCGCACTTTCCTAAAATCCCGGAAAGTCCTGGGACACTTGGGCAGACAGCACTTTCTCCCTTGCCGACAACTGGTCAAAAACCGGCGTTGATTGCATATTTGTGCACGGTTAAGACAAGTTCATAACCGGGTGTAGCGCGTTTGCTCTGAGAGAATGCGCCCGAGCAGTTTCACAATTTCATATCGGGGTGTAGCGCAGCTGGCAGCGCGCCTGCTTTTGGAACCATTGAGAGGCTGATTTGGGAAATACCTTAGTGTGGAGCGTTTACGGATACGAAAATAAGAGGATGGAAAGGTCTTACGGTAGCGCGTCTGCACGGATCGAAAAGACGCCATGAAAACGTCGCGTCCGAAGCGCTTACACGCATCAATAAGCGGCTACCGGGAAAGCTGTGTCAAAAGGCGGGAGAGGTCCAAAATGGTGATTTGTCGCTTATGGAAGGTGAGAATGCCTTCCTTTTGCAGCCGGCCCAATTCCCGGGAAAGGGCACTGCGATTGACACCCAGATAGCTGGCCAGTTCCTCCCGGTTGTAGGGCAGGAAAATGTCCAGGTCGCTATCCGTTGTCCGTTGGTCCAGAAGATAGCTAAGCAGTTTCCTTCTCAGAGAAGGCATGCTCAGATACCCAATTTTCTTTTGCTGCGCCCAAAACTTTTCAGAGATACCCACCAACAAATTTTGCCGCAGCTGCAGATGGCACTGACAGTGCTGACCGCAGTCTCCCAAAATTGTTTCCATTGCGAAGTACAAAACAGTCAAATTGGTAGTTGCCGTTAAGGTGACTGGACTCAGACGGCTTCCTGACATGAGAATATCCCCAAACAGGCTGCCGGCAGTGTGATTGGCTACAATAATGTGCTCTCCACCCAGAGTTTGCTGTTCCGCATGCAGCTGTCCGGTTAGCACAATGCCGGCACTGTTTACCGGTTGCCCGGCAAGCAGCAAAATGGTACCGCGGGGATATTGCCGGATGGTCCCTCCCAGGCACTGGCAGAGTTTTAAAATTGTTTCATCGGCCATATTGTGAAACAAGGAGCAACGGCGCAGAGCCGGAAGATAAATTGTCATAGTTACCTCCAAATGTTGCCATAGCAACGTCAATTCAATATAAGTATATCTATAATAAAGAAAAAAACAAGGAGGAAATTTTCCGTATGAAAACAACCAAGTGGATTACCACCACTGCCGTAATGATTGTCGTCTTAGTAGTTCTGCAGAGTGTAACGAAGGCGGGCGGTCAGTTTGTCACTGGGTCTTGTGTAAACCTGGTTCTGGCAGTGGCAACGATGATTGGAGGCCTTTGGTGCGGCGTTGTAGTTGCCCTGGTTTCTCCCTTTTTTGCCTTTTTGCTGGGTGTGGGTCCTCAGTTCATCCAGATTGTACCGGCTATCAGTGTAGGCAACCTGGTATATGTGTTGCTGATTGGCCTTCTGCTCAAGAAGTTTTTGGAAAATCGGGCTATGGCCTATGTTGCGGTTGTAGTTGCATCCGTGGCAAAATTCCTGGCTTTGTGGCTCCTGGTGACCCAGTGGATTGCGCCGATGGTAGTACCGGAGGCAAAATTGGCCACCATTTCCGCTATGTTCTCCTGGCCCCAGCTGGTGACGGCCCTTATTGGCGGTGTGATTGCCGTAACGGTCATTCCCATGATTCAAAAGGGACTGAAGAAAGGATAAGGCGCACCCGCGCAAAGAGAAACTACATACCGATGTTTCAGGCGTCGCCGTTAAACCGGCGGCGCCTTTTTTGGACGTTGCAAATGCTTGGCGATGGCGGCGCCTTGTTTGGAAGTTGCAAGTGCTTGACAACGGCGGCGTCTTTTTGGGGAGGCAGAAATGTTTGGGGAAAGGTGTAAAATTTCCCAAAGCCTACAGGAGAACACGATTGCAACTTGGCGCTGAGAAAGAGAAGAAAAGCTGGCCAGTATGGTGCTTGTTTTGAAAGGTGGGGCAGGAAGACCTGCCCGATACTCAAGACGCATTTGGGCAGTAAGAGAGGCTGGTCCATCAGAAACGGAAGTACTTATGGATGGAAAGAACGGTCAGCCTGCCGGAAACCGGAGTGATTGGGGAAATCAGAAAGGCAGGCCGGATGAGAGCGGGCAAGTCTGGAAGGAAAGAAGCCGCGGCGGGGATAAAGACGGCAACAGCTTTGGAACTGGGAAAAGGCCCCGCCGCGGAAAGCGGCGAGGCCTTTGAAAAAGGTTCGTTCTGGAACAACCGAAGGGTGCTGCCCGACAGGGAAACGGTCAGGACATGGAAATTTGGAATTGGGAGTCCGGGGCGCCGGCAAATACGATGTAGCCGTTTTCCGGCAACACAACTGTGGTATCGCCAAATACCCAAGAGCTGGCCACCAGCTGGAAATTAGCGTCATAGACATAAAAGCCTCCGGCTTCGGGAAGCTGCACGGTCATGGTTTTTCCCGCAGCTTCTCCTACCTGATACCAGCGGGCATAGCCCTTCTGACCTACGGTACAGAAAGACCTGGTACCGGTATAAATTGTCTCCGCCGCCCCGGCATCCTGGTATCGGGAACCGTTGGATTCCAGATATTCCACGCCGTCTTCTTCCAAAATACGAATATCACCGCTGTCGCGGCTGCCGGTTCCGGGAATCTGAACAAAAGCGAGGGCTGTATTCGCATCGCTCAGAGGATTGGAGACCAGGTATCCATCCACAGTGGGATCCAAAGCTACCATAGCAAAAGCACCGCCAAAAGGATACAGAGCGGAAGTATAGGTTTCATTCGCCATCAGATAGAGCTTTCCATTGCGGGATTGCCAGGCGGCAGAGGTAGCAGTATCTGTCGAATTTTCTGGCAGCCGCTCATAGTAGTAGGCTGCACTGCAGACGGGAGCCAGGCCGGTCAGGGGAGAGTAAGCCATTTCATAGAGATAGGTCTGCCCGTTTTCCTCTCGAACCAACTTTACCAGCACGGAGTTTTCCGCATCCCGGAAACTGCCGTCGCTGTAGTACTGCAAGGAAATGGAATTGCCACCCAGAGATGCCGGCATGGTAAGGGTCAGTTGGCCATCCGGGGTAACGTCTACCCTGACGACTCCAGTAGAACTGCCATAGCTGCCGCTCAGCTCTGTCAGACTGGCCGGCATGGAGGCTGGCTGTGCACTGGGAAGAGACAGGTCTGCCGCTACCTGGACGCCTTGTTCAGCCAGTGCGTCGATGAGAATCTGAGCTGCCGCCGCCTGGTTATAGGTACTCAAACCGCCGGAGGAGAGAACCGCTGCAGCCATGTGGTATTCCGGGAGAACCACCAGGCCTGCGTGGTAGACCAGAGTATCGCCGCCTTTCACAAGAGCCTGAATGCCGTTTTGGTTAAAGGGGAACATATGGACATTGTCCCAACCTAGTCCATAGGCCAGGGCATCATCTTCGCTGTCCTCCGGCCACATGCCCCGGAGATATTCCTCGCTGGACATAGCCGTAAAAGACGCCTGCGTCAAAAGAGACTGGTCGCACAGGCCGCCGGCGAAGGTGGCCAAATCGGAGGCGGTGGCGTAAATTCCACCGGTTCCGATGACGGCAAAGGTTTCCCAGGGAAGGGCACGGGTATCGTCACCGGTCAGATAGGTTTTTGCAAGAAGAGAGGTGTCGAAAGTATCCCGGGGCGTGAAGGTGGCATCCAGCTCCAGTGGTTCGGTCAGATAGGTATGGAGGAAGTCAGAAAAGGACATGCCGCTGACTTGCTCAATGACCAACTGGGCCAATGTAAAGCTGTCATTGGAATAGACGCTGTAGGCACCGGGGTCTGCCTGCAGCCGCTGGTCAGCAAGCCGGTCCAGAAAATCCTGGGTAGCGGAATCTTCCAGAGGGTCGGCCAGCAGATACGCGTTCACTGTGGTGCCACCCATCAGGCCGGAAGAATGGTTGAGCAGCATCCGGACGGTAATTTCCTGATAACGGGGATCTGCCATGGTAAACTCTGGCAGATAGGTGGTGACAGGGGCATCCAAGCGGACTTTGCCCTGTTCTTGCAGCTTCATCATGGCAGCAGTGGTGTAGATCTTGCTGATGGAGCCAATCCCGTAGAGGTTGTCATCGGTGAGAAGCCGGTTTTCCGTTTTGGAATAGACGCCGGCAGTTCCCTGGACGGTAATTTCTCCATCCTGCCAGAGGGCATACTGGATACTGGTCGCCTCCCCATAGGCCATGGCGGTTTCCGCCGCATTCTGGGCGAGCTGGGCAAGGCTGGCAGGGGCCTGTTCTACAGCGGACTCTACCGCCAGTGCCGGTGTAGCCCATGTGACCAAGATTGCTAAAATCATCAGATAAACAGTCAGTTTTTTCCCAATGGTTTTCATAAGAAGGCCTCCTTTTCAGAGGAAAATAAGATGTTTTTATGATAGCAAGCGGTATCCCGCGTGTCAAATTAAGATTCCGTAAAGCAGATTGTTCCGGGAGCAACGGCGGTACTTTGCACGGCAGGCTGTAGTTCTGGTGAAGGTTCACACCTTAAGATACCGGGCAAGGCCCATGGCCCTGCCCGGTTCCGTTCGGGTTATTCTACGGTAACAGATTTGGCAAGATTCCTGGGTTTGTCAATGGAGCAGCCGTTTTCTTTGGCTACATAATAGGCAAACAGCTGCAAAGGCACAATTTCCGCTGGGACACCAAACATGGGGGAAAGTTTGGGTACGAAAAGTACGTCGTCCGCTTCCGCCAAAATTTGCCGCATATCCTCCGGGACTACGCCCAAAACCTTGGCACCCCGGGCTTTGACCTCTTTAATATTGCTCATCATTTTGTCGAACAGCTGCTCCTGGCAGGCCAGAGCCACCACTAAGCGGTCTTTATCAATGAGCGCTATGGTACCGTGTTTTAGCTCACCGGCAGCATAGGCCTCCGAGTGGAGATACGAGATTTCCTTTAGTTTCAGGGAACCTTCCATTGCCACTGCATAATCCACATTGCGGCCGATAAAGAACAGAGACTGGTTGTGGTGATACCGTTTGGCCAGATAGGGAATTTGGGGATTGAGATCAATGGCCCGCTGAATCATCTGGGGAATCAGTAAAATTTGCTGAATCATCTGATCCAGCTCCTGGGGGGTGGCCGTTTGCAAAATCTGGGCGCAGTAGACGGCAAACAGATAGAGGACGGAAACCTGGGTGGTGTATCCTTTGGTAGTGGCCACGGCAATTTCCGGCCCCGCCCAGGTGTAAATAACGCTGTCGGCCAGCTTGGCAATGGTGCTGCCTACCACGTTGACAATGGCCAAAACTTTTGCACCGCGGGCTTTGACTTCTTTTAGCGCAGATATGGTATCGGCGGTCTCTCCGGACTGGGAGAGGACGATGAGCAGCGTGTGCTCGTCAACGATGGGATTGCTATAGCGCAGCTCGCTGGCCAACTCTGTCGTAACAGGGATATGAGTCAGAGCTTCCAGTACATATTTTCCCGCCTGCCCTGCATAGTAGGCCGATCCACAGGCGGTAATGAGAATCCGGTTGACAGACTTGAGCGTTTCCTCTGCAATCTCCAGTTCTTCCAGCACAACCCGGTTATTTTGAATCCGGGGCTCAATGGTGGCTTTAAGGGCGCGCGGTTGCTCCATGATCTCCTTGAGCATAAAGTGCTCATAACCACCCTTTTCCGCAGCCTCCATATCCCAGAGAATCCGGGTGGGCTCCCGGTGGATGGGCTTTCCGGTGCTGCTATAGAGGTAAATATCGCCGGGGGTCAATTCTGCCAGCTCGCCGTCTTCCAGATAGATGACATTTTTGGTGTGGGATACCAGAGCCGTCACATCGGAGGCAAAGTAGTTTTCCCCAATGCCAACACCTAAAATCAGGGGACTAAACTGCCGGGCGGCAAAAATCCGGTCCGGACAGTCGGCACACACAGCGCCGATCGCATAACTGCCCTCCAAACGAGCTACGGTTTTCATCATGGCTTCTTTAAAATCGCCGTGATAGTACAAGGTGAGCAGATGGACGATAACCTCCGTGTCGGTCTCACTGAGGAAGACAAATCCTTTTTGCTTCAGTTCTTCCCGCAGGAGGGCAAAATTTTCAATAATGCCGTTATGCACAATGGCAAATTTCCCGTCGTTGCTCATATGGGGATGGGCATTGACGTCTGTAGGAGCGCCGTGGGTGGCCCAGCGCGTATGACCAATTCCAGCGAATCCCTGCAACAAGCTGCCGTTTTGGGTTTTCTCACAGAGGTTTTGGATCATGCCGGAAGTTTTAATCATCTGGATACCATTTTGACCCACGACCGCAACTCCCGCAGAATCGTAGCCCCGGTATTCCAGTTTTTTCAGTCCGTCCAACAGTAGCGGCGCGGCTTCCTGTTTACCTGTAAAACCGACAATTCCACACATAGATTTGTCTCCTTTTTCCTTTAAAAGAGTTTAAAATACTGATCACGTTCCGGCCCCACAGACACATATTCAATGGGGCAGCCTACCGCCGATTCCAGATAGCGGATGTAATTCATAGCGGCCTGAGGCATTTCTTCAGCAGATTTGCAGTGGGAAATATCACAGCCAAAGCCAGGCAGATATTCATAAACCGGTTTTGCCTTTGCCAGTTCCACTCCTTGCGGGAAGTGGGTGACGGTCTGACCGTCTACTTCATAGGCCACACATACAGGAATTTTGTCCAGGTAGGACAGAACATCCAGTTTGGTCAGGGCCAGACTGGTGCAACCCTGCATTTGTACGCCATAGCGGGAAGCCACCACATCAAAGCCGCCGACCCGGCGGGGCCGTCCGGTGGCTGCCCCATACTCGCCGCCGGCCTGTCGCAGCTGATCGGCCTCCTGGCCGAAAAATTCACAGGTAAAGGGGCCTTCGCCCACACAGCTGGAATAGGCTTTCATAATTCCTATCACATTGTCCAACTTACACTGGGGAATACCGGAACCAATGGGGGCGTATGCCGCAATGGTGGAAGAAGCGGAAGTGTAGGGATAGATACCAAAGTCAATATCCCGCAGGGCTCCCAATTGGGCTTCAAACAGAATTCTGCGGCCCTGCGCCTCTGCCTGGGTCAGGTATTCTGTGGTGTCACAAACGTAATCCAGGAAAGGCAGTCCATAAGTTTGCAGCCACTGCAAAAGCGCTTGGGACTGTATGGGAGCGTGGCCGTATCCTTTTTCTACCGTCAGGTTTTTCCATTCCACCAGGTCCTGTAACCGTTCTTCCAGGGCATCCCAGTGACGCAAATCTCCCATCCGCAGAGTTTTCTTCATATATTTGTCGGCATAGACCGGAGAGATACCCCGGCGGGTGGAGCCGAATTTTTTGTCGCCCAGCCGCTCTTCTTCCAGAATATCCAGCAGTTTATGGTACGGCATACAGATGGTGGCCCGATCACTGATTTTCAGATTTGCAGGACTGATGGTGATGCCGCCTTCCCGCAATCGGGAGACTTCTCCCATGAGGTGTTCCAGGTCAATGACCATGCCAGGGCCCATAACATTGACCGTTTCTTCCCGTAAAATACCAGAAGGAAGCAGATTTAAAATAAACTTTCCTCTTTCATTGACTACGGTGTGACCGGCGTTATTGCCGCCTTGATAACGGACAACAACGTCATAGGCCTGAGACAAGAGGTCTACCATACGTCCTTTTCCTTCGTCACCCCAGTTGGTTCCGACAATTGCTGTTAACATAGTCTATGTTCCTTTCTTTCCAGGCCGCCGGGAGACGGCGAGAATATGCCAAATTCTGTGATGGTATTTTCTTGATTAGTTTACCACAGAAAGTCTACAATTTCCTAGGGGGAAATTTAGGATAGAGGGAAAAATGATAAATTTTCCTCTTTGATTTTCCCTGTTTCCGAAGCCGTTCTTACAACAAAGCCGCTACCTTTGACAAGTTTTGACTCCGAGGAGGCGGTTCCTTTGACAAGCTCTGACACAGAGGAGGCGGTCCTTCTGACGAGCCCTGACACAGAGGAGGCGGTTCCTTTGACAAGCTCTGACATAGAGGAGGTGGCCCCTTTGATAAGCTCTGACACAGAGAAGACGGTGCCATCCAAATTTATTGGGATGGATAGATCTCCCGGTGTCCGGGCGTTTATGATGGGGCAAGGGGGAGGGGCTGCCAGTGAATTTGCACTTCAGGGAGTTCCCACTTCCCCGGCATATGACCTTCCAACGCAGATAGTCGCTAAAAGGCGTCTGGAACCCCCGGGATTTTTCACAGGGGAGATATTGTTTTTAAAAAGTATCCTATCTGAGGGGGACTTTGTCCCCCGTAGGTTTTCGTTGGAAAGGGATTGTGTTTTGGAGAGCTTATTTACTGCCCAAGGAGCTCCGGTACCTCAGACAAATGCCCGAAAAAGCCATTACACAGAAACAGTTTTTTCTGCAGGCTCTCTCATTGGGGAAAGGGATCCTGCCCTTTGAAAATTTCTCCTGGGCGTTCTAACGACGGGCTGTTCGTTCCTGGGCGTGCAGGGCTGCACCCACCAGCCCCAAAAACAGCGGATGGGGACGGTTGGGCCGGCTTTTAAATTCCGGGTGGAACTGGACACCTACAAAGAAGTCCAGCTCCGGCAGCTCTATGGCCTCTACAATCTGGCCATTGGGAGAAGTGCCACTGAGAGACAGTCCGTGCTGTGTGAAGGCAGAACCAAAGGCGTTTTGAAATTCATACCGATGGCGGTGACGCTCATAGACCAGGTCTTTCCCATAACAGCCGTATAGGGTGCTGCCCTTTTGAACTTTACAGGGATAGGCTCCTAAACGCAAAGTACCGCCTTTCGAGACTGCTTCACTCTGATCGGGGAGAAAATCAATCACTTTGTGGGTAGAGTTAGGGTCAAACTCTCCGGAATTGGCGTCGGAAAAGCCGCATACATTGCGGGCAAATTCGATGACCGAGACCTGCATGCCAAGACAGATTCCCAGGTAGGGTACGTTGTGTTCTCTGGCATACTGGGCAGTCAAAATCATTCCCTCTACGCCCCGGCTGCCAAATCCGCCGGGGACAAGGATCCCGTCCAGATTGCCCAGCAGCTGGGAAACGGTATGGGGGAGGATCTCCTCACTGTCAATCCAATGGATGTCAATATTGGTTTCATAAGCATAGCCTGCATGGCGCAGGGCTTCGGCTACCGATAAATAGGCATCGTGAAGCCGTACATATTTTCCCACCAGGCCAATGTGGACGGTATGTTGCAGATTCTTTATTTTCCCGACCAACTCCTGCCATTGTTTTAGATCGGCTGGTGGAGGTGTCAGGCCCAACTCCCGGCAGACCAACTGGGAGAAGTTTTGCCGTTCCAACATCAAAGGTGCTTCATAGAGCACCGGGAGGGTGATATTTTCCAGCACACAGTCCGGCTTTACATTGCAAAACAGTGCAATTTTCTGGAAGATTGCGGGCTCCAGCGGCTCATCGCACCGCAAAACAATGATATCGGGGCGGATCCCCATGCCCTGCAGTTCCTTGACGGAGTGTTGTGTGGGTTTGGACTTGTGTTCCTCACTTCCCCGCAGATAAGGAACCAGAGTGACATGGATAAACAGGGCGTTTTCGCGACCGACTTCCAGGCTTACCTGCCGGATTGCCTCCAGAAAAGGTTGACTTTCTATATCACCGGTGGTACCGCCGATTTCGGTGATGACCACATCTGCCTGGGTCTTTTTTCCCACAGCGTAAATGAACTTTTTAATCTCGTTGGTGATGTGGGGGATCACTTGTACCGTTTCGCCCAAATATTCCCCACGCCGCTCCTGGTTCAGCACATTCCAGTAGACCTTTCCTGTGGTCAGATTAGAGTACTGGTTCAGGTCTTCGTCAATAAACCGCTCATAATGCCCCAGGTCCAGATCTGTTTCTGCTCCGTCTTCCGTTACATAGACTTCTCCATGCTGGTAGGGACTCATGGTACCGGGGTCTACATTGATATAGGGGTCCAGTTTTTGCGCGGCAACTTTCAGCCCGCGGTCCTTTAGAAGCCGGCCCAGAGAGGCTGCCGTAATTCCTTTTCCCAGGCCGGATACAACGCCGCCGGTTACAAAAATAAATTTTGTCATAGTCCTTTCTCCTTATCTTTGCCTTCATAGGCTGCAATCACCGCCTGGGCGACCACACGCCGTTTCTGACAGGTGTCCATGGCCTTCTTTTCCAGGTACCGGTGCGCTTCTGACTCCGTCATATTTTGTCTCTCCACCAGCAGAAATTTGGCGCGGTTGATAACCTGAATTTCTTCCATTTTACTCTGCAAAGTGGCAGCCTGGTTTTCCAGGGCCTTCAATTTCCAGCGGGTGGCGCTCAGTAGTTTTACTGCCTGGTACAGGGCCTGCCGGGAAACTGGCTTCGGCAGGGTCAGCACGCCACTGTCCTCTACACAGTAAGAAGCTTGTTCATATACACCGGCTTTGACCAGGAGTAAAATGCCGCAGGGATACCTTTGGGCCAAATCCTGAGCCAGCTGGATACCGTTTTCATCTGGCAAAGGGGCATTGATAAGAAGCAAATCCGGTGTCCAGGTCAGAAGGAGCCTTCTTGCTTCCGTAGCGGAAAGGCACAGATGAACAGGGGTATATTGAGAAGGACCAAGGATCTGTGCAACCCGGTCGACAGAAAGACCGGGCCCGGAGACGAGTAAAACACTCAGAGGCGTCTTCTGTGTAGAGATGGTCATCACTCCCTTTCCAGCGAAAACATGGTTTACACTTAATACAGTTGGATAAATCCTTCGGGCAAAACCTTACGGACAAAGGTGCTGGCTTGCGCCAACTGGTATGCCTCTTCATAAGTGGCGGGCAGGGTCTTTAACGTTCGGGTCAGGGATTTGTCAGCAGTAAATAAATTTTCATCCGTGGGCGCGGGAGGAAGCAGCTGACGATCCAGCCCGTCTAAACCGGCATGCAGGATCAGGGCGAAAGCCAGATAAGGATTGGCAGTTGGGTCCGGGGAGCGCAGCTCAATCCGTTGATATTTACCACTGGCTGCCGGAATGCGGATCAGTTGAGAACGGTTTTCCCGGGACCAGGTTACATAGCGTGGGGCTTTCTTTTCTCCCAACCGTTGGTAGGAGTCTGTAGTGGGATTACAGAACAAACTGATTTCCCGAATATGATCCAGAATCCCTGCTATAAAGGAGGGGGCATAGTCTTCGTTGTCCTGGCTGACCAGTGACAAATTGACATGCAGTCCATTGCCACTTTTATCGGCAAGGGGTTTGGGGGAAAAATCCGCATACAACCCATTGCGCATGGCAATGGCTTTCACCACGGATTTAAAGGTAGTTGCCTGATCGGCAGCTGTCAGGGCATCGGCATATTGGAAATCAATTTCGTGCTGACTGGGACCTTCTTCATGGTGGGAAGCCTCTGGATGAATGCCCATATCCATAAGGGAGAAGCAGATCTCCCGGCGAACCGTCTCTCCACGGTCTTCCGGATAGATGTCCATATATCCGGCCTGATCATAGGGGATCTTGGTGGGCTGTCCGTTGGCATCCAGCTGAAACAGGTAAAATTCGAACTCTGCTCCAATGTTGCAGGAAATACCCATGTCCCGGGCGCGACAGACAGCCTGTTTCAAAAGAAAGCGGCAGTCCCGCTCAAAGGGACGGCCGTCCGGGTAGCGAATGTCACAGTACATTCTGACAACCCGGCCGTGGGCAGGATGCCAGGGAAGAATCACCAGCGTGTTGGGGTCGGGATGAAGAAACAAATCGGATTTTACCGCATTGCCAAACCCGCGTATGGCGGAGGCATCAAAACTGATGCCATTGGAAAACGCCCGGGGCAATTCATCCGGCGTAATGGCGATATTTTTCTCTTTGCCGAAAATATCACAGAAGGCCAGACGAATAAATTTGATATCTTCCTCCTGGATATAAGTCAATACGTCGTCATAGGAATACATATTTTTGACTCCCTTATTCCAAAAATTAAGCGTTCACTGCCGGTAAGGGGCACGAATCCCCTTATGTGCAGTGAACGCCATTGCTCAACTCACAATACGGAATGCATTATAAGCCCGACAGAGGAGGTTGTCAAGGGTAAGGAGTTTTTTCCGGGAATCCCAAAACAGATGTTTAAACGGTGAGTTCTGCCAGAGACCGAACCTGATAGACTTGGCCGGACAAATCCTTCCAGGTAAAAGTATCATCTTCCAAGAGCAAGTAACTGTGGGGGCTGTTTTCTTTTGGTATCGATACGGAACCGGGGTTCAGATACCAGAATTTGCCAATTTTAGTACAGGCTGGTACATGGGTGTGCCCACACAGCAAAATGTCTCCAGGTTGCATAAGCGGCGGATGATCCGGGCCATAAATATGGCCGTGCGTGGCAAAAATTGCACGGGAACCGGTATAAAGAAGGCAGGATTCGGCCAGTATGGGAAATTCCAGTACCATCTGGTCCACATCGCAGTCACAGTTTCCCCGTACGCAAAGGAGCCGGTCTCGAATATCATTGAGCAGGGGGATAACCTGTTTGGGGTTGTATTCTTTGGGTAGATCGTTGCGTGGTCCGTGATATAAAATGTCTCCCAGGAACAAGAGCCTGTCCGGCTGCTCCTGATGGTAAGCTTTCAGCAGGGCTTCACAATAAAAGGCAGAGCCATGCAGATCGGAAGCAATCATGAGTTTCATAGTCCAATTCCTCTTTCTTTGGTGGGGTGCATTTTTTACCAGTCCCTGTCGTAACCAGGAAGGGGAGCGATGATCTCCCGGATTTCCCGCTGGGGAACGGGTGGCCGTGTGATGGCCGGTTCCGGAGAGCGAAGGGGACAGGCAGTCGATAAAAAGCTGTTGGGGGGACGATTGGGAATTTCGCTCAAAATATGAATGGAAAATAAATCGTGAACAGGCAGCGTCAGGATCTCTTCTGCCGTCGTGGAGTCGGCACGAAGTTGTGCAATCAGCTGTAAATACACCGAGCGTTGGGTGACGGTATGGCAAAACCGAAAAGCCATCCGTTTGCGGTTTTGAATCCGCAGTTTTCCGTTGCCGATTGTACAACCTAAAATCGCCTGAATGGCATCAATACTACAGGAAAAAGATTCCGCAGTACAGACGATGGGGTAAGGCGCTGCGGCAACCGGCAAATCAAATTTTTCCAGGGCATACGCTACGGCCCGGGCTCCGACTGCCAGTGCCGGACACGAACAGCCGTGTAAAGCCAAAGCCAGTTGCCACACAGAAGGCAGGTCAATCATAGCATTCCTCCAATCTTATGGGTGTGATTTTGCCTTCCTATACAATACAATAAATAGTATAACCAAAAGATACAACCAGGGGACCAAAACGGCAGGTTATGGCAAAAGCGGGAACGTACGGAAGGGAAGACTCAGCGGATGGTTGCCGCATGTTCCATGTAGGTTCGGATGTTTTGGCAACAGGCATGGAATTCTTCCTGCTCCGTTTCCGGAAGCTGGAACTCCACCACCTGTTCCGCGCCGTTTGCACCCAGGACAACAGGGACACCGGCGAACAGGTCTTCCTGACCGTATTCTCCACAGAGCATAGCGCTGGCCGGCATAATCCGTTTTTCATCCCGGAGAATGGTATCCACCATCCGGGCTGCCGTGGAGCTAATACCATATTCCGTGCAGAATTTGCCGCGGAAAGTGACCCAGCCGGCTCCAATGGCTTCTTTTTTCATGGCTTCCCGGTCAAACTGGAAACGAGGGTCTTCCTGCGCCCATGCATCCAATGATTTTCCTCCAAAGCTGACTTTGGACCAGGGAACCATTTGGGAAGCCCCGTGTTCCCCCATCATATAGGCGGTGATGGACTTATGATCGAAACCGGTTTGACGGGACAAAGCGGAGATAAGGCGGGAGGTGTCCAGGCCGGTGCCAGTACCCAAAACCCGGCCTCGTGGCAGCTGGGAGAGTTTTGCAATCTGCCAGGTGACAATATCGCAGGGGTTGGTAATATTGAGAATGATACCGTCAAAACCGGCGTCCATAATGCGGGGGATATAGCCATTCACCGCATGAATCGTAAACTCCATCTCATCCAGCCGGTCCTGGTTAGCCCGGAGAATATCAATATTACCAGTGGCGTTTACCAGTATACTACAGTCCTTCAAGTCCTCAAAATCCCCAATGGTGACGGCAACCCGATGAGGCATATAGGTTACGCTGTCCAGCAGGTCCTGCCGTTCACTGACGCATTTCTGGGCATTTTGATCAACGAGAACCAGCTCATCAGCAATCCCTTGAATGGCAATACTGTAGGCACAGTGAGCGCCCACATGGCCCAGGCCAATAATGCCAACTTTTCTTTTTGTATTTTCCACACAGAATCCTTCTTTCCTGAATCTGAAAGTATCCGGCAGGCGGGGACGCAGAACAAAGCGGGGGCTCGGAATGAGGGAATACCCGCAGCGGGCGGAAGCCCGAAATGGAAAGAGTTAACCAAGACAAACCCAGCCTGCTTTTGAGATTACTTAATATTACAATACTGCATCTTTAGTGGTTTTGGCAAGTACTGATGAAAAGACTGCAAAAAAATAAGCAGAACGACAGCGGGTTCTGTTTACTGGATACAATATCAGTAGGATTCTATATTTCATTCTGTATGGGTTCTATTCCGGTGAAGAATCTTTGGTAGTCTTGTCCGGGGTGTTATCAGGAGTCTTTTCCGACTCGGAGTTGAGTAACAGTATCATTTTCTGGAACAGCTCTGCAAATTCTAACCGCTGAGAATCGGTTAATTTGGAAACGGCGTCAATGGTTTGAATCAACAAAAGCGCGGTTTGCAGCTGCTCATCTTCAAAAGATCCTGACAGTAAAGTAATGGGACTGACTTGCAGCTGACTGGCGATGTATTCCACAGTATCCATTCTGGGATTGCCGGTACCGTTCAGAATGTCTTGCAAAGAAGAACGTGCGATACCCAAATCCTCGGAAAACTCCGTAATGGACTGGTTTCGACTGGCGCGAATGACTTTCATTGCGGCAGATAAATTTTTCTGTAACACCGTGTCATACCCCCCTTTTATTTAACAATACGGGAGCTTACTGGGGATGTACAGGCCGTTAAAGTGGCGGTCTATACCGGAATTCCGGTATTTGCAGAATATCATAAAAGCGGTGGAATTTTCATAGAGAAAGGGAAATGGGCAGTTGCGTCCCTATGCAGTTTGACGACGCTTGTCGGGAACTTTTTTACTTAAATCTCCTATGAGATTTCCAGAAATTGGCCAAACATCCCATAAAATGGGGGAATCTAAGGAAGATTCATAACAAACGGATTCTACCATAGGAGCATACTTCTGTCAAATCATCCAAAACAAAAATGAGACGCGCAATCACTTGCCCGTCAAATTGCCAGGTGTAGGTTCCCAAGGGGAGCCAGAGACGCCTGTAAAATTCCTTCAGCCTTAACAGGAGGAGTACCCTGGTTGGGATGACAGAAGGGGGGAAATGTGTGTAAAATTCTTCCTGAAATTTTGTCAGAATTTATAAATACCAGGAATCAATTTTAACAAAAGTGATAAAAACCGCGGAGTATGTTGAAAAAAGACGAAAATCTCTTGACAAGAATAGGCAGTATAGTATATTTTACCCGGATTTGTCGAACCGGTTTTGGCCATTCCGCTTAATAGAAGAAACCGGCGGGGCAAATCAATTTTTATAGGGGGCGGGAGCTTTTGGCGAAGGCCCCTTTGTTTTCGTGTGTATGCTAGAAGCTGCCAAAGCGACTTCCCGGTTTTGTGACGAAGGACGCGAGCTTTTAATATTTTTTGTACGCACGTTAAATCTCCATATTTGCCATTGATATTCCGAGGCGGTAGTATGCCCCAATTGGGCTATGGCGCCTCCAGTGGGTATTTTACAGACATGTGATGTGTAGGCACTTCCTGTCTGGAGAATATCCATTTTTTATGGCCCAAATGGGGTTTGAGAGCTTCGGCAGGCTCTGCCGATAGAAAAAAGTTTTAGGAGGAAGAACAGAATGCGGTACAAACAATTTGGCAATACCGGGATGTTGGTTTCCGAACTGGCTTTGGGAACTTGGGGAATCGGCGGCGCCGGCTGGGACGACAGACCGGAGGAAACCCGTCTGGATGCGATCCGGGCAGCGGTGGAATGTGGTATTAACTTTATTGATACGGCACCTGCCTACAATGGCGGTGTAGCAGAGCGGTACATTGGCCAGGTTTTAAAAGAGCTGGGTGTTCGGAATAAGGTGATGATTACCACCAAGTGTGGAACCGAGTTTATTAATGGCGCCTATGTTCGCAGTTGCGCACCGGAGACCATTCTACGGGAATGCGACGAGTCTTTGAAAAACTTGCAGACAGATTATATTGATTTGTATCTGATTCACTGGCCAGATGCCAATGTACCCATTGGGGAAACCATGGGCGCGCTGAATCAATTGAAAGAGGCCGGGAAAATTCTCCATATCGGCGTATCCAATTTTACCAAAGAGCAGATGGAAGAAGCAGGAAAGTATGGCAAGATTGAGGCCTACCAGCCTCAGTATTCCATGGTTCACAGAAGCAATGAGCCCCAGATGCGCTGGGCGGCGGAACAGGGCATGGGTGTCATGACCTACGGCTCTTTAGGCGCCGGTATCCTGACCGGTAATTTCCGCCAGTTGACCAGCTTTGCAGAGAGCGATAACCGCAACCGGTTCTATAAGCACTTCCAGGAGCCTATGTTCTCCAAAGTCATGCAGGTGGTAGCGGTGATGGATGAAATTTCCGCAGCACGGGACAATGTGCCCCTGGCGCAAATTGCCATCAACTGGGCAGCCCAGAAAGACTTTGTCTCTACCTGTATTGTAGGTGCCCAGAGCCGGGAGAAAGTGGAACAAAACAGCGCCGGTTTTGCCTGGAGCCTGACCAAAGAAGAGACGGAGAAATTGGACCAGGCAATTGCTCAATATTTGCAGGAGGCTTAATTCATGTCCCAGGAGACAAAATTAGAACAAGTTCAAGTGACCTGCGGCAAAAGTTATGACGTAATTGTTGTAGGTGGCGGCGTAGCTGGCGTCAGTGCAGCGGTCGCGGCCAGCCGGCAGGGGAGAAAGGTCCTTTTGATTGAAAAGGCCAGCTTTCTGGGAGGTCTGGCAACTTTGGGGCTGGTGGTGTTGTATCATCCGCCGCTGGACGACGGCACAGGCCGGAAGCTGGTGGGGGGACTGGCAGAAGAGCTTTTGCACCTGTCTATCCAGTATTCCTACGATGATCTGCCCAAGGAGTGGACCTACGGCGCCATGACGGCGCAGGGAAAGGGCCGGTATCAGACCGTGTTTAATGCGCCGGCTTTCGCGCTGGCCCTCAACGAATTGATGCAAAAAGAAAATGTGGACGTGCTCTATGACGCTTTGTTCTGCACACCGGAAATGGAAGGCGGCGTGTGTAAGGGTGTCAGTGTAGAGACGAAAGCCGGCCGGTATTTCTATGGAGCCAAGGCTTTTGTAGACGGAAGCGGCGACGCAGATCTTCTCTACCGGGCCGGAGCCCAGGTGGTGGAGCGGCCGGAAAACGCCCTGACTTTCTGGATGCTTTCCACAGATCTCAAGTCTATGGAGCGGGCGATTGCCCTGGGAGACATTGGACGGGCCATTCGGATTGAAGCCATTGGCGCCAATCCCCATGAAGACTGTGTGGACAAAGACACTACCCAATATGGCATTCGGACGCCGGAGGAAGTTTCCGAGTTTATTATGAAGGGCATGAACATGGGCATGACCCGTCTGAAGAGTTTTGACAAAAACAGTCGCTGTTTGGTCAGTATTCCCGGAATGGCAGAGTACCGGAAGACCCGAGCCATTGTAGGCGAATACACCTTAGCAGAAAAGGACCGGGAGCAGCATTTTGAAGATTCCATCGGCTGCACCAAGGAAGAATTTGAGCCCCATCTGATTGAAATTCCCTATCGCTGTCTGGTCAGCCGCCAATGCGATAATATTCTGGCCTCCGGACGGATTATTTCTTGTGATGGCCGTCCAAGAGACACTTTGCGGCTGATTGCGCTGTGCGCCCTGACAGGAGAAGCGGCAGGACTGGCTGCCAGTATGATCAGCCAGACAGGGGAAAAGGCCATTTCCCTGGATGTTGGGCAGCTGCAAAAGAAGTTGGTGGAAAATAAAAATCTGCTTCACTTTTAGGCCATAGGTATGTAGAATTTGGGCCATGCCCAGATCAATAAAAGATTACACCGAGATGAAAAGGAGAAACGAAAATGAAACGGAAACTAGCACTGGTTCTTGCAATTGTGATGGTGCTCATGTTGAGCCTGACCGGTTGCAATCCGGCAACCACACAGGAAGATCAGACCAACGACACTGAGGAAACCACCAACGGCGATACTACCGGCACAACGGAACCCACTGCCAATATTGCCATTATTTTCAGCACTCTGGGCGACCTGAACTTTAACGACTGGTGCTGGGAAGGCATCAATCAGGCAAAAGAAGAACTGGGAATCGACTTTAAATATGTAGAAGCAGCTACCGTCAGCGAGGCTGCAACCCAGATTGACGCATTTGCCAGCGACGAACTGTACGACCTGATTATCGTGGTAGGCTCCGACCGCGGAGATGCCATGGAAGAGGCAGCTGCGGCCTATCCGGACCAGAAGTTTGCCCTCATTGACGCCGGTGTTAAGACAGATTTGGAAAACGTAGTTGGTATCCGGGCTGACTATCCCCAGTGGCAGTTCCTGTCCGGCTGCCTGGCAGGTCTGGTGACCACAAGACCGGAAGAGTTCGGCCTGGCAAATGAAGACAACAAAGTTGGCTTTGTTGGCGGCGCAGATACCCCCACCTCCCGTGGCGGTGCTGCCGGCTTCCTGGCAGGCGTCAAATATATGAACCATGACTGTGAACTCCTGTACTCCATTGTTGGTAGCTACACAGACCCCACTACCGCAAAGGAAATTGCTCTGACCATGTTTGGCGCCGGTGCAGATGTCGTATCCGTCAACTGTGGCTCTTCCGCCAACGGCGTTCTGGCAGCTGCCGAGGAATCCGGCCGGTACTTCTGCAGCACCAGCCCGGCTCTGGTCTCCGAGACCAACCAGCTGTGTATCTCCATTACCAGATTTGACAACTTTGTCTACAAGGCAGTCGAAATGATTCTCAATGATGAATGGCAGTCCGGCACTTTGGTATACGGCATTGCCGACGGTGCCTGCGAAATCAGCTTTGACGGCGTAAACATTGAGATTCCGGAAGAGATTCAGACCATTCTGGAAGACGTACAGCAGAAGATTGTGGACGGAGAAATCGAATTCGTCTATGATCCCGATGAGATTGACGAGTGGGCAGAAACCTATAACTATTTCGGTTAATTTTCTACCTGTCAGCGCTCTGTGTCTCTGGCCAAAAGTGTCAGAGACACAGAGCATCTCCCTTTACAGATAAACTGGCCGCCTTTTGGCGCTGAAAAAGGAAGAAGAGCATGAATGTCATTGAAATGAAAAATATCTCCAAGTCCTTTCCCGGGACCAAGGCGGTTGACGCCGTGGATTTCCGGTTGGAGCAAGGAGAAATCCTGTCACTCCTGGGTGAAAACGGAGCCGGCAAAACTACCTTGATGAAGATTCTCTATGGCATGCACAGTATGGATACAGGAGAAATTTTCTTTAAGGGAAGACCAGTGGAAATCAAAAAACCTCTGGATGCCATTAACCTGGGCATCTGCATGGTACATCAGCACTTTATGTTGGTTTCGGCGTTTACTGTGGCGGACAATATTATTGCAGGCGACGAACCGTGTAAAGGTATTTTTGTAGATAAGAAAAAAGAATATCAGGTGGTAAAAGATCTGATTGAGGAATTCCACTTTAACATTGATCCCCATGCAAAGGTAGGTAAGCTGTCGGTAGGCGAACAGCAGAGAGTGGAGATTCTAAAGACCCTTTACCGAAAGGCGGAAGTCATTATTTTGGACGAGCCCACGGCAGTGCTCACGCCCAAAGAAGTGGATGACTTATTTGTAGTGCTCAAAAACCTGCGGGCCAGTGGAAAGAGCATCGTCATTATTACCCACAAGTTGAAAGAGACAAAGGCCATTGCCGACCGGGTTATGGTATTGCGGGACGGGAAACTGATTCGGGACGACGTGGACCCGGCCCAAGCCTCTTTTACCGATCTGTCCGATATGATGGTAGGCCGTCATGTGGACTTGGGCGTTGTGGAGCGGGCCAAATCCCGGGGCGATGTGATTTTCTCCGTGGAGAATCTGACCCTGCGGGAAAAAGGGCATGACGTCCTGGATGCTATCAACTTGAAGTTACACAGTGGCGAAATTCTGGGAATTGCCGGCATTGAAGGCAATGGCCAGACCCAGCTCCTGGAATGTATTACCGGTTTGCGGCAGCCGCAAAGTATGGACCTGCGGCTACGGGGAGAGCCGGTGAAAGGCGGACCCAGCGCTTTCTTGCGAAAGGGATTGGCGCATATTCCGGAAGACCGGAATGCCATGGGGCTGGTGGCCTCCATGTCCATCAGCGACAATCTCATTCTGGGGTATCAGGATACGCCGGAGTATGCCAACCATGGTTTTTTACGCCGCAAGACGATTCTGGAGCAGGCGGATACCCTGCGTCAGGAGTTCCAGGTAAAAGCGCCGGATTCTCAGACCAAAGTAGGAGCCTTATCCGGCGGCAATGCCCAGAAGGTCATCATTGCCCGCGCTCTTTCCAAGAAGCCGGATGTACTCATTGTAGCGCAGCCGACCCGGGGCGTAGACGTAGGTGCATCGGAATATATCCGGGGCCGCATCCGTCAGCTGCGGGATGGGGGAGCTGCCATTTTGCTGGTATCTGCCGATTTGGATGAAGTGATGCAGCTGAGCGACCGGATTGCCGTTATGTACGAGGGAAAACTGGTCTACGAAGTGGAAGCGGATGTGCTCAGTGACGTGGAACTGGGTATGCTGATGACCGGCGGTTCTCTGGCAGACTTGAAAAAGGGAAAGGAGGAGGGGAATGGCTAACCTGAAAAAGAATGGGAAGGCAATTTGGCTTGCAGTCAAGACGCCAATTCTGGCGTTTGTTCTGGCGCTGATTGCCGGAGGAATCCTCATTGCCATCAGTGGCTACAATCCCTTCTGGGTCTATTATCAGGTGTTCGCGCTGGCTTTTAGCAGTGCGAAGAACATTGCCTCCGTATTTGCCCAGGCAACGCCCCTTATGTTTACCGGTGTAGCCTACGCCATTGCGGCGAAATGTGGCCTGGTGAATCTGGGTCTGGAAGGGCAAATGCTCAGCGGCGCCATGATGTCGGCTCTGTTGGGGGCCTACCTGAAAGGCCTGCCCATGATTCTCCATCTGCCGATCTGTGTCCTGGGTGGCGCCCTGGCAGGCGCAGCCATTGGTGGGCTGACCGCGTGGCTAAAAAACCGGTTTGGAGCCAGAGAAATTATTACCACCGTTATGCTCAATGAAATTATTGCGCTGTTTGTCTCCTATCTGTGCAACGACCCGTTCCGTGCAGAAGGAAGCATCTGGGGCATGACGGAGACGATTCAAGACAGCGCCGTGATCGGAAAGCTGATGAAAAACACCCAGCTGACCTATGCCATTTTCCTGGCCATTGCCTTGGCAATTCTACTGGAAATCGTGATGAAGCGAAGCGTAGTAGGCTATAAAATGCAGGTCATCGGGAAGAATCTGCGGGCGGCGCAAACGGCGGGAATTCGTGTCAATCGGATCTTCCTTTTCAGCTTTGCCCTCAGCGGTGCTTTGGCCGGCCTGTGTGGAGCCAGCATGATTCTGGGCGTCAATTTTAAATTTATTGACGGCTTTTCCGATAACTACGGATGGTCTGGTATTTCGGTTGCGGCTCTGGCAGCTTACGACCCGCTGTTTTCTGTGGTCTCAGCAATTTTGTTTGGCATTTTGAAAGCCGGTGCCATGATTTTAAACCGGACTTCCAATGTGCCCAAAGAGTTTGTCAGTGTGATTCAGGCCTTTGTAGTGGTATTTGTGGCAGCACCCAACATGATTAAGGCCATTTGTTCCTTCCAGTGGCTGAAAAAGAGACTACCGGCTGGTAAGAAACAGGAGAATCGGAAGCATAAGGAGGCCGGAACATGATTATTTTGATTATTGCAGCTACGCTGCGTATGGCAATTCCCTATATTCTGGCCTCCACTGGCGGCGCCTATTCGGTTCGGGCAGGCATTACCGACCTGGGCTGTGAAGGTATGATGATCGGCGGCGCCTTTTTTGGTGTACTGGGTGCCTATTTTTCCGGCAGCCCCTGGATAGGACTTTTGTGTGGTGTGGTTGCCGGCATGGTTTTTGCTGTTCTTAACGGCATCCTTCATGTGACCTTCAAGGTCAATCCGGCAATCAGTGGTGTATGCGTGAACTTGCTTTCCACTGCCCTGGCGCCCTTGCTGGTAAAGCTGGTGTGGGACAACGAGAGCATGTCCCCTCTGGTCAATGGCTTTACCAGCTTTGCCGGGACCTGGCTGGAAAAGATTCCGGTTTTGGGAGAAATCCTGAAGACGCAGAACATCCTGTTTTTCCTCACATTGGTCATTGTCCTGGTGGCCTGGGCATTTTTGTTTAAAACCAAGTTTGGCCTGCGGCTGCGCATGGTAGGCGAGGACCCGGTGGCGGCTTCCACAGTGGGCCTCAACACGATCCGGTATAAATATACGGGTCAGTTAGTCTGCGGTGCTCTGTCCGGCCTGGCAGGTGTTTATCTGTCTCTGGGCCAGTTGAGCATGTACACGGAGGGCATGACTGCCGGTCGTGGATATATCTGTATGGTTATCAACGTCATTGGCGGCTATAATCCTCTGGGAGCTGTCTGGGGCGGCTGCTTCTTCGCTTTCTTTGAAGCGTTGCGGACCGTCATCCAGAATGCGTCTATCAATGCCAACTTCCTGATGATGATCCCCTATGTCATGACTCTGATTGCCATTGTCATTTCCGCCCGTCGGGTTCTGCCGCCGGCCGGTATGGGCAAGCATCACGACGACTAAAGTCAAAAAAAACGAAGAACCAAACCGGTTCTTCGTTTTTTTGCCAATGGTGATCTGTTTGCCAATTGCGGAAACCTTATTTGACCGTGCTCCCTTCTTCCAAATACAGGTGAATGGCTGCATCCAGAATTCTGGTTTCTTCCGGTGTCAGCTCCCAGTCAAAACTTCCGCAGTTTTCCAAAATTCGCTCTCTGTGCTGTACGCCGATGATAGAGGAAGCAACAAAGTTTTTCTGAACAGACCAGTTAATGGCGATCTGAGCCAGAGGAATGCCACCGTGGGCAGCGGAAATAATGTCCATAAGTTCTACCAGTTTCATAATTCGAGAGAACATAGGCTCTTTAAAATGTTTATAAAACCGGCTGCGGTTGTCAGAGGGGGCAAACCTGGGCCGCTTCCGGTAGATGCCGGTTAAAATACCGGCGCCCAGAGAGCCGTAGCACATAACGCCCATACCCTGGGCAGCAGCCCACTGCATCTGCGGCTCGTTACTTCTGTGAACCATGGAATATTGGGGCTGATAAGCTTCAATGGGGCAATACTGGCTTGCTTCGACAATCTGCTTCTGGGAGAAATTGGATACGCCAATATGCCGGATTTTACCCTGCTTTTTTAGCTGCCACAGAGCACCCATGGTTTCGGAAATGGGGACACTGGCATCGGGCCAGTGGATTAGGTACAGATCGATATAGTCGGTGCGCAGGTTGCGCAAAGAGGTTTCACACTCCCGCAAAATCGTATCCTTTGCACAGCTGCGGACATATTTGCCGTCAATAAACTCAGTTCCGCACTTGGTAACCAGGTATACATTCTGCCTTACGCCCATATCCTGGATGACGCGACCTACATATTCTTCGGCGACACCGCCGTTATAAGCCGGAGCGGTGTCAATAAAGTTAATTCCGCTTTCAATGGCTGACCGGATTGTGTCCAGACGGGTTTCCTCTGTGTTTTCATCCCATCCGGCCCCACCAATCCCCCAGGTTCCCAGGGCAATTTCCGACACCATAAGATCTGTTTTCCCAAATGGTTTATACTTCATGCTTGCCTCTCCAAATTAAAATTCTTACAAAAGATACGTCTGGGAAAGCCCATACTTTCCCGTAACAGGGATTGCAACTGCCCATTCTTGAGAAACCTTCGATCTTGGTAGCTGCGTAGAATCAAAGCCGGCGCAACCCGGTCTTCTTGTGTTATAACGGGCCAGCCGGGAAGTGGACACGGGAGAAAATGGGGTGCCCCGGTCCCAGGACCGGCAGATTGCTATGGGATCCGTTTTTGACAGCGCAACCAGGCCAAAGTGTCCCGTATGGTACTTTCCATGTCTCTGGTTGTGTAGCATATCTCTCGTTTTGCTTTTTCATTGGTAAATTTTCCGTTTGCCGTCAGCGTATAAAGAGAGTATTTGGTGTACAAGGGGGGCTGATGCTGCAGCTTATAGTACTCCTCCGCCAAAGGTGCTGTAAATTTAGCCAGCCACATGGGTAAAATATGCTTCACTCTGGGAATATTTCCCACTTTGCCAATGAGACTGAGCAGCTCCGGGATACTCAGGAAGACGTTGGAGAGGATGTAACACTGTCCCGGTTTTCCATAGTGGCAGGCCAGAATCGCCCCCTGGGCCACATCCCGCACGTCTACAAAATCATAGCCACCTTTCACACAGGCTCTCAGCCGCCCATTGGCATAGTCCAGTATTAGCTGGGTCAGGTGGCTGTTTCCAAAATCATAAGGACCAATCATCCCGGAAGGATGCAGAATACAGGCGTTTAAACCGGAGGTTTTTCTCATCTGCAACACGTAGTTGGCTGCTTCGGCTTTGGTCTTGGCATATTCTCCTACTACCTTTTGTGGATCAAAGGCTGTCACCTCGGCCATTACCTTACCCGGAGGTTGCTCAGGGATTGCGTGGACCGTGTTGATATAAATCAGCTTGGCATGGGTTTCGAGAACTTTTTGAACGATGTTTTTGGTACCGTTGACGTTTACTTCTTTTACCTGCCGATGGGGCCTTGTCCCAATGGAAACAATACCGGCGCAGTGAATCACAAATAACTGGACATCTTCCGCTGCCTGAAAAAATTCTCCAAGCGTCTCTGCCCGGGTGACATCCCCGAAATAGATCTGGCAGGCAAGTCCCTGTAAAGAGACCGGAGTGTCGCCGGGGAGCAGTAAAGCCCGAACATTTTCTCCTTTTGCTGCCAATAGACGGACAATATTGTTTCCCAGAAAGCCGTTTGCACCGGTAATTAAAAATATCCGCTTCTCCATGTTAAATCCTTTCTTCCGGAGTTCATCCTGCAAATCAGCCTTTCTCTCTTTTTTATCATACCATGCACCAGCGGTAAAAGCAATCTATGACAGAGGGGAACATTGTCAAAGGAATTGGGAGGTTCAAAAGAACTTTTGCAGGTTATTGATCATCTGAGTGCAGAGTCCAGACTGGTTTTGTGTGGATCAGCGGTTAATTTTACACCTTAAGTGGAAGCAAGCGCAGAGGAGAAGCGGCTTTGCTTACTTGCTGTTGCTCTGGTATGCCCATGGAATGCATCAGAGAAAAAATGACAGTGGAAGAGAAAAATGTGGAGCTTCCCCAGACTGCGTTTCCGGATGTGACCGGTAGCGATTATGGCAAGGCGCAAAGACAGACGTCTGCCCAAACTTAGCCATGCTTATTTCGGCGTTGTTGTTGCCATGGCGTGGAACCGGTAAGGAAAGAGAAAAAGAGTGCATCAGTTCATCAGGCAAGGAAGCCCAATAGAAAAAGGAAAAATTACTAAAAAATAGTATTTGATTTGCACTCTAAAAATATCTTAAACTGTGAAATCCCTTGCAGAATAAGGAGGTTTTCGCAGATTAGGACACACAAAACAACAATGATTTTTGACGCTTTGGTACCCAAATGGTGCCCGGATTTTCTGTGGCGATATAAAACAATACGGGAAGATATAAGAAAAACCATACTATATGAGAGCGACCGGCTCTGCTGTTTCGTACAAATGGGGAAAACAAAAGTAATAGAAAAATTTATACTGGGTGCTATAATATTGCTATAAAAAGCGAAAACTTGGAATTTTGCTAAAAGGTGAATAATGTTATGTTAGAAGTAGTGTTTAGTGATAGTGTTGCAGGAACTATGGCGGTTGCAATCGGGCATAAAGGTTATTTAGGCGGTGCAACCAGTGTAATTATCTCTGACACTGATGGGACAATTACGCAAGAAGAAGTCCAAAAATTCCAGCATCAAGTAGAAGAGCGAGAGCGTTCCGGTTGGGAAAACTCTGTTCCGTTAGAAGGAAATCGGAAGAATATCATCAATCTTCCGTTGGCATTGTCAGTGGGCAAAATTTCCGAAACAGGAATCGGCTTGGAGCGAGAGTCAGCATTATCTCTTCTGATGAGTATTCACCCCAGTATGGCATCTGATGTTGTAGCCGAACTCCTCGACACATCTCGCAAGAGTTATGCTGCGCTACTGGAACAGGTTCAGCACGGAGAGTCCATTCGAGTGTGGGTAGGACGAGAACCAGATGATGTGTGCGGCCTGTATTGGCTTATGGAGCAGCTGCGACCTATTGGACTTGAAAAGTTGGATGTTACCCTAGTGGAACTCCCGTCGTGGGAAGCAAGACCTGACGGCTGCATTGTCCAGTATCACGGATGGGGTGAAGTTGAGCCCTATCACTTAGGACGGATGGGATTACCGGGAAAGAAGCTGCCGACAAATTATCTCCATAGTTTGGCGAATCGTTGGAAAGAGCTTCAGTATGAAAGCTCTCTCCTTCGTGCTGTTGTAAATGGTAAACTGGTCAGCGTACCGGAAACTCTGTATGATACGTTTATTCTTCGCGAGTTGAGTACCTTGGAGGATGAATTCAAAGAAGCAATCCTTGTCGGACAGGTGCTTGGGAAATATCAATTGGGAATCGGTGATGGGTGGATTGCTTTGCGTATTGAACAATTCATCAAAGATGGACTTTTAGTTCCAATTACAACGCCATCACCCAACGCTCCTATTTATCATCGTATTTTGAAGAAGATAACGAGATAGGCGGGTTTCAGTTTAGTGTGGGTTTGGGATGTTCTCAACAAGTAAAAATCCATCTTATTGTCGCAGACGGAAATGAGTGGTTTTTACGGAAGGGGTAACCCTTCCCTATGCTTGCTGCGGAACTTTTCATAGAGAAATGGAAGAGTAAAGACACCTCAAATAAGTGGTATTCTCTTTGAAGTGTTACGCAGTTAAAGGGTATTTTGAAGGAAAAGGTATAAATACATTTCAGTGCCTGTAATGTCTTTCTTGTAAGGCTTATTGAACATCTAATGCGTAACATAGTGCCATAAATAGAGTTGCCATTGTGGGCGTAATAGCACCGTCCTGTACTTATGTTTACTGTCTTGTTTGTGGTGCTAAAATGGTGCCCAACTTCACAAAACTAACTTATGCGGCAATAGGAGAAGACACAAGCAGAAACGGGAAAGCCCTTGAAAATACAGGCCTTTTACCCACTTCTTTAAACACTTGCAAGAAATTATAAGACGACTTTCGTCTATAAAATCAATAAAAAATAGGAGATTTGCTTTTCTCCGTGTTGTACTGGTTCGTGTTATACTGTATAGTAAAGTCAAACCTATCTGGTAACTTGGCACAACCTGCAATAGGGCCAAATGGTGATACCGTTTTTTGTAAGGGGGAGATAGTTTGAAAAAACGTGTGATTTCCGTTGTTTTGTGTCTGGTGCTGTGTATTAGCAGCTTGCCCTACACAACGGCAGCAGCGTCTGTCCGCAACACTTCCTATGAAGAAGAATTGGCTTCGGATTTAAAAGCGTTGGGATTATTCCAGGGAGTTTCGGAAACCGATTTCGATTTGGACCGGGAACCCTCCCGGACAGAGGCCCTGGTCATGCTGATTCGGGTTTTGGGGAAAGAAGAAGAGGCATTAAACGGCGCCTGGGAGCATCCGTTTACTGACGTGGCTGGTTGGGCCGATCCCTATGTAGGGTATGCCTACGAAAATGGCCTGACCAATGGTGTATCCGATACCCAATTTGGAGCAGGAACTGCCAGTGCGGCTATGTATTTGACCTTTGTCCTGCGGGCATTGGGATATTCTGATACGGACAACCGGGATTTCACCTGGGACAATCCCTATACCCTGGCCAGGCAGATCGGAATTTTGCCGGATTGTGTCCATACGTCAGACTTCTGGCGGGCAGATGTGGTTGTGGTCTCCTATGCGGCTCTGCCGGTTACCGTCAACGGAACCACGGAGACGCTGGCAGAGAAGCTCATTGCCGCCGGCGTCTTTACCCAAGCGCAGTATCATACCTATTATGATGTCTCGGCCATTGCAAGGCACAGTGCGGAGAAAACGGAGCTGACAGCGGAAGAAATCTATGCCCAATGTTCTCCTGCCGTCTTTTATATTGAAATTTACAATGCACAAGGCATGGCAATCGCGTCTGGCAGCGGGTTCTTTCTGGATGAGAAAGGCACGGCGGTTACCAACTATCATGTAATTGAAGGGGCAGCTTCTGCCAAGATTATCACGTCCGACACCCAGAAGGAGTATGACGTGACCGGTGTTTACGACTACAATCCCGCAGAGGACTGGGCAGTGATTCAGGTAAAAGGGGATAACTTCCCCTATTTGGAACCGGGGGACGAAAGTACAGTGGTAGGTGGGGCGACGGTCTATGCAATCGGCAGCCCCCTGGGTCTGCAAAGCACCATTTCTCAGGGGATTATTTCTAACCCCAACCGGGTAACTTCCGACGTCAGCTATATTCAAACCAGCGCACCGATTTCTCCTGGCAGCAGCGGAGGCGCTTTAATCAATAAATATGGGCAGGTAATAGGCATTACTTCTGCCACTTTGGCAGACGGACAAAATCTGAACCTGGCGCTGCCCATTTCTGTGATTGACGGCTTCGCGGCGACGCAGTTGACTGCCCTGTCGGAGTTGCAACCGGTTGGCCAGAGTACGGGCCGCAGACAAGAAGCGTATGCACTTCTCAAAAATTGGTTGCTGTCTCATTACACGGAAGCGGATTCTGATATGAAATTCTATACGGAGGTTATCGAAGAAGACGGCAACTTTGACTGTGCTCAGCTGGCATACTCCGAAAAGGAGCAGGCGTTTTATCTGAGTCACAGCTATACAGCCAACAATATAACTACTGTTGCCGTATGGCTTTTGCTCCCGGAAGAGGAGGAATGCTTGTTGGCTTTCTATGTCTACTCGCCGCCGGAGGCAGAGCAGACGCAGTTTTACGGGTACGGTATTGTGGATCCGGCGGAGTTTACAAAGGATTCCCTGGTTCCCTTTGTGCATACGGAAAGTGCAGGGATTATCCATGAGGCGGATGTAGCGGGGATGATGGAGTTGCAGGGCGTGATTGCCTTGGAGTTTGCAGACTATATTTTTGCTTCCTTCTTGTCCCAATATGGTTCGTATAGTGTAGCCGATTTAGGATTTGTTTCTGTTTTCGCAGAGTGAAACAGAATGGAAAAGCGCCAGGCGGCCCGAAAGGGCGCCTGGCGCTTTTTTTACAAAGGTACCCCCAAAAGAGACTGAGGCAAGCAGAGGCTTAATTGGCTGAGACCGTTTTCAGGGCTTTCCTCATGGTAGAGCGCCTTTGGGTGAAGGGACAATTTTGTCCCCATTCAGAATTTACCCTTCCAAGGTTTGGAAAGGCGGTTACCGGTTGAAACTGCGGGGTATATCCGTTGACAATAGTACGAAATCGTACTATAATGCAAGGTACGATTTCGTACGATAGGAGGACGTGGGATGGAAGCGCAAAGAAAGAACTGTATTCGGCGCATCAACTATTTGACCACGGAAATGGATGCTTTATATCACCAGTCATCTCTGAAGTTGGGAATTTCAGACAGCGTATCCATTGTACTGTATGCTATCTATGAGTCGGATGGGGAGTGCCTGCTCAGCGATATCTATAAAAAGTCAGGTCTTCGCAAGCAGACAGTGAACTCCGCCATCCGAAGCCTGGAGGCAGACGGAATTCTTTATCTGCAGGCTTATACCAAAAGAGCCAAGAAGGTCCTTTTGACACAGAAAGGCAAGGCATATGTACAGGAAACGGCGGCACGGTTGTATGAAGCAGAGGTCAGAGCCTTTGACACCTGGCCGGAGGCAGAAGTGGAAATGTACATCCAGCTGATGGAAAAATATGCCCGCTGTTTTCGCCAGGAAATTGAGAAGCTGTAAAGGAGGACTTTATGCGCATACAGCTTTCCGATCATTTTACTTATAAAAAACTGTGCCAATTTACCCTGCCTTCTGTCGCCATGATGATTTTTATTTCCATTTACAGTGTGGTAGACGGATTTTTTGTATCCAATTTTGCAGGAGATATTCCCTTTAAAGCGGTAAACCTGATTATGCCCTATTTGATGATTACCGGTACGGTAGGGCTACTCTTTGGGTCCGGTGGTACAGCGATTGTGGCCAGTGTCTACGGCAGGGGGGATAAGGAGGCGGCAAACCGGTATTTTTCGTTGTTTGTCTATACAACATTTTTCGTAGGTCTGGTTTTTGCCGTTCTGGGCTTTGTATGGATCCGCCCCATTGCCAGGGGCTTGGGAGCCAGAGGAGAAATCCTGGAGAATTGCGTCCTCTATGGCCGGATTATTCACTGTGCTTTACCTTTTTGGGTGTTGCAATTTGTATTCCAAAACTTTATGGTAGCAGCGGAAAAGCCTCGGCTGGGGCTGATGGTAACCATGGCGGCTGGTGCCACCAACATGGTTTTAGACGGAGTTTTGGTTCTGCTATTGCCCCAGGAATATAAACTGGCCGGTGCGGCGATTGCCACGGCATTGAGCCAATTGGTAGGGGGCATTGTGCCTTTTGTTTATTTTTGGAGGGAAAATGACAGCATCCTTCGGTTAGGAAAGGCCCGTTTGGACGGGAAAGTACTCCTGAAAGCCTGCGGCAACGGTTCTTCTGAGTTCATGAGCAATATTTCCATGAATATTGTTGGCATGCTCTATAATTTTCAGTTGCTCCGGTACGCAGGGGAAGATGGGGTGGCGGCCTACGGGGTTATGCAATATGTCAGCATGATCTTCAGCGCCACCTTTGTAGGCTACACCATCGGATGTGCGCCTGTTATCAGCTATCATAACGGTGCGGCCAACCACAGGGAAAAGAAGAATATTTTGCAAAAGAGCGGAGTTATCCTGGCTGTATGTGGCCTTGTGATGCTGCTCACTGCGGAACTTTTGGCGTATCCTTTGGCCTGTTTATTCGTCAGTTACAGTCAGAAGCTTTTGGATATGACCGTATCTGGCCTGCGGATTTATGGAATCGCGTTCCCGTTTATGGGTTTTGCCATTTTTGCCTCCGGCTTCTTTACGGCCTTAAATGACGGCCTGACTTCTGCGTTGATATCCTTCCTTCGGACACTGGTTTTTCAGGCTGGTGCAGTTTTGCTGCTTCCTTTTCTCTGGGGATTTGAAGGAATTTGGGTGTCCGTGGTGCTGGCGGAAATCATGGCCTTTTTCCTGTCGGCAGCATTTTTTGCAGGGAAACGAAAAAAGTACGCATTGTGAGTGGAAACGGTGGGAAAGGATAATTACATCCAAAGAACCTTCTCAAAGTGGCGAAAAACGCCTGCTAAGGGGATCGAAAATCGGAAGGGGGCATAGAAAATGCCCCCTAAGGCCATAAAAATACCACGACGTCTGTCGTGGTGTTTTTGTTGGCTGAGAAGCAGATGATCCGGTGCAGACTGTGTTTTGGTACAAGACGGAAATGAGGGTCAGAGTCGTATCTGAGCAGCATCCTCTTGGAAGAGGAAGAAGGGGCCATCCCCCAGAGAGCGAACTTCACGGTATCTCCCCGGAAGAGTAGAAAGAAGAGGCCATCCCCCAAAAGGGCGAATTCCACAGTATCCCCTTGGAAGAGGAGGAAAAGCGGCGGCGAAGACTTTCGGCATTTCCGGGCTTTTGCACAGCGGTAATGGACGCTTGCCCCGTTTAGGATCTGCTCAGCTGCGAAGTTTGTGGCAATATTGGGTACAGAGTTTATCGGTACATTCGGAGCATTTCAGCGCTGCATTGGAGTGCTCCCAAAACCGCTCCGGGTACATCATGACGCAAAGCTCCCAGACAAGCCAGGCGACGGCAGACATGATCACAAGGGAGTAGGCAAAAAAACCGCCCATAAATATCAGAGGAGAGAACATCATGAGATGATCCCAGTTAAAAATCCGGCAAGTGGTGCAGCAGCGGTTTTTCATAATTAACCGGAATGGGCACCAGATGAGGACACAAATCAAATCGCACACATAGAACAAAACCGAAATCATAAATAGGTTAATTTTATCCAGTATGCCACCATAATACAGAAGTCCGATTCCTGCAATGAGCAGACACCAGAGGAGGAAGACCTTATATGCGGCTTTCGTCATAGATACGATATAGTTCCGCAGGGCCTCATAGTTAATTCTCTCCCGGATAGGCTTAAAGTGGTTGGCAAAGAGCTTTTGGGAACCCAATGGGACTTTGTTTTGTATGGGTACAATCTGAAGAAACATGTCTACCACCCATATGAGCCACAAAAGATGCAAAGGTGAGAGACTTCGGAAAAAGTTCAGACCATCCAATACCGAAAAGGCATCCCGCCGGAATAGGTATAAAAGGACACAGGCCAGGAAAATCAGGCAGCGGGCCACCAAACGGACAAGGTAAATCTTTCTTGTCTTAGACATTTCATCCTTCTTTCTTAGGGGAAAACGGCAGGTGAATCAGGCAAACCGGAAATGTTTGCCTATTATTTCTGAGTATAATATATTTTGACGGAAAGATACAAGTGGCAATTTTGCAGGAACAGGGGATTCTTGTTTTTCGAAATCCGTAAGGCGGCGGAGATCCCGGCCGCTTTTGTCTTGCCGGGACAAAGAGGAGCCAACCCAACGAGTATGCCATCCATAATCAAGTGTCCCTATAAAACAGACAAATCCGGTCGGGAGGAACAGGTTTTGATAAGCTTTCGTTTCATCCAATGAGCTACGTGATAAAATTTACAAGTTTTTCACTTTTTTTTGCCAGAATCTATTGTAATTGCACAAAGAATGTGGTATGGTGTCTTTGCTACACGTACATGACGAGCTTAAATGTATTTGTTGGAGGGACATGTGTATGCAAATGATGGATGCAATTGTGAAACCGGCGGCGGCTCCCGGATTAGAGCTGCGTCAGGTCCCTGTTCCTGTTCCGGGACCGGGAGAGGTACTGATCAAAATCCATAAAACGGCAATTTGCGGTACAGACGTACATATCTACGACTGGAACGAATGGTCCGCCCAGCATGTGAAACCGCCTATGGTAATCGGGCATGAATATGTAGGTGAGATCGTGGAAATGGGCCCCGGTGTTACGGGTCTTTCCATCGGCCAGCGGGTATCCGGAGAGGGACACATTACCTGCGGACATTGCCGCAATTGTCACAACGGAAACATCCAGTGGTGCAAGGATACCGTCAGCGTAGGCGTTGACCGGGACGGCGCCTTTGCGGAATATGTCTGCATTCCCGCCACCAATGTAATCCGGATCGATCCCAGCCTGGATGAGGATGTAGTGGCTATGTTTGATGCCGTAGGAAACGCCACCCACACGGCCCTGATGTTCGATCTGGTGGGCGAGGATGTGCTGATTACAGGAGCAGGCCCCATCGGCATCCTGGCTACAGCAATCTGCAAATATGCCGGTGCCCGCCGGGTGATTGTGACGGATCTGAACGACTATCGTCTGGAACTGGCTCGGAAAATGGGCGCAGACGCGGCAGTGAACACGGGCCGTGACGATTTGGAAGAGGCTATGCGTCAGAAGGGCCTTGTGGAGGGCTTTGACGTGGGCCTGGAAATGTCTGGAAGCGGCGCGGCTTTGAAGCAGATGCTTTCCGTTATGAGGAACGGCGGAAAGATCAGTCTCCTGGGGCTGGGAGACGGCCCTATCAGCATGGATATGAATTTGGTCATTGGCAAGGGCCTGACCCTTCAGGGAATTTACGGACGGAAGATGGACAACTGGCACCAGATGTCCTATATGGTCCAGGGGGGCCTGGATCTGACACCGGCCATTACCCACCGGTTCCACTATACGGAATTTGAAAAGGGCTTTGCGGCAATGCACAGCGGAAAGTCCGGGAAAGTCATTTTGGATTGGACGAAGAAGTAAACATTTGAGAGAACCAAGAGTTGTTAAGGCGGCAGACAATGAAAACAGCATTTGCGCAGTTTCAGGCGGAACTGGATGCGATCCGGGAAGCCGGGACCTACAAAGAAGAGCGGATCATCACCACACCCCAGCAGTCAAGAATCGACACCACAAAGGCGAAGAGCGTCGTCAATATGTGCGCCAACAACTATCTGGGACTTTCCGATCATCCCCGGCTGACTGCCGCGGCGAAGGCCAGCTATGATAAGTGGGGCTTCGGACTTTCTTCTGTCCGCTTTATCTGCGGTACCCAGGAGATTCACAAAGAATTGGAGAGAAAGATTGCAGATTTCGTAGGCATGGAAGATGCAATTTTGTATTCCTCTTGCTTTGACGCCAACGGCGGCCTGTTTGAGGTTCTTTTGGGGCCGGAGGATGCAATTATCTCCGATGAACTGAACCATGCGTCCATTATCGATGGCGTAAGACTCTGCAAGGCAAAGCGGTACCGCTATAAAAACAACAATATGGAAGATCTGAAGAAGCAGCTGGAAGATGCCAGAGCGACCGGTTGCAAGCGGATTATGATCGCCACCGACGGTGTATTCTCCATGGACGGCTATATTGCCAATTTACAGGGAATTTGCGACTTGGCTGAGGCCTATGATGCGCTGGTTATGGTGGACGACAGCCACGCAGTGGGCTTTATGGGTGAGCATGGCCGCGGAACACCGGAATACTGCGGCGTCATGGGCCGGGTGGATATCCTGACCGGCACGTTTGGGCAGGCCATGGGAGGAGCTTCCGGCGGATATACGGCGTCCAAGAAAGAAGTTGTGGATCTGCTTCGCCAGAGAAGCCGTCCCTATCTGTTCTCCAACTCTCTGGCTCCGGCTATCTGTGCCGCGACCATTGAGACCATCAATATGCTCAACGAATCTACCGCTCTGAGAGATAAGGTCCATGAAAATGCCAACTACTTCCGTGCCGGGATGGAGAAGCTGGGCTTTGACTTGCTTCCCGGTGAGCATCCCATTGTTCCGGTTATGCTCTATGATCCCAAGGTAGCCAACGAGTTTGCTTCCAGAATGCTGGACAAGGGCGTCTATGTGGTAGGATTCTGCTATCCGGTGGTTCCCAAGGGCCGGGATCGGGTACGGACCCAAATTTCCGCAGGTCATACCAAAGAAGATCTGGACTTTGCCATCCGTTGCTTCGGCGAAGTGAAGAAGGAAATGGGACTGTAAGAAAAGAATAAGGACCGTCCGAAAAGGACAGCCGAATACAGGGGCAGGCGTGTTTATCACATCTGTCCCTGTACTGTTTGCGGGAGAGGTTGCCCTTTACTCCGTCCAAGTCATGGGAGAGGAAATGGCGGGGAAGGAAAAAGGGGCGGGAAAACGGGGAAGTCACTCTGTGTTCTGTTGGAGCCATGGGGGAAAGCGGCGGGCAGTGAAAAGAGATGCCGTCAGGCCTCTGTGCCCAGATTTACAATCGTAAGGCGCTGCCGCTGGGTGCGGGCAAAGGTTTGGGCGGCTCCGCCCCAGCTGTGGGTTACATAGCACAGGGCGTAGGCAGAGTGGTCTACCAGATAGCGGTTCCGGGCTCCGATAGCGGACTTGAAATGGTACGTTTCAAATCCCTCCGGATAGAGAATGCTGTCAAAGTATTTTGGCTCTTGTATCCGGAAAGTCAGATAGGGGATGACCAGGTCGCAGCGGATATCCGGGTATTTCTCTTTCTGCCGGTAAGTCTGTCGGGCACATATCCAGTCAAATTGTCCCATTCCACCGCAGAGAAAGGCCGTCACGCCTCGTTTTATCAAATCTTCAATGGCCCCCTGTACCTGCTCGGGCGATAAGCGATAACACTCACTATGGCCGATAAAACAGCAGGTTTTTTCTCGCAAGTCCATCTCAAACCACCTTTTCCTATTTGTCCCTGTAGACCAGAATCTAAACCTGCACCTGTACTTATAATGCCCTATTATGTTATTATATTGACTAAAAAAACATTATTATTCCATAAATAATTTTTCGGTCCAGTGGTACCCTTTTTTCAGAGAAAGAGGTGGCATATGGATACGAAATATGAAGAGCAATACATTCGCTTCGGCCTGAAAGTGCAGTACTATCGAAAACTGCGGGGATTCACCCAGGAATCCTTTGCGGAAAAGATTGGAAAATCCTGGTCCTTTGTTGCAAAAATTGAGAGTCCAACCCGTGCCTTTGGCGTGTCTATGGAAACGCTTTTCAAAATTGCAGATGTGCGTCAGGTGCCGGTATCCAAGCTGTTTATGGATTGATGACAAAAGGTCCTGGGAAAAATACCAAGTTATGGTCGCCGGTTATAGATGCGCGGGCAGGAATTGTATGCCAAATCAAACAGTTGGATAAAGAGAGGGAGCTGACGGCAAACGGATTGAGCCGCCTTGCCGCTATGCTGCAGACTAACATTAAAAGGATTCTGAGTGGCGAAAACAGGGCTCCGGGGAGCACAACGATAGAAAGCTTTGTGACGGGTTGGCAAGTAACTAGCAAGATGTAGTGTCC
>CALXCQ010000162.1 GCA_944386835.1 uncultured Oscillospiraceae bacterium | reverse complement strand
CGGGGACGCTATTGCCGCCCCCCAGGGCGAGAGCTTGAAAGAGGCGGTGGAACAGACCCAGCAGCGGGAGAAGCTGGAAAAGCAGATCGCCCAGCTGAAAGCGAAGATGAAGAAGGAGAAACAGCTTGGGCGACAGATGGAGTTAAGACGGGAGATTGTGAGGTTAGAGAAGGAGGTAAACGGATAAATGGGTTTATCAGAATGGATTGGTGTTATTGGCATCATTTCTACAGTAATAGGAATTATCGTTGGAATTATAGGATGGCGTTCACTAAATAAAGCTAATAATCTTACTGCTCAGAATATTGGGCATTCTCAAGTAAATCAGGGAGAAAATATCACAATAATCAACAATGGAGCAGACACATACGCAATAATGAAAATTGCCCGTGATATTACTAATGAAGAGTTATCGGATGTAATTAAGATGATGAATAGCATGAAAGAAGAAGTTCATGCTGTTCGCGGGGAGGTTAGCAGTATGCCTCGCTTTCATGTGGGAACGACACCTCCGCCGAATGCTAAGGAAGGTGATATATGGTTTCATACATACGAAAATGACAATTAAAAACACTCCCTTATTAAGGGAGTGTGGGATAAATAGTAAGCAAGGACTCCTTTGTAAATGCATACTCACCAACAAAAGTTGATGAGTACGCATTGCTCTCCATTAAAGGAGAAGCAATATTAACTCAGACAAGTTATGGATGTCTGCGCCAATGAGAACGAACATGCTCCCATTGATGAAATCTATATCGCCAATAGGCGTGTACAAAAATCATTATATTCCCTCCTTTGGAGATTGTCTCAAAGGAGTCCTTGTGGACTAATTCTATCATAGGAATAGCCTTATGTAAATTGCTTTTGTGGGGAGATATTTATGGACAAACTGAAATTTGAAACCCCGGATATGGTGGCCGGGAATATTGAGAAAATCGGGGCGCTGTTCCCCGCTGCGATTACGGAAATGCGGGGCGAGGACGGGCAAATCAAGAAGGGCATCAACTTTGAGGTGCTCAAGCAGTTGCTCAGCCGGGATGTGGTGGACGGCGACGAGTGCTATGAGTTTACCTGGGTAGGCAAGAAGGTTGCCATTGCCGAAGCCGCCCGGCCTATCACCAAAACCCTGCGCCCGGTGAAGGAGGACAGCCGGGACTGGGACACCACCCAGAACCTCTACATCGAGGGGGACAACCTGGAGGTGCTGAAAATCCTCCAGGAGAGCTATCTGGGCAAAGTCAAGATGATCTACATCGACCCGCCCTACAACACTGGCCACGACTTCATCTATCGGGATAAGTTCCAGCGTTCCCAGCAGGAAGAAAATGAGCGAATGGGAATGTATGACGAAGAAGAAAACCAAATGTTTGAGAACACGGAAAGCAATGGACGGTTTCATTCAGATTGGTGTTCTATGCTTTATTCTCGTTTAATAATTGCGAAAAATTTCTTGTCAGATGATGGAGCTATCTTTGTTAGCATCGATGAAAATGAATTATCTAATCTTATCAATATGATGAACGAGATATTCGGAAGAGAAAACTTTATTGATGCAATTGTTTGGGACAAGAAAGCCTCCGCAAAGGGTGTTCCACCTCGTAACATGATGGTTAATGTTCATGAGTATATTGTCGCTTACCAGCGAAATGGAAATTTCAAATTTGTGGGTGAAAAGCGTTCAGCAGAAGCCGATGGCTTCAAAAATCCGGACAAAGATCCAAGAGGTCCGTGGCGAGAATCTAACATTAAAAGTACCACTAAAGCGCCAGAAGAAGCATTTACTATTGTTGACCCTAATACAGGAAAAGAATATACAAACACATGGGCTTTTTCAAAAGAGTCATTGGAAAGAATGATTCGAGAAGGGCGAATCTTATGGAAGGATTCTCTGCCTAAGCAAAAGGAATATATGTTTGAAATGTCTAATGAAAATAAGGCCATTAAATCCGATTGGGGTGTTTTTGATGCACAAAGTACAACCGTTTTTCTAAAAAATTTGATTCCAGAGGTTCATTTTGATAACCCGAAACCAATTAACCTCATGAAATATTTAATTAGTGTTACATCAAGCCCAGATTGTATTATTCTTGATTTCTTTTCTGGTTCTGCTACCACTGCACATGCAGCAATGCAACTCAATGCTGAGGATGGTGGGCACCGCAAATTTATTTTAGTACAACTACCAGAATCTTGCGATGAAAAGTCGGATGCTTATAAAGCGGGTTACAAAACCATCTGCGAAATCGGAAAGGAACGTATTCGTCGAGTTGGAAATAAGATCAAAGAGGACAACCCCCTGAGCACGCAGAACTTGGACATCGGTTTCCGTGTCTTCCGTGTCGATGAGAGCAACATGAAGGATGTGTACTACCAGCCGGAGGAGCTGGATCAGCAGTCCATGTTCGACCTGGTGTCCAACATCAAGGACGACCGCACCGATCTGGATCTGCTCTACGCCTGTCTGCTGGACTGGGGCGTGGAGATCCACCTGCCCCACACCAGCACCGACCTGGACGGCTGCACCGTCCACAATGTGGACAACGGTGCCCTCATGGCCTGCTTCAGCCCCAATGTACCCCGCTCCGTGGTGGAGTATATGGCAAAGCAACAGCCCCTCCGCGCCGTTTTTCGGGACAACTCCTTTGCCGCCGATGACGCCAAGATCAATGTGACGGAGATCTTCAAAAACCTCTCCCCGGATACCAAGGTGAAAGTCATTTGAAAGGATGCAAAGGCCAATGATTGCATGGTTGACAGAAAACGCACTGACACTGGGGATTGCGTTATTAGGCGCTGGCGGTTGGCTTGGTTTCATTATTAAGAATCATAAGGAAAACAAAAAAGAAAGAGCGCAGACTATAAAGGAACTGAAAAGTGAAAACTTAACTTTACGAGAGGAAATAAGAACCTATCGCTCCATAGAGAAAACTGAAAAGAGCATCGACAAGTCGCAGGGGACAATATATTTTGAAACGCTTCCTGGCAACAAAAAAAGAGCGATTTGCGGCTACTGCTGGGAAAAAGACCATATAAAGATTCCTGTAATCCCAAGGTTAGATTATGATGAATCAGCAAGAAGAGAAATTTACATCGCATTTTGCCAAAATTGCAAGATATGTTGTTCTTTTTATGATGAATATGAAAATAGTGATAGCAGAACCGCTGGCAATGGACTTTTTGATAGTATAGATGATCTGCCTTTTTAATAAAATGATTTGAAAAATGATTATCGATTGAGAGAGAATTCTAAAATATGAAACTACAATTCAAACACCAGCCCTTTCAGGCGGAGGCAGCCGCGGCGGTCTGCGATGTGTTCAACGGCCAGCCCATGCGCACCACCACCTACCGCCTGGATCTG
>CALXCQ010000161.1 GCA_944386835.1 uncultured Oscillospiraceae bacterium | reverse complement strand
TTTCAGGCTCCATGCCAATGCCTTGTGCAGCGTGCATTCCATTCAAATCATTTTCGTCATATGTGTATTGGGATACTTCATAAGAAATATGCGCCTGATCCAAAAGACGCATAGCATTGGTTTTTGTTATAACGCGCCTCCTAGCAGCAGCATTGTAGCAAAATTTTTTCTTGGTTGCAATAGGTTTTGTAAATATGGTAGACTATAGCCATTCTTGTTAAGGGAGAGGATTTTATGTCGATTGAAGTAGTACGGGCTTACTTTTCCCAATGGGAGATGGACAGTCGTATTCTGGAATTTCCGGTTTCAAGTGCCACTGTGGAGCTAGCTGCCCAGGCTTTGGGGGTAGAGGCAGCACGTATTGCCAAAACACTTTCTTTCCTGGTTGGGGACAGCTGTGTTTTAGTTGTGGCGGCAGGAGATGCCAGAATTGACAATAAAAAGTTTAAGGAAATGTTCCATACGAAAGCAAAATTATTGCCGTTGGAGGAAGTGGAGTCCTACACTGGCCATAAAGTTGGTGGAGTATGCCCCTTTGGTGTGAAAGAAGGGGTCCGTGTTTATTTGGATGAATCGTTGAAACGGTTTTCCTCAGTGTTTCCGGCATGCGGAAGTAGCAACAGTGCAATTGAGCTGTCTTTACCAGAACTGGAACAGTATTCCAGATTCCTCGGGTGGATAGATGTCTGCAAAGATTGGGAAACTTTGTAAGAAACGAAAAGACAAAAGTTTCAAGGTGTTTTTTCTTCCCCTTTTGCAAATACTAGGAAAAATGCGCAAGAGGTGATTGACTTGGAAGAGGATAAAAAAGCACCGACACAGCCACAGGAGCAGATTAAAGAACTGGGCGGAGCCTTAATGGAAGGAACTGCCGGGAAGATTTATACGTTGACTATTATAGGTCAAATTGAAGGACATCAAGTCCTTTCCGAAACCACAAAAACAACCAAGTATGAACATGTATTACCGCTATTGGCCACGATTGAAGAAAGTGATGAAGTAGACGGCCTGCTAATTTTGTTAAACACAGTAGGTGGCGATATTGAGGCAGGTTTGGCAATTGCTGAATTGATATCCGGGATGAAAAAGCCTACGGTATCCTTGGTCCTGGGGGGAGGGCATTCCATTGGTGTTCCTCTAGCAGTATCCGCAAAGCGTAGTTTTATTGCACCTTCGGCAGGCATGACAATACATCCAGTTCGAATGTCTGGTACCATTGTGGGAGCACCTGCTACATTTGCCTATTTTAATCAGATTCAAGACCGAATTGTTGAGTTTGTCACATCTCATTCTCATATTACACAAGAGCAATTCCTTGGGTATATGATGGCTACTGGTGAGCTGGCAACCGATGTGGGAACGATGATATATGGGAAAGAAGCGGTAGCCTGTGGCTTAATTGATAAATTGGGGAGCCTGGGAGATGCGCTGGGGTGCTTACACCGTTTAGTACAGATTAACCAAAAAAGACGTAAAAAATCATAATGGTAAGTGAAGTCTGATTTCAAGACTCCCTCAGGTCAAGTGTCCTATCTGGGACCTCTTGATTTGAGGGAGTTTTGTTTTCATAAAAATAGTCTGGGTGCACTATAGTTGGGACAGGAAAGTTCTAGAAATCTTACAGGATCTATGATACTATAGTAAAGAATGCATCAAACCAAAATAATTGGAGGTTAATCATGTCCTATTTGTCTGCAATAATTTTAGGGTTTATACAAGGTGTGGCAGAGTTTCTGCCCATATCCAGTTCAGGTCATTTAGCGGTATTTCAAAGCTTTTTTAAACTCAGCGATTTAGAAGGTGGACACCTTTTTTTTGATGTGCTTCTGCACTTGGGTACGTTGATTGCAGTATTGATTGCGTATTGGCATGATATTGTGGAATTGGTTAAAGAATTCTTCGTTATGTGCCACGTTGTTAAGCTACCAGCAGGGCAAAAAAACAATGCTCTGGCACGCCGCCAAATCTTTATGATTATTATTGGTACATTGCCCCTGCTTCTGGTTTTTCCAGTGAGGGATTATGTGGAATCTCTGTACTATAATACCTTTTTTATTGGCGCAGCATTTCTAGTGACGGGTACTTTGCTCTTTTTAAGTGACCGTGTCAATCACGGCCACAAAACAGAAAAAGAAATGACGGTTTTGGATGCGCTTGTTGTGGGAATTGTGCAGGCAATTGCAGTTGTGCCTGGCTTGTCCCGCTCCGGGACATCCATTTCGGCGGGACTTTTCCGTGGATTCAATCGTACATATGCAGTAAAATTTTCTTTCTTGCTTTCTATTCCCGCAATTTTGGGTTCCAATATTTTGTCGTTAATTGATGCTGCAAAAGAGGGGATTGACACCACATTGATCCCAGTTTATATAGTTGGAATTCTCACAGCTATGGTTTTCGGGTATTTATCAATCCGGCTACTTAAGTTTATCGCCCAAAAAGGTAAGTTTGGCGGGTTTAGTTACTATTGCTGGGGTGCTGGATTAATCACACTTATTTTATCTTTAGTTGCATAAGGAGTTTGACAGAGTATGGCAGCAAAAAAGAGTACCGGTCGCAGTACTGCCCAAAAAACCGCGACAAAGCGGTCTTCTGGAGGGAAAACTAGCCAGAAAAAGGTTCCGGTGAAAGAGCCTCTACATCGGGAGATTGGTGCATTTATCTGCCTGTTTTTGGGTGTCCTTACCATTTTTGGGTGTTTTGGCGTGGATGCAGTTCTTATCCGTTTTATTACCAACCTTTTGAAAGGTCTCGTGGGTCCGGGATTCTATATTTTACCCTTTGTTTTTACAATATGCTTCATCATTCTCTTATTGCACGGTGGCAGACCTGTTAAAATGCGGATTATCTGCAGCTTCCTTTTGGCGCTTTCCATTGGTGCGATCGTACACCTGGTATCTGCGTCTGCTATTGTCCCATGGAGCTGGAAAATGGGAGTTACGCTGTACCAAGCTGGTGTAGCGGGCACCGGTGGTGGGCTGATTGCCGGCTTTTTTGCAATGTTGTTTGAATTGTGTTTTAGCAAAGTTGGTGCCGTAATTCTGTTTATTTTGGCCTTTATCGTAGAGCTTTTGGCAGCACTCAATATGACAGTTTTAAGCATTATCCGGGCTATTCAGAATCGACCGAGACCGGAGTATGAGGAGCCAGAGGAAGTAGAGGACACGGCAACCAGAATTGTCAATCATGTGGCACAGAAACATATTGAAAGGGTGGAAAGGAAGCGCGCTGCTTCAGAGTTTGATTTGCCGGTGGATGAGCCACCCATAGTAATCCCAACTCCGGAAAAGCCGTTGAAAAAAAGAAAAATTCAGTCTCCTGATGAGTATCTGATGGAAAGCCAAACTGATGGAGTTTTTACGGCGGCCAAAGAAAAGGAAGCCGAGAAGCTGCAACAATCTCAGAAGGAGCAAAGACCGGTGACACCTGTTCCGCCAGAAAAGGTGCAACCCGAAAGAGAAGAAATCCCAGTCCCTGTGGTTATGCCGGAGTTAATTCTTCAGCAAGAGAGTGTAGAGACTGTAAAAAAGGAAGAAGCTATGGCCTGCGCTCAGGAGATTGCGCAGGAAATTGCATCGGCTCCCAGTCCGGAAGCTATGACAGTTACTTACTGTTATCCACCAGTTACGTTGCTTCACAGTGGCTCAGGGATGTCAATTGATGGCACGGAAGAAATGCGGGAAAATACGGAACGGCTGAACAGTACGTTAATGAGTTTCGGAATAGAAGCGCATATCATCAATGTCACGAGAGGACCATCCGTTACCCGTTATGAGCTGGAGCTGGAACGTGGGGTAAAACTTTCTAAAATTACGAATCTTTCGGATGATATTGCTCTGAGTTTAGGTGCCACGGGTGTCCGAATTTCTGCAATCCCTGAGAAAATCTCAGTGGTGGGAATTGAGGTTCCGAACCGCACTGTCAGCACCGTCTACGCCAGAGATGTGATTGGTTCCGATGTGTTCCAAAAAAGCAAATCAAGAATTTCCTTTGCAGTGGGCAAAGACATCAGCGGGAATTGTATTGTGGGTGATATTGCGAAGCTTCCTCATATGCTGATTGCAGGAACGACAGGTTCTGGCAAGTCTGTGTGTATGAATACTCTGATTATTTCTCTACTCTACAAGTCCAGACCGGAAGAAGTTCGCTTGATTATGGTAGATCCCAAAATGGTGGAACTGGGTGTCTACAATGGAATCCCGCATCTTCTAATTCCAGTAGTGACAGATCCCAAAAAGGCAGCGGGTGCATTGCAATGGGCAGTTACCGAGATGATGCGTCGTTATCGCATGATGGCAGATGCAGGTGTTCGGGATTTAGATTCTTATAATAAGTTGACTGCAGGTGATGATGAAAGAGAGAGTATGGCCCAGATTGTAGTGGTCATTGATGAGTTGGCCGATTTGATGCTGGTGGCAGCCAAAGAAGTAGAAGAGTCTATTTGCCGGATTGCACAAATGGGGCGGGCTTCTGGAATCCATTTGATTATTGCTACACAACGTCCATCGGCGGATGTCATTACAGGGCTCATGAAAGCCAATATTCCGTCCAGAATCGCATTTGCAGTTGCATCCGCTATGGAATCGCGTATTATTCTGGATACACCGGGTGCCGAAAAATTAGTGGGGAAGGGTGATATGCTCTATGCACCCCTAGGGCAGGGAAAGCCGCGGCGAATTCAGGGATGTTTTATTACAGATGAAGAAGTACAGGATGTGGTGAATTTCATTAAAGGCAGCCAGACAGCAGAATACTCTCAGGACATTATGGAGCAGATTGAAAAGAGAGCGGAGCAAAGCGGGAAAAGTGGTGCTGGGACAGCTTCGTCTTCTGAGTCTGCAGATGACCATGGGGATGAACTGCTCCCTCAGGCTGTAGAAATTATTCTGGAGACAAATCAGGCATCGGTATCCATGTTGCAAAGACGCTTGAAATTGGGATACGCCCGCGCAGCACGCATTGTGGATGAAATGGAAGAAAAAGGAATTGTGGGACCCTATGAGGGCTCTAAGCCACGTCAGGTCTTGATAACCAAAGAGCAATGGATACAGATGCAAAATCCGGATGTATCTCCCCAAGAATTGGGGGTAGAGGAAGAAATTCCATGAAAAGAAAGAAGCTTCCAAGTGATTCTACTGGAAGCTTCTTTTTTATGGGAAAATTCCCTGTGTTTTAACGGACAGAAAAATTAAAGAATTTAGTTTGGTGGAAAAGTGACAATTAACGGCTTAATTTTGTGACAAGGAGCGCGGCAGCCTGTGATAGCATGTTTGCAGCTGGCCATCTCAGGAATATTTCATGTAGGGAGATGGATTTTTTATAGAAAGAAGAGGCACGTGGGAAAACTCAGAGAGCTTGGCTACAAAAGAGCGTAAGAGAAGTTGACGATCAGGAAATAGACAAATAGTCGGGACATTAATGGAAAAGCGAAGCAGGTGCTTTTGGGAAACCAGTACAAGTTGCAGGTCAGAAAAACAATGATTTCTAACAGCGCTGCAAATGCGTCTCCCGAAAAAAGTAAATTTAGATTGTTGCGCATTGACGGAATCTGGGAAACGTACTATAATATTACGGTATTTGCGCCGTAAGTGCGTTTTGTATAGGAGGCCAAACAAATGAAGAAGAGTATTGTTAC
>CALXCQ010000160.1 GCA_944386835.1 uncultured Oscillospiraceae bacterium | reverse complement strand
CACATGGATTTCATAAATGGGAATTTGCGTATGATTTACCGCCGTTACTTAACTGCGGCATTTGGGAGCGCTTTAATCAGTTCCATTTACAGTTTGGTAGATATGGCTGTAGTTGGCCAATATCAAGGGCCAGAAGGTACTGCAGCGCTGGCCGTGGTTGCTCCCATCTGGAACCTTCTGTATAGCTTAGGCCTCCTTACAGGTCTTGGCGGTTCCGTCCTTTTCAGCGCGGCAAAAGGTCAGTCTTCTCCCAAGGCACAAAACCAATTCTTTACCATCTCACTGCTTGCCACGCTGCTCCTCAGTCTAATCAGCTGGATCCTTCTCCTTAAACTACAAACACCTTTATTACAGTTTTTCGGCGCCAGTGAAGCACTCCTTCCCTTTGCCAATGAATACCTAAAACCTATCCGTTTCTGTGTACCCATTTTCCTGTTAAATCAAATGCTCGCTGCTTTTTTGCGCAATGATTCAAATCCCAGCTTGGCCACAATTGCAGTACTGTCCGGAGGAATCTTCAACATCTTTGGTGATTACTATTTCGTATTTATCATAGATATGGGAATCTATGGCGCAGGATTGGCCACTGCCCTAGGTGCAGGAATTACATTTCTTGTAATGTTGATTCACTTTGCCACAAAGCGTAACACACTTCATATTTCGAATGTAACTTTCCCTTTTTCTATCCTGAAAAAAACTTTCGTAGCCGGTTTCCCGACGTTTTTAACAGACATTTCCATGGGAATTTTGACCGTTCTTTTTAACCGTCAAATTATGAAATTTATGGATACCAACGCCCTGGCTATTTACGGCGTCATAATCAATGTCAGCACAATAGTACAATGTTGCGCCTACAGTGTGGGACAGGCCTGCCAGCCGATTCTTTCTCAAAATTATGGAGCCGGAAATACCTGCAACATTTTTGAAATCCGCGGTTATGCACTCAGGACAGCCGGCATTTTGGGGCTGCTTTGGCTGGGACTCGCCATGATGTTTCCCACTGGCCTAGTCCAAATTTTTATGGCACCATCTGCAGAAGTTTTTGCCATAGCACCTAAAATTATCCGCCTCTACAGTCTTTCTTTTTTACTGCTTCCACTCAACATTTTTTCTACATACTATTTTCAATCTCTCATGCAGCCAATGTTCGCTTTTCTGGTTAGCGTTGGGCGGGGATTGTTGATCAGCGGTATAAGTATTTGTGTTCTGCCTTCTCTGTTTGGCCCGAATGCACTTTGGTTGGCAATGCCTTTTACAGAATTAATTGTTGCATTCATCGTCCTTCGGCGGATGTTCCACAACTCACAGCTTCTGGCAAATAGCCGAAAATAAGTAGCCGGTATTGACTTTACAGCCCCATGATGAAATTTTCCAAAAGGCAAGCAGACAATAACGCTTTTATTCAGCAGTCAGGACTGTAGCTCTAAAATAAAAGACGCAGTTCCCTATCAATTTCTTTCCCATTCTGAAAGAAAACTCTCGGCACACGTTTGGAAACAGCACAACATATTTCATAAGGTATTGTACCCGCCGATTTTGCCATTTGTTCAATTAGATGGTGCTCCCCGAAAATTTCCACCTCATCCCCTACTCGAACATTTCGTAAGTTGCTTAAATCAATCATGGTCATATCCATACAAATCCGTCCCCGGATTGGCGCACAACCTTCCTTTGTCCAGACTGAATAGCAGTTTGAAAGGCATCGAAACAATCCGTCGGCGTATCCAATCGGCAGGACCCCTATTCTTGTCTTTTCCTTTGCCTCAAAAGTTCTTCCATAGCTTATGCTAGTTCCGGGATCAAAAATTTTTATAGTATTTATCACAGATTTTAAACACATAACCGGTTTTAGTCCCAATTTTTCAGCATATTCTCCATAGCCATAGAGTAAAAGGCCTGGACGTACCATATCCAAATAGGTGTCTGGATAGTTTACCACTGCTCCCGTATTGGCACAGTGGCAAATTGGGAAAGAGATTCCCTTTGCCTTTACGGCTTCAATTACCTTTTGAAACAACGCAAATTGCATATTTGTATATTGCTCACTTTCTGCATTTCGTTCATCCGAAACCGCAAAATGAGTAAAAATACCTTCCACGTCCAGCCCCGGCATCCGGCAGGAGCGAACAATCGCCTCTACACCGTCGAGAAAGTGCACACCGTTACAAAGGAAGCCCAAGCGAGACATTCCAGTATCTAATTTTATATGAACACGTAAAACACCGCCATATTGTACAGCCGCCTGGGAGTACTCAATAGCCTTCGCCTCACAAGTTACGGTCTGGGTAATATGATTCTCAATTAATCGCGGTACCTGCTCCACCGGCGTATGACCCAACAGCAAAATTGGCCTAGTAATTTTGTTATTTCGCAATTCCATGGCTTCATCCAAACTGGAAACCGCCAGATAGTCGGCACCTAATTCTTCCAATGTTCTTGCCACATGAACAACTCCATGACCGTAGGCGTCAGCTTTCACAACCCCCAAAAACTTACAGTTACTACCAATTTGTTCCCGTAAGATTGCGTAATTATGCTTTAAATGATCCAAATTGATCTCTGCCCAAGTACGTTTCAATGTTGATTCCACATTCTACACCTTCCAATTGATTTTTAGCTACACTATACAACATTCGTTTTTTTGAATCAAGTAAAAGAGGCCCCCTGGGGGCGGCACTCATAAGACAGTATTAGAAATGTTTTCGGGAAACGGCGTAGCTTCGGCTATGCCGTTTCGCCGTTTTGCAGACTATTCAGTAAAGACGCGGAGAGTATTCCCACAAGGTCATAGGAAATATCAATTTGCTGTTCCCTATATCCCTTTGACTTATCCGGTGCGTGAACATACACCGCCTTTACCATGTCATTTAAGATAGCGGGCGTTAGTTTGTCCAAGTCGAGATACTTCCGTACCTTGCCGATAAACCTGTCAATGTTCTCTGCCTGCTCTTCCTGCTGGTTAATTTCTTCATTCAATCGCAACAGCTTTTCCCGCAGTTCTTTCTGCTCTTGCTCGTAATCGTCAGAGAGCATTTGAAATCTGCTGTCAGAGAGTTTCCCGTTGGCGTTATCCTCGTAAATACGCTT
>CALXCQ010000159.1 GCA_944386835.1 uncultured Oscillospiraceae bacterium | reverse complement strand
AACAAAAAGTACATGAATATGAAGCACTTAGAGACGACTCTCGAAGACGGCTCTATTGCTGGTTGACCTTATTCAGCCAGAGTCTGCAAATAAATTTGCGCATATCTCTTGACGGCACCGGCGCGGGCTGTATGCCCTACGCCCAGTGGCCTCAAAATTCACTTGCTTTTTCGTGTAATTTGTGTTGGTTACGATTCATATCAGTCAAACATCGTTCTTCTTATTTCTTGGCTTCACAAATTAATCTCGAAAAAATTGTTACACTTTTTTAGCTATTTCTGTACAAACTTGTATATGTGAATGTTATTGGAAATTTCATCGACTTGTTCCAAGTAAATATTGGGGTATATACTTTTCATATAGTCCACCAATCTATCTTTCATTGTTCGATTTCCCGGCATATACTCATCCCATGTTATGTAATAAACATTTTCCTGCAGAAGCACATCGCTATATAGGTAATCCAATCCATTCATTTCCAACTGTTTAAAAAACGTCGGCGAATTCCAGCCCATTCCCCCCCAAAACATTAGGTTTGAAGGATATTTTTCAGTATATACCGTAAACGGCAAATATCTAAATGTCAAGCTCGTATCATAGACATAGAAATTTTCCAGGTTTTGCATTGCGTAATATTCTATTTGCAATGTTCGATTACTTTTTTCTATTCTATCTACTGCCTGTTCTCTCGCAACTATTGATGTATATCCTCCTATTGCAACCGCCACCAAAAAAAGTAATATGCTACCACCTTTTTTAATCCAATTTTCTCCTTTTTCGCTTTCATTTTTTCTTATAGCACCACTCAACCGAACAATTTCGACAGAAAAAATCATAGCCGCAGGAATCGCAATCGTCTGATACGCCCTTAACGGGAAACGTTGCCTATATAACAAATAGGCACATAAAGCAAAACTCCCCAAGACAATACAACAAATATAAATGCACTCCCACATACATTTCTGACGACATTTCTTTTTTGCAAACATATATCCCAAAGACAAAACCGCAAAAGCGCTACTAATTAATGTAATTAAAGCAATCGCATCTTTTAGGAATAATTCTTTAGCGCATACAATAATTTCCGACAAATTTGTTGGTTCTTGATCATAATAACCTGTTTGTGCTATTTCTTGAAAGCTTTCCACATTAATTGCTGGATCCATAAAAAACCACCAGGATTTTCCTGCCAGTTCATACAATTCAGTATTCCATCCAATGGATTTATATAATTCCGGATTTTCTTCAAAAGAATCGTGCGGATAGTCTGTCACCTTGAACCTGGCATTATCATACTCATAGAACTCCTTCCACTGCGCTGTACTCCTTTGCGCACTGTCAATTCCAATAATACATACCAGAAAAGCAATTGCTATTATCGTCTGCTTAGAGAATCCCTTAATCCTGCCACCTTTTTTTTCTGGTTCCTTTTTGTATGTGATGATTTTTACATACTGAAGCAGAACCGTTCCTACATAGAAACAAAGTATCACATAGCCTGTATTTTTTCTATGCATATAGCAAAGTAACAAAAAGATTCCACTAAGTATGCCATCGACCGTTTGCTCTACTTTTGAATCAGATTGCGGGCGCCTTCCCAAAACAAGAGCTACTGCCGCCGTTCCAGCAAAGGCTGCCGTAGTTGTAAATTGCATCAAAATCGTTGGGTAAACCAACACCGTTAGGAATAGCCCCACTCCTATCAGTAAGCTCTGAAAGATAGACCAATCTGCATAAAATCCCTCTTTGATAATTGTTTTCTCAACAATTACCACTGCAAACAGCAATACATACACATGGAAAATTCCATACCAAGGCTGCCTCGGAAACAGCGAATAAAGGCCGCGCAGTGCACTTGCTAACACATAATTCACAAAAGAGTGATCCCCCGGGATACCGTTTGTGTAATACCCCGCCAAGGTATACATAATATTTTCATCATCATTAATAAAAAATGCTTTTGGACTTATAACACTTACGATTACAAAAAGAAAAACGCCAGCAAAAAGCGCGATTCCCCATCTGCCCAACTCTTTTTCATATAGTTTTTTCATGTTTTCACAACCATTTTCTATAGTACGATACCCGATGTTCGTTATAAATCCGTACTTCTCTGTATTTCTTTACTTTGTATCCTCTATATTCCATGTTTGGCGGACTATGTATTGTGGCGATCGATTCAAGCACATATAGATTCGACCGATATATTCACCTAAAATTCCCAACATAAACATCAAAATCCCACCGATAAAAATAGTAACCGAAATCATCGAGGTATATCCTGCCAAAATTGCCGGATTCACCAATTTGCGAATCACTGTCAAAATCACCAGTAAAAAACCGGCTGCTGAAAAAGTCAACCCCATATATGTCGCCAGGCGCAACGGCAGAATCGAAAAAGCTGTAAAGCCGTTCACCCATAGTTTTAAGGATTTTTTAAACGTATATCCGCCCACACCATCCAAACGGTTACGCTCTTCCATGGGAACATTTGCAATTTTATTAGTGGTGCGTAAAATTAAGCCATTCACATAGCTATATGGTCCATCATAACGAATCATTTCCTTCACCACAAATTTTTTCATTGCCGTGAAGTTTGCAAACTGTAAATCTTTAGGCTTGCCGATCATATATGTCATCATAAGCGCATTGGCCCAGCTCCCCACATTTTTCAGTTTGCTTTGCTTCTTGCGCCCATACTTCGCTATAGCCACATCATAACCATTATCCAATGGTTGCAGCAACTCCCATAAGTGATCCACTGGACATTGATAATCATCATCCACGCAAATCACATACTCTCCAGTCACATAAGTAAACCCTGCCATCAGCGCCGCATGTTTCCCCATATTTTTGGCACAATCAACAACCTTTACTCGCATGTCTTCATGCGCCAGTTGCTTTAAGACCTCAATAACTTTATCTGGGGAACAATCGTTTATTGCGACGATTTCATAATCGTATGCTGGTCTTTGCTTTACGACCGATACAATTTCGTCATATACTTGTCTTATTGTCTTCTCGCTTCGATAGCATGGGATTACAAAGCTCAATTTCATTTTAGCCGCCTGCCTTTAATAAACATTATCGTCGCTCATATTAATGATCCAATTAGACTCTTTAAAGTACGCTTCGTCTTCTGCTGCGCTGTTTAAAATTTTAGCGCCAAAATAAGTAACCGGTGCAGCCTGCTTAAAGCCGTAACTTTCCAGTATTATATGCTCTCCAGATTGTAGCGGACACCAGCATGTTAATAGTTCTTTATCTTTCTTGACGCCAAACCCAACAGCAAAATTTATCAAGGCCTTTTCTTCTTCTTCGTTTGCATAATATGCATCCACAATATTTACGCGATTGCGAAATTCCTTTATCATGATCCTAGACGAAACCGTTTTTTTGTCTGGTTTTACAATAACAAAATTGCGGTAGCTCACTGCCGGATTATCGCGATAGCGCCACCAGAGATACCCTTGATCCTTGTCGACTGCTATTTTGTCTGACCCTGGTCGGCACAAGGAATAATCTAGTGCATAGTCTCTGTCCTCTATAACCTCGTACACTCCCCTCAAGTCTTTGACTTTGCAGCCCTCAAGCTCAAGCTCCAACGTAGGCATCGTGCAAATATCGTTCCATCCCAACTTTGTGACAAACGTTCTGTGTGAAATATTATTGGGGAATCCCATCACCAACTTATAACCATCCTCTTGCATATTTTGGTAAACCATGCTTGCCAGTTTAACAAAAAGGCCTTGCCCTGCATAGTCAGGATGTGTCATCGTATTAAGCGATAATGCAGCTTTTACCTTTCTCCCGTTTTTAAATAAGTTAATGGGTGAAGCAGAGTAATTTGCAACAAGTTTTCCTTGATCTATCGCAACACAACTCAAAACCTCTTTATTGGGGTTCCCCAAATATCTCCAGCGAACCTCATCTTCTTCCATCGGAACGCGAAAGCAAAGCGTATACAAAGCCGCGAATTCTTTCATATATTTTTCAAAGGAATCTCTTTTTAGCGCAAGAATCTCCATTGGCAATTTTTCCTCCCCAAATTCCAGTTCATTTTACTTTATATCCGGCTCGATGTGAAGTGCCAGTGCTTCCAGTGCCGTTTTTAATTTTTGTTCCGGCTTTTGTCCTTTAACAATAATATGTCCTAACCGGTCCGGTCCGACATGAAAACGACGCACATGTGCACCACGTGGATAATCCACAGTAAGCGATACTACTCCTGGGCAATGTGCCGCCGACTCATTCCAGTCGCAAAGAATCCCATCTCGCTCTGAAATCAGCAGCTGTGCCATGCATGGCGTTCCTTCGATTATTGGGGAAGGCAAGCTCTCTCCCAAAGCCAATTTTAGCATGTGCTCATAAAGATTCCAACCGCAATATATAGACATCAATTCCGGTATACAAGTTGCCCCTGTTCTGGCTCCCACCTCAATGATATATGCCTCCGACCCACACACCATAATATCCATATTAAAGAAGCATTTCTGAAGACCCAAGGCATAAATTGCATTTCGGGCCTGTGTCAGAATATCTTGCCGCAGCATTTCATCACAGTAATATGGAAAAGCGTGCCCTAACGGTACGTCAGTTGCGCCATTATAAAACACAATTTTTTGGTGTGGTACTAAAAGAATGTTGTCTCCATCTATGTATCCATCCAGCCCTAGCTCTTTACCTTTTAAGTATTTCTCAACAACGATATGAGGCGCATTGCTAGCTGCCTTCGCATAGTTGTATGCGCTTTCCACGTCTGCCTTACAGTCTGCGCGAACAATGCCACGGCTTCCAGACTTATCAACGCACTTTAAAATGACTGGATAACCAATTCTTTCACTTGCCTCTATTGCTTCCACCAATGTATAAACACATTCAAATTCTGCAGTCCGAGCCCCTCCTGCCTGTAGAGCTTGCTTCATTACCGCCTTATCTGCGGTCTTTTGTGCGGTTTTCCAATCGACCCCATTTAAGGAAAGCTCATCATTTACATACCCAATAGATGTAACTGCCACATCCGTCCCACTCGTCAAGATTGCGTCAATATTTTCTTTCTTTGCGATTTTAAGGATTGCTTCTTTATCTGTTGTATTTTCATAATATACCCGATCGGCAAGTGAGAACCCCGGGTAATCGCCCGGAATACTAGACACAATCGTACGTAATCCCATCCGCTTCGCTGTTTGAATTAGGGGCGTCTGATAAATTCCCGCCCCCAAAATCATTACGGTTTGCATTTTGTACTCCTTGTTTATTCTATCTCAATTCTGTTTGCCAAACTGCTTCCATAGCGACTGAATTTCCTGCAAAGCAGTCTTTCGATTGCACACCAAAAAAATACTCACTGCCACGATGACCATCAGTAAGCGAATCCCAATACCAAAGCTATACATCATCATGCTTCCCAAAATCAAAACGCCATAAAAAAGTGATATTTTCAGACTTCTCCGAAGCGTAATAATTGGTTCCTTCGCAACCTTTTTCTCCATTACCGCCTGTGCAGCCATCATAAAAAGGCAGCTGAAGGCCGTCGTGTACGCGGCTGCTTGATATCCGAAAGCCAAAATACACACAATATTTAGAAACACATTCAAAGCCATAGCTATCGCTGTTGTTGTGGCTACCGCTGATGTCTTTTTATGATAATTCTGAACCGCAGTATAAATGTAACTGTAGAAACGATACAAAACGCTTAACAGCAGCGGAGCAACCAGATATTTGGCCGGTCTATATTCTGCCGATCCCAGAACCGCAGTCAATTCCGGCCCAATCATCACAATAAACCAAGACAAAATGCCAAATGAATGCATCAAAGTAATCCACGGTTTACGTGTGTCTTGAATATGACGTGCTGATATTTTTTCATAAAGCCAAGGTAGCCAGGCATCCCATACAGATTCCACAAGGATAAACAAAATCCACGATATTGTCGTTGCCAGTGAATAAATTCCTGCTGCCGCATCCCCTACCATTCTCTGAATGATAATTTTATCCGATTGGTTCATCACCTGAATAGACACTGTTTCAAATATAAGAGGAATACTATAACTTAGCCCGAAAGACCAATATTCTCGATTAACATAACAGCGTCCCTGCAAAAGCATTATAATGGCGACACCAGCTCCGCAAGCAATAAACGGAATATAATATCCCAAAATTCTCAAATGCACAAGATTTTGCGGTTCCTTTTGCGTGTTCCCCCATACAATTGCAAAAATTGAGCACAATGTTGATGGCAATACGCTTAAAATTGTCAATGCTGCGCTGCCGGCATATCTCATTTCCTGTTTTTCTCTGCGGAAAAAAATATATAAACTCGTTTGTGAAAACAAAAACAAAATCATTACAAGGAACATCAGTTTCGTTTGCTTAAGCAATCCTTGGAGAACGTTCCCAAGCAAGAGCATCATTACAGTAAATACGCCAAGCACAATAAATGATAAAACCAAAATAGATGATGCATAAGCACTAAATTTGTCTCTATAGTCATATTTTGCCCGTTCAACACTTCTATAAAGGCACAAACTCAATACGGGAACCAGCAGCAACAGCCACGCATCGTATACCCGGATTTGTCCGTATTGTTCTGGCGTTAAGAGCCGCGTATAAATCGGTGTTGCCAAAAATGAGACACCACGAACCAACAGCTGACACACAACATAGACTGTTCCTGCTTGTAGTGCGCGTTTATTCAGCTGTTCCGGTTGTTGTAATGTCATTTGATCCATCCTCTATTCACCACTTTAACTTTCATTTCACTGCAGAAAAACGGTAAACTCCAATTTCATCAGAAAAACTTTCCACCTGTACACATTGAAGTTTCAATTCTGACTCTTGCTCCAAATATTCTTTATACAATTCAAAATTATATCCGATATATTGAATATCTTCTCTCTGAATCAGCGCCATTAGTGGGCGATTCGGGTCTGTAAGCTGCCAACGCATTGCTTGCTCATAATGTTGTGGGCTGAACGTATCGCCACTCCCGCTTTTCATTACGTTTCTAAACATAGAAGTCTGTTTAACAGAAACTATTGGCGCTCCGTAATAAGCCGTATTATACAAGTCACTTTGCATAATAAAAAGCGTATCTGCATTATGAAGCGTATAATTTGAGATCTCTTCTTTTACTTCGTTTTCGTTTTTTTCTAAGATAAATTTGTTCACTGCCAAAAGAGGCAAAGCGCAAAGTAGCCCCGCAGAGATCGCACACTCAATCCTTTTCCCTATAGAAAGCGTCATATCCCGTGTGCTACCCAACAAAATTATTTGTAGTGCGCACCCAATACTTAATGGCAAATAAACCCTTGTCACCAACCGTTGTCTGAGCGCAAGAACAAGGACAAGTCCCCATAAAACTACTATCGTCCAAATAACATTTTGCAGGTGAATCTTTTTTTCTCCCTTTAAAGCCAAAAGAAATGCCACCACTGCAGGAAAAAGTATCGCCAATAATACCCTCGCTTTAAATATTTGCGTACAAAGGTCTGCCAACGAAGGGCTGTTGTCCGATGATTCAGCCAGAATATGTGCTACTTGTTGTAATTTTTCTTTTGAAAAAACCTCTTTATCCGCAAAAGACCAATCAAAAAGCATCTGGTATTCCACTTCCGAAATTCCTATTTCAGAAAGCTGATCATCTATCTTTTCATACGGAACATAACCGTGGTCTAATGCCTGACTACGCGCCTGCGTGTATTCATGAAATTCTGAACGTCCTGTAGCCACTTCCACATATCTATCCAGTGAAGTTATCATTGCTACCAAAACAATTAAAAATGCCATGCTGCAGTAAAACATTTGTACTCTGTATGGGCATCGCTTTCCGAATAGTAAAATACACAGTAATAAAAGAGCTATCGCCAGCAGCACCTTTCTCGTCCATGGAAAAGATGTTTCTAGCACAAGCGCAGCAAGAATTGCAACTGCCCCACAAATACAAAACCGCCATTGTCCGCTTTTTATATTTGATCCTTGCCAAAAGGAAAAAACGGTGCCGCTAAACAGCACTCCTGCAGAAACTATCGTATTATTTCGTATACAATATCCCCATATGATAAGCGCTAGTGCCAATATTTTCCTTTTATTTTGTGCACACCCTTTTCCGTTATAAAGCAATAGTGCTATTCCTGCAAATATTGACATGTAAGATGTCATAGTAAAGGTTGTCACAAACAAAGACAGCATCGCACTCACAAAAACAATTGTCTTTGTTATGACCTTGTCGCCTTTATCTATACATATCCACAGCCAAACCGAAAAGGAAATCGCTTGGGTCGCAATTAGAAAAACACCATACCAGTTCACATTCGCGTTGATCGTATATAAATAATGCAGTGCTACGCTGAACACGCTACTTGGGTAAATCAAATCACCGCCAGCCGCATTTCCCATTGAACCATTGGCGATATATGACATCAGATAGTCATCTGGCTCAGAAAAAGGCACTTGAAAAGCAACAAACAGAAAACAGTACACCAAAGAAAACGTTACTATTTGTGCCGTTTCTTTTGTCAACCGTTTCAGCTTTTTCCCCTCCGATCACTTTTCACACATTATTTGTATTCTCCTCGCACTGCTCGTTCAACTCTCCCCAGCTTTATCGGTGCAAATAAAACTGGGTTATCGTATCAATCACTTGGCCTCGATCCACATCTGTCAACCCATAATACATCGGCATACGGACCAACCGCTCACTTTCCCTTGTCGTATATTCGTCTTTACCAAAAAACCTCCCATACTTATATCCTGCCGGTGCAGTATGTAGCGGCACATAGTGAAATGCTAACGATACCCTTCTCTCTTTTGCATAGGAAATCAACGCACTGCGTTCCTGCAAGTCTTTGCACTTGATATAAAACATGTGTGCGTTATGCGTGCATTCTGTTGGAACTGTTGGCAATCCAATCATTCCGCTTTCGGCCAAAGGTAAAAAAGCCTTCCAATACTCATCCCATGTGTTTTTTCGGTTCTCGTTGATTTGGTCTGCTTTCTCCAATTGGGCCCACAAATAAGCAGCGTTCAGCTCACTAGGCAAATAACTGTCACCAAAGTCGACCCATGTATACTTGTCAACCTGCCCGCGGAAAAACTTGGCTCGGTTTGTTCCCTTTTCTCTCAAAATTTCTGCTCGCTCATTATATGCCGGATTATTAATTACCAGTGCACCGCCTTCCCCCATAGAATAATTCTTAGTCTCATGGAAAGAGTAACACCCAAAGTCTCCAATTGTTCCCAACGATTTTCCTTTGTAGGTGCTCATAACACCTTGCGCCGCATCCTCTACAACCATCAACCCGTTGCGATGCGCAATTTCCATAATCTTATCCATATTGCAGGCTACGCCTGCATAATGCATTACAATAATCGCCTTCGTTTTATCTGTTATTGCATCTTCGATTTTATCTTCGTCAATATTCATGGTGTCTGGCCTAATATCTACAAACACGAGACGTGCCCCCGCCAAAACAGCCGATGTCGCCGTACTGGAAAACGTATAACTAGGCAGGATAACCTCATCACCTGGGCGTAAGTCGCATAACAACATTGCCATATCCAATGCTGTCGTACCGCTTGTCGTCAGCAAAACTTTTTGCGCGTGAAAGCGATTTTGCAACCATTCATTACAACGTTTCGTAAATTCGCCATCGCCACAAATCTTATGACTTTCTACCGCTTGTTGTATATATTTGAGCTCCGTCCCTACATACGGCGGCACGTTAAAGCTGACCATGTTATAGCTTCCTTTCAACTTTTTTACTTGGCCTTTTTCACAGATGAGAAATTCCAACAATTAGCCTCTCTTAAAAAGACCATTTCTTTTCTTGCTTTCTAAAGTTTCAACTTTCTTTACCAGCTGTTCGATGTACTTCTCTTTTTCCATGTTTTGCTCTTCCAACCAATCTTTTCTCCTCTGTAGTTCACCTATCCAGTCTTCTTGTTCTTTGCTATGCTTTTCCAGCCAATCCTTCCCGCTTTGCAATTCTGAGAGTGCACGATATAACTCAGCAAATTTTTCATTCACAACATTTTGAGCTCCTGTCAAAAGCTGCTCCAACCATCTCATTCGTTCTTCCAACGAAATTTCCACTTTTCCCCCATTATCCTCACACTTTTGAACGAACTCCGTACAGCTTTCAATTAGTGCCCGCCTATATGGTAAATAGTCTTTAGAGTTGGGCGGAGGGATCGTCAAATCCCAAGCACTCTTTCCTCCTAAAAAGCTTTCCGTACTGGAAACATGAAGGAATTTATCTAGTCCAGAAAATCGCCGAAGATCATATAATGCCGAATCTTCAAGCAACAAAACTGGTGTACCAAGAGCTAAGCATGGTAAGGCACAATGTAGTTTTGTTGTTATAACGAACGTCGCGTTTTGGTACAGCGTCAAATATTCTTCAACTTTTCGGAATCGTTCTTTCCAAGAAAGATTTTGTAACTGATGTGGTTCTTGCGAAAGTTGGTGGATCTTCAAATCCGAACGAACTTTCTCAACTCGTTCAAACACCTTGTCGGACACATTCACCAAACACGCATATGGAGCTTCCACATCAACTTGAAATTTTCTTGGCAACGTCAATGTAAGGCACCCGGAAAAATACGATGATATATCTTTTTCCTGAAGAAGCCGCATGGTTTCTATATCGCGACAACCAACCGTTCCTTGCTCTCGAAGTACTTCCCCGCCAATTCCATCTAAATAGCTGGTATTTATTCCAAAATAATCTTCTTGATTGAAATGCATGGATATATAATGTGGAACAATATTATTTGATGGCGGCCAATTAAACTTATTTTTCATGTACCAACCATTCATTATTGCGGCTACCTTCTCGCCATCTTCGGATTGAAAAAAATTCAAACGCTCTCTATCCAAGTAGTAATCCACTCTAGGTAAAAACTGCATCGCGGCATATGACTGAATGTCATCGCCAAGGTTTTGTGTCTCAGGATAAACTACGAGTCCAAATTTCATAATTGTACCCTTCCGTTATTGTGGTTATCTGATTTCATTATATAATCTTACAACTTATTTCTTACTTTTTTAGCAAACAATTTAAGCGTATACATTAGTCCTTCTTGCCGAATGTGGCGAAGCGCCCCCTGCATCTTTCTCCTAAACCATTGCCAGCGAGTCTCACCAGGCAAACCAACAGCCCCTCGGTGGGCGCGCTCCCAATCCAGCGAATTTCCCAGACACTCGGCCATCATCATCATTGTGTACGTCTCTCCCGCCAATGGCTTTACCAAGTGCAGAGCTTCCGCCTTTTTGTGGCGTAACTCCACCTCTTTTGGTTCTGTAATTAAGCGTACAAACTCTTTTTCAAAATACTGGACCATATGTTTGATTGTAAAACCGTTTTCAATTTTAGCCCGTGCTGCACCACTCATTTTCTGCCACAGCCTATCGTCGGACAAAATACGCGTCAGTGGCCCTACATATAGCATAACTTCTTCTTCGCTATACTTTTGATCTCCAATACTATCCGCTTCCGTTTGCAGACATGGAATCAACGCTCCGACGGTATCGTCTACCAAGTCTCTTTGACCACCAACATCCGCGCTGACAATTGGGACCCCCATTGCACACGACTCATATGCAGTCAGAGAAAGCCCTTCTTTTAGACTGCATACCAACGTAGCCTTGGCATCACGATAATACGGGCGAACATCCGATTTAGGCCCGACGAAATACACCGTACTTTCCAGTCCTGCCTTTTTTGTGCGCGCTCGCAAGCCTTCTTCCAATTCGCCGCTTCCTACTATTACAAAAGCAACATCTGCAACTTTTTCCCGCAGCTTTTCGGCAATCTCCAGCATTAAATAAGGCCGCTTTTGCGGGTGAAGGCGACAAATAAACAACACCACCGGTCTATCAGACGAAATACCCGTTTCCGCGTACAACTGTCCTGGCTGCACTTTATCGCGGTCAAACAACTTTTCATCCACACCAATATGTACCGTTTCGACACTTTGTGGTTCACGAGCAAAGTACTCTATCATCACCTTCCGTGTCGCGCTATTGCATACATAGGTGCGATCCAGTGTGCCACCTATCATCCCGCTTGTGCGAGCATGTCCGCCTTTGCGCCAGTACCACTCTTCCATATGCACATAATCTATGATGGCTAAATCCGGAAAGTTCTGACGCAACCACGGAACGAGATAAATGCCGATAAAAGTATTACTGACAACCAAAACATCCAGGCGTCTGCTTTTTATATAGTAACTGATAAATTCCGCATAATCGGTTGCCGCCATAAAATTAGGAAGATTGAAAACATCGTCGCAAACTTTACGAAAGCGCTGGCACCAATCATTCGAACTGGCCAACGTCGTCAAAATGCCTACGTCAAATCGTTCTTTATCAAGACCTTCCACCAAGTCTAGAACAAATTTATCCGCTCCCCCCATAACTGTCCACGGCAATAAAAAAGCGACTCGCAATTTTTTCTTGTCGGACACATCAAAAATAACTCGATCCCATTCCGACAACACCGGCGGATCGTATTCAATTTGAAAACCAACAGGATATATAATAGGATTTTGGGGATCCGTAACTCGGCTTGCCGCCTCCCGCAAAAGTTTAGCGTTGGCGCTTGCATTATCTGGATCATCTTTTACTTTTGCTAGGACTCCCGTCTCGCCACGCCTATACCAAAAGAGAAACTCCTGCGTAGCTTGTACCGGATACCCCCCTTTTGCCATAATTTTGAGCCATGCCACCCAGTCCTCATTATAGTGCTTTCGGCCCTCATCATAGCCCCCGATTCGTTCGAGCCAAGTTTTACGAATCAAAGCAGTAGCCGTCAATATATTCTCCGTCTTTTCCCGGACCGGGTCAAACGAATGCCGCCAAAGATATTCTTGACCGGCAAAGCCAACCGAATCTGTATATGCCCATGCAGCTTTCGGATTTTTGTTCAACATCCACCAGCACACTTCAACAAAAGTCGGCTCCAGTAAATCATCGCAATCCAGCGGCAAAATCAAATCTGTATGTGCTTCGCGTATCCCCAAATTCCGAGCAGTAGAAATCCCCCCGTTTTCTTTATGCAATACACGAATACGCGGGTCCATCCTAGCGAACCGGTCCAAAATTTCCAAGTCAGCTTGTTCCGTGCTTCCGTCATCCACAACAATCCACTCAAACCAAGGAAAGGTTTGATTCATAACACAGTTGAATGTTTGTTCAAAATGTCTTCCGCCGTTATAATATGGCGTGATAATACTCACCAGCGGAGTTCCCCCAGTCTCTAATCCGCGATTATGAAGGTTCTTCCCTGGTTGCTGCTGAAAGCTGAATTCCATTTTCTTCTCCTTGTTTTTTGCTTTTCTCTTTACCCCAACCATTTCAAGCAAGTTCCTAGCATTCCATACCAGCCTCTTGCTGCCAGCGCCGCATATAGTATACTTCGTCCAGCGATTCCAGAAGGCAAATGAGTAAATCGAAACATCCGATCGTCGTCCGCTAAAAAGTCCCGTACATATTTTCTACGCACATTAGACCTCGGTGCGTATCGAGCTATATATCGCAACACCGAAATAATCCTTCCATACAGCCAGCGATTATAGCAGTTTCTCTCTTTCTGAGACATCTGGTTCGGAGAAAACAGCACACTTTGTGCATGCCACAAAGCATCTTCATCTCTACAGACGCCTTCGTAAAAGTAATGTGTTGCCGATTTTGGATTTTCTCTATAGTGATACAGTATTTTCGGACAAACAGCTACAAACTCACAACGCGTTAGACAACTCGCTATAAACATCGCATCTTCCCCTCGTTTCATTGACTCAACAAACCGAGGCCCGACTGGCAAAAGCAAATCTCTTCTATATAGCTTATTAATCGCATAATTCGTGTAGACAAGTTTGGCATACCGCGACGGCATGGTCGCCATTTTCTGAAATCGAAACGTTTCCATTGGCGGCCGATACTCTTCCCCATCATCCACACCGCAAAGCACGATCTGTGCATCCCCAATTGTAGCATACAAATTTGAAAGGAAACTACGTTCTACCCAGTCGTCTGCATCTACAAAGGCAATATATTCTCCCCTCGCTTGCGCAATGCCCCTATTTCTTGCGGCTGAAACACCTGCATTTTTTTGATGAAATACACGAACCCGTGCGTCCTTCTGCACAAAAGAATCACACATTTCAGCGCTTGCATCTGTACTTCCATCATCTATCAAAATCAACTCAAAATCTTGAAACTCTTGTGCAAGTAAACTGTTTATGCACTCATTCAGATAATCTTGCGCCTGATAGACCGGAACCACAATGCTAATTGTCGGCCTGCCCACCATATTCTCCATTTTAGGGACATTCGCTTCATGTGAAGGCTGTGACATTTTTCTCTCCCGTCATTCTAACAGAAATTCGGTTCTCAACGGCCAAATCGTCATGTTCTTCCAGATAATATAATCCCAATTTAAAACTGGCCTTATTATACAACAAATGCTATCATCCCGCAAGCTTTAAGAAGAATAAGCCATGCCCAAAAAAATCTTTTGCAAATTACAATCTTTGTAGGTTTGTCAAACATCTTGTACAGGAAGAGAATTGAAAAAAGCAGTAAGTTTTTCTTTAGGAGAGAGCCAGGCAAGAGGGCGCATAGGTAAGTTGTTGGAGCGATTTTGGTGCGCAGCGAGCTGCGCACCAAAATCGGCGAGCGAGTAGAAGCAATGAGAATCATAGAAGCGCTTCTGGTCTTCCCGGTGGCTGCGCT
>CALXCQ010000158.1 GCA_944386835.1 uncultured Oscillospiraceae bacterium | reverse complement strand
ACTCCAGAATCTCGTTCATGGCGCTCAGCTTCAGCATGGGATGATCCATGGAGATAAAGACGATCTTCTGGGGCGGCACACCCCTCTGGAGCAAGGCCTCGATCATCTGGTACTGTATGGTGGTCTTTCCCACCCGTCTTGTGCCGGTTAAGACAACGGTACGCCGGATGTCGGTCTGGTTCAGGCGCTTCATGGCCTCGTAAAAGGCGAACCGCCTATAGGTTTTTGACAGTTTCGGGTTTACCACTCCTGTTTTCCACCAGGGGTTGTAGGAAACTAGTACTTTCAGAAGTCCTTCCTTGCTGATGATAGCCATACCACCACCTCCTTTTGTAAAATAGTAGCGCTAATATTCATTTTTGTCAACAAATATTATAAGTATACTTACAATAATATTTATCTGAAATGGATAAATACGCTCCTATCGTATCCAAAATGTGGTGCTATGATACCAGATGCTTTTCAAAGGAGCGTACCACAGTCGCACCAAAGTATTGACAATTGCACCACTAGGGCGCTTTTTTCTTTTAAGTATCATGCAGTGTCACTTTTTTCACAATGCTCCTGTTCCAGGAAAAGAAAACCGCCGCAGGACAAACTCTGCGACGGTTCTATCATTAGAGTATGATTTGCTTTTCATGCGCAACATTACTTTAAGTGAAACTCATTTTATATTGACACAGAAAAAAGGCACAGTACAGAAACGAGTTGAACTTTTTGAGTATTGAAAGTGCATCTCGTTTTTAAATATCAGTTATAAACATTTCTGCTTTCCATTACTCTATTTCGAAGAATCAAGCTTTCTCTATTTTTTGAAAATCCAAAGGAGCTCTTTGAATAATGAAATCAAGGTCTAATGCATCTACTAATTCTTTTGCACGCATTCCTTCGTGGTACGCCGATCCAGACCCCAAAAGTCTAAAAAGTCGTTTCATCTTACTTTTCCCTTTTCCGCCTGTAGGAATCTGACACGGTCCAATTCCCAAAAACTTAAAAATACCGTCGGAATCCAGAAGCATTATGTCTTCTATATCCGCTTGCGCGGCTAAATCAACTACCTCACCTGCCTTGCTTTTTGCAAGTCGTTTTCTCAATTCCGCCCAATCTCCTTCATAGAACTTAGTAATATTGGCCATATAGTCATCTGTATCATAACATAGAAAAACCGTCCATTTCAAAGAGGGATAGGCCCTATGACATCGATTTTCAAACCATGTTCCTGAGTGTGCTAATTGCGTTATTGTTCCAACAACAAATATTTTTATAACAATGTTTCTTTCTTCGTTCCTCAACACATAATAGATTTCCCCTGATTTGGGATCGTTACTCTTGATAAGTTCCCATCCGGCGTGTCTTTTGCAGAAATGCTCCAATAAAGCAAGGTAAAAAACTTTTTCTGTATCACCTTCTAAGATAAAAGCAACTCCCCGCGCAAACTCTTCTTTCATCATTAACCCTCCAAGTAAAAGGAGAGCATTTCAGCCGAATCTTGATCTCCAGACATCAACTCAAACAGATATTCTCCAACAGACATGCCCATACTGCGTGCTGCGTTAATTAAATTTTTAACTCTATTGGTTTGAACTTTTTGAAATTGCGCTGTCCCATCCGCTGTAGGAATCCCTACATATATCTTTTCCGGTTTGATATATTGAACCAAAAACGGAGAATGGCTGGAAATGATTAAAGAGGTATCAATCAAAGCTTCATCAAGGATCTCCAATAGATTTTTGAGCAATTTGGGGTGAATGCTTGTCTCTAATTCCTCCACGCCAATAAAGCTCATCCCCTTAGCGCTTGCAATAAAAACATTTGCCAACAGCCAAAATACTCGTTTCGTTCCTGTAGACATCATGGCCATATTCATTGGCTGGTTAAGATATTTGCTGTTTATAAGCAGCCGATACATTTCATCTTTTATACGGAATGGAATTTTCTCCTCAGAATTCAAACTGTCTGTTGGTACTGCAGACAGGATCTGTCCATCTGTTTCAGCCACAAACATATTTATCTTGGATATCTCTTTTTTGATTTCATAAGATTGCACAGAAATATCCAAGAATTCCGGAAACAGGTTTAATACAGCTTCCAGGAACAACTCATACTTTTCCGGATCATACTGCTTTAATTGATGCAGTGCACGAGGCACATCTTTGTCGTCAAAGGAGATTGCCTCGTCATTTTGATCTATATATTCAATAGGGGTTGCTTGAAATCTATCGCCCAAATCAAGGGAGGAGCATATATGATAACTTATATTTTTGATTGCGCTGATCACTGGGTGGATGGCAATATCGTCTATGGACAAAAGTACATCAATCGATAGTTGTCCATCATCCAAAACTATCTTTCTGAAAGAGTTTGTAGATTTTTCTTTTCGATATTTTCCCTCTGGCCGTTTTAGAAAAGCGGTATAACGAACACTTTCTGTTGGGCGGGTTTCAATCCACTCATCTGTTATTTTCTGTCCAAGGCCATCGTCGCGGAACCAAGTAAATTGATAGCCATACCTTACAAATCGGTACTCACCTAATTTATCATCTTCAAATTCAATCTCAAAAAAATACTCATCATTTTCCAGTGATTTATGAATCGGAATTCCGCGAACCCAACGCATCATCGATTTTCTCTCTTTGGAATTAGACGAGAGAAACTCAACTCCAAAATCAATTGCTTCCAGTAAATTTGATTTTCCATAATTGTTGGGTGAAACGATTGCAGTAATGCTGTCAAGACAGAGCTGCGTCTTTTTTAAATTTTTAAATCCACCAACTGTTACACTCTTTAATTTCATACCGACTCCTCCTGCTGCAAGAATATCATAGGATACCATTAAATTCAATCGTATAATTGAATTATAGCAGCAAAAGGCAATAAATATTCGTAAAATAAAAGTTGAATTCAACTTTCTCGTTCAACTCATTTTTAATTGGAAGGGAAGACAATGTAGGCATATGTTATGCAGCGGTATCGGTGTGTACCTATCCGCTGCATAACATATCCGGCCGCTTATCGAAGGACTTTCCGGAGATCCGGATGGCCGTGCCGATGCGCAGGCTCCTGACAGGAGTATCGTCGGATGATCGCCCGATTGGCTGCCTGCCCGGCCTTACATGCACTCCCCTTTGTCTGCCTGGGGGCGGGTATCCTCTTCCCACAATCCGAACTTTTTGCCCACCAACCGGATAAAATCCCCGTGCCACCGGACAGCTGTCCGCTCAGAACAGGGTACCATCATGGCAGCCCCCGCCACCAGATGGGTCTTGCGCCACAAAACCAGGTCCACCACCTTCAGCCGCTCCGCCCCGTCCGGCAAAAGCCGGGTTTCCTGGATGGCTGCTTCCACCGCCTTCCGTTCTTTGGCAGTGCAACGCCCGGTGGGATACCGGCGGATCATCCCTTTGGCGTAGGGCCACCAGTCGTACCGGGGCGTACTCACAGGCCCTGCCTCCTGTAACCGTCCGGGGGCAGCCTGCCTGTGGTTCCCAAATAAGCCCGCAGTTTTCCATAGGAATTGTAGGGGCTTCGATACTGCCGGGCCAATTGGGCCAGCTGATCCACCGAATAGGCCGGTTTGGGTGCGGTGCGCTTTGCCTCCCGCTTCTCCCGTTCCGCTTTCCGTTGCGCAGGGGTCAGACTTTTACAATACCGGCAGAAACGGACTTCTTCCCCATCCAGCCGTGCGCCACAGCAATTGCAGAATTTTGGCCGTTCATGCCGCTTTTTGAGTTTGGACAGTCTGGCCATCTCCCGGGCTCTGTCTTTGGCACATGCCGGACAGTATTTTTTGTCTGCCCGCAAATAGGCTACCGGCTTGCCACAGATTTCGCAAGGTTTCCACTTTACCGTTTTTGCCTGGTCTGTCAAAATGGCAACTCCTCCTTTTCCTCGAAGGTCCAAGGATTTCCGGGGCCCTCTGTTTTCTCACTTTCCTGGAAGAGCCCTGCCATCCGGCTCTCCTGTCTTTTCATGGCGTCGGCAAAGTATACCCGATCCGCCACAATTTCCGTCTTTTTCCGCGGTTTCCCCTCCGAATCTTCCCAGCTGCGAACCTGAAGCCTTCCCGTGACCACCAGGGTCCGCCCTTTGGTAAAATTCTGGCAGACAAACTCCGCCGTCTTTTGGAAGGCCACCACATCCAAAAAGTCTGTCTCCCGCTGACCGGTCTCTTTGGGGATAAAGTTCCGGTCCACTGCCAGGGTAAAGTTGGTCACGGCTGCCGCCCCCTGGGTTTGCCGCAGCTGAGGATCGCCTGTCAGGCGTCCCATGACAATTACCGTATTAAGCATTCCATTTTCCTCCTCGTCGGAGCAAAGTCCGCTTGTCTCCGTTTCCGCCTGGCGGCGAAAACTGCAACCGCTCCCTTGCTCCTCCTCTTCCCCAAAAGTCCAAGGACTTTTGGGGACCCCTATTTTTGCAAAGTCCGCTCCCGCGTCCTCGCAAACTCCGCTCCCGCGTCCTCACAAACTCCACTCCGCTTCGTCCGCCGTAAACGGCGAACATACGCTCCATTCCGTTGCTCGTCCTTTTCCCCAAAAGTCCAAGGACTTTTGGGGGCCCGTTGTCTGTCCGCCTTTCGCCGGGCATCCATTCCGCTGCGTTGCTCGTCCTTTCCCCGGAAAGTCTTGGGACTTTCCGGGGGCCCGTTGTCTGTCCGCCTTTCGCCGGGCATCCATTCCTCGTCGGAGCAAACTCCGCTCTGCTCCGTCCGCCCCACGGGGCGAACATCCGCCCGCTCCCTTGCTCCTCCTCTTCCCCAAAAGTCCAAGGACTTTTGGGGGCCCCGTTTTGTGCTCGTCCTTTCCCCGAAAAGTCTCCGAACTTTTCGGGGGCCCCAGTTTGCCCCCGATTCTGCGGGGGCCCCTCCTGCATCCTTTGGGCCGCCCGTCCTGTCCAAAGCCTTCGGGGCTCTGCTTCCTGTCCCTATCTCTCTGGACCATAACAGTAATAGGTCGTTGTACCCAGTATGGCATCAAAATAACTGCTGTGGATTTCTCCCTGAATGGCAGTGGATTGAAACACGACTTCTTCCGGCAGGATGCTGCCGTTTTCCAACACCCATCGGGCATTTGCCAGGGCCTTTTCGTCCGGCACCGTTGTCTTAAGAAGGCCGGAGATGGCGGGGGCGTACTGGCCCGGCTGATAGATGACTTCCTGTATCGTGTTGGGGAACTGGTCCGACGCCACCCGGTTGAGAACCACAGACCCCACTTTTCTCTGCTCTTCATCGGCAATCCAGCTGCAACCCATTTCGCAGTAGAGAAGTTTTGCCAACAACTCCAACTCCGCCTGGGTATAGGCAGGTTCTTCCAATACTTCGGTTTCCACATGGGCACCTGCCCCGGGAACGTATGTGCCTTCTTCTGGGGCGCAAAGGTCTTGGGTGTCCTTTTCTGCCGGCGCCCGGACACTTTTCTTTGTTTCCTCCCCGGTGTCTCCCTTCACCCGGATGGTTTCCCAAACAGCCTTCTTGTTGGGTTTTTCTGCCAGGCGTTCCATCCGGACCGTATCAGGTCCCGGTTCTGTCCTGGCCACACCTCCCTCCGCCCGGGCCGGAACCAAAAAGTGGCACAGGCCGGCCAGAAGGAAAACCGCCATAACGATCTTCCAGATTCCCTGTTCTTTGTCTGCTTTCGTAATGGATGCCTCCTTTGTGCGCCGGCTCTGGCAGCCGGCTTTTCTCATCCCTGCCAGATAACAGTGTGTCTGCCAAACAGCCTGGCCTTCTCCCAAAGGCCCATGGCAGCCCATTTTTCTTCCAGACAGGCCGGACACACCAACCGGCCCGCCCAGGCCACCGCCTCTTGTCCCGGATAAATTTCACTGCCGCACAGGCAGCACCGGGTAAAGGCCGCCTCCTCCGGGGCCAAAGCCGGAATCAGCTTTCCCCATGGGTCTATGTAACAATCCATACTACCCTTTCCGGGTCTCCCCCTTTCTCAGAAGCCGCTGCACCGCCTCTTTTTCCAGAGGACTCAATTCATCGTCGTGGTGCTGTACCCGCTGAATAGGCTTTTCCCACCGGCTGGTTCCCGGTCCCTCCGTACCGGAGCGCAGGGGATATAAATCCTGCCAACAGTGGATCGTAGACTGATTTAAGATCGCAATCTGCTCCTCCGGCCCGGAAGCCAGGCTCTTCAGCTTTTCCAAAAGTAACGCTTCCGCCCGCCCGGTCAGAGGCTTTCGGATTTTCCGGCGCATTTCTCCAAAGGCCTGAAGCGCCTCATACAGTTCCTCACGCTCTGCGGCAAACCGCCGGAAGGCGTCCCGGGAACATTCGTTCTCAGACTCTTTCTCAGTCTCAGTCTCTTTCTTTTTTTCTTTCTCCCCTGACATCGGTTCTTCCTTTGCCTGCACCCCTTGCTTGCTCTTTGCTTGTCCTTTGCTTGTGGGGTCCTTCTCTTTGCTTGCCCCGGACGCCTGTCTGCTTGCCGCCTCCTGCTCTGGTTCCCGGTGGTCTCCGGCCTGTCCGCCCCGCTTTCCGCTTTCTGCTTTGCGGCGGCTTGCATCCAGATTGGGCTTGGCCACCACAAAGGCGATGGCCGCTGCGTCGGCCATGGTGTCCAGATCCGGCTCCTGACCATACAGGGCGTAATTGCAGATCGCATCGTAGGCATCCGCCCGGTCCGCCTTTTTCTTGATGCGGGCAATGGCCTGGGCAAAGGACACATAGAAGGTAAATTGATTTCGGTACATACTTCCCCGCCTTTTCTGATTGCCGGAGTCTGCCGGGACAACGCCGGCGGCCCCTCCGGCCGGAAAATTAAAAAGGGCCGGCCTCTCCGGCTCTTTTCCAAGGGCCCGGACCTCCTTCGGCCCTTTTGGCACCATGGCCTCTTGCAGGTCTTTGCCGCTTTTCCCGGGCACGGTCACCCCGGCTCTCGTTACCTGTATCTGTTTGGAATTTCCTCCTCTCACGGCCGGTTTTTCCAAATCTTACCGGATTCCACTTTTAGCTTACCACTTTGTATGTCCAATTTATGGGACTATTTATCCGCTATGCTTATCTTGCACCAATCTCTGGGCCAGCATATTCCGCACTGCCTGACGAAATCTGTCTTCTGCCCCGGCCGGTTCCCGGTGGCCTCCCAGCACCATACTGACATATTCCGGCGTCACTCCCATAAACGCCGCAAGCTGTTTTTTGGAAATTTGTCCCACATGCATAGCCCCTACAATTTCCCCGGTCCACTGCGCCGGCATAACACACCCCTTTTTTCCACATAGTTGTTGATATTCTTAAACTTATGTGATATACTATGTAATACCTGGGTTTTTCCGAGGGGGAAAACGAAAGCTCTTCCTCGGAATACACAAACTTTTGTTTATAATTATCAACACTTTTGCGTTTACTATACCCTACCCGACAGGACAAGTCAAGTCCCATGTGCTTATAATTATAAACACACCATTTACCTATTTTGGGAAGAAAGGGCTTTGTTTTATGTTTTATGATGTGTTTTGTGAGCTGTGTAAACAAAGAGGTCTGACGCCCAGCGGAGCGGCCGGAAAAATCGGGTTCAACCGTGCCAGCATCACGGTTTGGAAGAATACAGGCAAGGCGCCCAAGCAGGAAATTCTCCTGAAAATTTCCGATTATTTCCAGGTCTCCACCGACTATCTTCTGGAGACCGATCCGAAAAAGCGGTCTTTAAAGCCGGAAAATCCGGCAACCAATCTGGATGCCTTCACCTACGCGATGTATCAGGAGTCTCAGGGACTCAGCGAGGAGAACAAACAAAAACTACTGGAACTGGTGAAGTTTTTTAAAGAGCAACAGGATAAGGAACAAGATACAGAACAGTAAGGGGATGCCAATGGATACCGTACTTACGCTTTATGAAGAATTAAACCAGGCGGGGGTCAAGTGCTATTGCTGGGACCTGGGGAATTTGCCTGCCGTTCTGGTGGAAATGGAGGGGCAGTATGGGCTGTTTGTGGACTTTTCCAACCTGCCCACCCAGGCGGAAGAGACGGTGGTCATCGCCCACGAGGCCGGCCATGTGTGGACCGGCTCTACCCACGCCCCGGCCAGTCCCTACGACCTGGTGGCCAAACACGAGGAACAGGCAGACAAGTGGGCCATTCGCCGGCTGATTCCCAAAGAGGAGCTGGATGCTGCCGTCCAGGCCGGTCTGAAAGAAAGCTGGGAGCTGGCAGAGCACTTTCATGTGACGGAGGACTTTTTGAAAAAGGCCGTCTGCTACTACCGCAACGGCAACCTGGAAACCCAGTGGTATTACGGGAAATGACCCGGTGTGACCCACAGAAAGACGCCTGGGTCTGGCGGAAACGGCAGGCCGGAATGGGGCCGGACAGGCCGCCAGGCAAAAGGCAAGGGCACCTGGCAGGAAATCACACCTGACAACGGGGGATGATCAGAGCGTTTGCAACCCGTCATTTCCCCCGATGCCACCTGCCGGCAAAACCGGACAGGCCGGGACTCCCCGGATTGGCGCAGCGTTCTGTCCGGTATCCCGTTCTCCTGGGGAAGGGCCCGGCGCGTCTTGACATGGCCGGGAGGGGAACGGTATGATAAAAGGCAAAGGTATCTTTGTCATACCCGACCCACTCCCAACCGGGAAGTCCGCCGGCCCTGCGGGTTGGGGGATTGGGCACCGTTGTAAATCATCTGCGGTCGGGAAACAGCCGGCCCTGCGACACGGAAGAAGGCTGTCTGTGTCTTTCCGGTACCCGCAGGGTCCGGCGCCGAAGTCCATCAAAGTCCGGTGGCAAACTGCCGACTTTCAGGACCGGCGAAAAACCTTTACCGGCTGGACCGCACAGATGATGCAACAGGAACCGGACCATTCAGAGGGGAGCCTCATATGAAAAAGTGTAAAATTACCGTTATGGCGATCACCCAATACCCGGAGCTCATGGCTCAGTATGAAAACCCTATGGACCATGCCTGCGACATGGCGGTGGGGCAGGTTTTCTTCACCAACGGCTGGGAAAAACCAGAAGGCTTTTGCCAAAGTGCCTGGGAGGTTCTCTCCCCCTTTGTGCTGGCGCTGAGCCATGGGGCAGAAAACTTTTATGACGGCTGGATGCGCAATCCCAGGTCCGCCATGCTCTCGTGCAACGACGGATTCCGTCCTGTCAGTTTTCTGGTAGAAGCCCTGGACGAAGACGGGACCGGCCAGCCCGGAAAAAGGAGGAACCCCCTTTGAAAACTGTCATCTGTTACTACTCCCGTCACCACGGGAATACGTTAAAAGTCCTGGAGGCCATGGCCCAGGAGGCGGATGTGGACCTTTGGGATGTGACCACCCGCCAGACCCCGGATCTGGAGGCCTATGATTGCATCGGATTTGCCTCCGGCATCTACGGCTTTGCCTTCCATACGGCGGTAGCGGCCTTCGCCCGGCAGTATTTGCCCCGGGGCAAGCCGGTGTTTTTTGTCTATACCTACGGCGCCGCCAAGGGCACGGGCTCCAAAGACCTGTCGGAAATTGCCCGGGAGAAGGGGTGCGCCGTGCTGGGAGAATTCTCCTGCCGGGGCTATAACACCTTCGGCCCCTTCCGGCTGGTGGGGGGCATTGCCAAAGGTCACCCGGATGGGGAGGATTTGGCCAACGGCCGCAATTTCTATCAGAATTTGAAAACAATTTACCAGGCAGGTGCATGGAAATGAAGCTCGCCATTCTCTCTGATACCCACGGTCTGCTGCGGCCGGAAGTGGCGGACTTACTGAAAACTGCCGACGTGATTCTCCACGGCGGCGACATTAACAACCAGGCCATCGCAGACGCCCTGGGTCAGTTTGCTCCCGTGTACTTTGTCCGGGGCAATAACGACAAGGCCTGGGCAGAGGCCATTCCCCACAGTCTTACCCTCACGCTGGAGGGCATGACCTTCTACCTGGTCCACAACAAAAAAGATGTGCCGGCGGACCTGACCGGGATTGATGTGGTAATATTCGGCCACTCTCACAAATATTTCCAGGGGGAAAAAGACGGCATCCTCTGGCTCAATCCCGGTTCCTGCGGCCCCCGGCGGTTTCATCAGGAGATTACCATGATGATGGCGGAGCTGTCCGGCAAAACGCTCCAGGTTCAAAAAATCTCCATTGCCCACCCTGTGAAATGAGGGGTTCGGCATTGGGTTTCCCCTGTCTGGGCTGCCGGAAAAGCCGGCTGGGGCAAAACGGCCGGAAAAGGAAACATCGCCCGGCGGCCGGGACACATCCCTGCCGCCGGGCGAAGATCCTCTCGTGCCCACTTCCGGACGCTTCCTCTCTGGCATCCCGCCGGGTGGGGGGTCTTCCCGCCGGCGTTTCCGCCCTCTGCCCCCGGCTGTAACCTTTGCCGCTTCCGGCTTCCTCTTTTCCGCCCAGGCTGTGGCCTCCGGCTCCTTCCCGCCCCGGACGCCGCGGCCTGTGCGCCGGGACCGGCCTTCTTGACACCGCC
>CALXCQ010000157.1 GCA_944386835.1 uncultured Oscillospiraceae bacterium | reverse complement strand
TTTCTTATAAGGGTCTGGGACTATCCCAGCAAGCAATTTTCGTGTTTAGGGGCAGGGGTCCCCCTAAACCGAAAATCCGCCAGTGGGTACTCGCTGGCTGTGCTTGCTACCGAAACCCTACCCTCGTTTTTCCCCTCTACTAATACTACAATTTGAAACGGATATTTTGGCTTTTGTTTACTCGATAAACATAACAAAAACCGGGCTTTTACCTTATCAGACAAAACCCCGGCTTTTATTATAGCTGTTTTCTAAGTTCTTTGGTCATCGATATTCTATTGGAGATAGTCCATCTGCTTTTTGAATTGAATACGGCGTTGTTAGCGCCGGGCGAAAACCGGCAAATTTACTTTAGTTTATATAACCGATTTGCTGTTCGGTATTCTTCTGGTGATTGGTTATACACCTTTCGGAAAGCAATAGAAAATTTACTAGCACTGGCATAGCCAAGATGTGTAGCAATTGCACCGATTGATGGTGTTGGTTTTGACAAAAGCAACTTGGCATATTGCATCCGAGCATTCATAATGTATTCGCTAGGTGAAAGACCGTAAAGTGTTCGGAATGTCTGTCTGAGTTTTGTATGTCCCATAGTCGCAATTTTGCATAATTCCTCCGATGTAGGTGGAGTTAAAATATTGCGTTCAATAGTACTGCGAACTTTTTCCAGTGCTTTCTTCTCATCAATAGATAAGTACTTACAACCTTGCTCTAATTCTCGCTTCTGCCTATGAAAGTTCCCGCCTACCACTGCAAGAAGTTCCCCTATTTTACTCTCATAATAGAGCCTTGAGGTCTCCCCATTCAGTATTTTATTTTTGATTTGCAGGAAAATTCGTCCCACTTCTGGTGTGTTGTAATCAAATTCACGCCATGAAAATAGTTCTGCATAGTCAAAGTCTTCCGCAGTAAAGCGTTCTTGCAGGCGCGAAGAAAAATAATCCTCCAGCATTAAAACTGACACATAGCGGATAGGAATACCAGCTTGATATAGTACACGCCCTTTTGATGGACGATTTAGATAGAGATTGATTCCTTCGTGAATCGGTATTGCTCGCTTTCCATTTTGAATGAGCGTTACCCTGCCAGATTCCAGATAATATATCTTTATCATTTTATGGTTGAGTTGATATTGACGTTCCATATCTTTCCGCGGGGTCCAGTCACTAGTTGAAAGGAAAACACCATCCAGCGGCTGAAATTGGTACATAACACCATTTCCAATATCCGCAGGTGGATAATATTCTCGAATTGCTCCATTTGTTCTTTCATTAAAATGATAGTCTTCCATATAGAAAGACGCATCTCCCATATCATGAAATGCTTGACTCTGGCTTATTGATACCACTGGACAGCCACCTCACTTTTGCAATATCCCTAAACGCCTTATTTTATGTCCCTAAACGCCGCATGAGTATCATGTGAAAGGCGTCCAAAATCGCACCGTTCAATATTTCCCTGAATAATATCAAGTAAAAAGACCTTTTTCAAGCTGTTTGACAAGTTTTATCCTGCTGTTTAGAATGGCGCTTGTAATGGCGGTTAGCCATTTCTAACCATTGGATTATACCATAACATCCGGTTTGTGGTCAATGGGAGGAATGGCCCCCTCAACCAGAATCTATAAACAGGAGGAAAAACAAATGGCAAACGAACTGCAAAAAAAGAAAGGGCTCACTGCCCGGGACCTCATTACCACCGGCGTCTTGGCGGCGCTCTATGTAGTGTGTGCATTCATTGGTGAGTGTATTTTCGGTTTCTTTCCAGTATTAACTTTTCTGTGCCCGCTTTCTATCGCGTTAATCTGCGGCCCTGTGTTCATGTTAATTCTGGCCAAAGTTCCTAAACACGGTCCTATTCTTATCACCGGAATTCTGGTCGGCGGTGTTTTGTTTGTTTTGGGAATGTATTGGTTGATGTGCTTGGCCTATGTGATCCTGGGCATTGTGGCCGAAATTGTAGCAGGTTCTGCAAACTTTAAAAGCAAGACTCGCAACTTGCTGGCTTACATGATTTTTGTTCTCAGCCCGATTTTTTCCTATGCCATGCTTTGGATCGACCAGGATGCCTATGTGCAATATCTCGTCGCGAACGGTACGGAGCAGGCATATATATATCAATGATGCCATGCGGATGCGGGATGTGGCACCTACGGCCAAGAGCCTGCTGACACATCCTGCCCGCACCATCGAATGTATCTATGTCCCCATGATGATGTCGGCATTGAAGGTGGCAGATGAACTCTCCGCTGCTTCAGTGACTCGCGGATTGGAGAATCCAAAGCCAAGGAGTTGTATGGTAGATCTTCATTTTACAGCAGCGGACCTTATCTGTGCAGCATTATTTACGCTTTTCCTAGCCGGCTGCATCTTGTTGATGATAGGAGGCGCAACGGGATGATCCAGTTTCATCAGGTGTCTTTCACGTATCAGGAGTCTCCTCAAAAGGGGGGGCTGCACAAAATCGATCTGACAATCCAAGACGGCGAGTGTGTTTTGCTATGCGGCAGGAGCGGTTGTGGCAAAACAACATTGACCCGACTGGTGAATGGTCTCATTCCTGCCTTTTATCCCGGCGAGTTGTCTGGTTCGGTGACAATCGATGGGGCGGTTGTTCAAGATTGTCCAATGTACCATCTTGCGGAGATCGTAGGATCAGTGTTTCAAAACCCCAGGTCACAATTTTTTAATGTGGACACAGACAGCGAAATGGTGTTTGGTATGGAAAATCTCTCTTGGTCGAAAGAGCGCATGAAAGAGAGATTGGAAACAGCAATTCAAGATCTGCAAATTGAGAATCTTGTCGGCCGCGGAATTTTTGAACTCTCCGGAGGCGAGAAGCAAAAGGTGGCATTTGCCTCCATCTATGCCATGTCTCCCAATATCTATCTTCTGGACGAGCCTTCCTCGAATCTGGATGTGGATGCTATAGAGGATTTACACAAGACGCTTACCCTGTTGAAACGACAAGGAAAGACAATTTTAATTGCGGAGCACCGCCTCTACTATCTCCGAGACATAGTTGATCGGATATTTTACATGGAGGATGGAGGAATACGTCAATCTTTTACACCTGCTGAATTGGGCGAAATACCAGAAGAAACCCGGCACTCTATGGGACTTCGAGCCATTGATTTGTCGCAGGTCCGTACTCCGGAGCCGACTCAGGTGCAGGTGCCTCCAGTGTTGGAAATCCGTAATCTATCCCTATCATACCAAAAGCGTTCTATACTAAGCGGGATATCCTTGCAAGCGGCCCCTGGAGAAATTATCGGGATCATTGGACATAACGGAGCTGGAAAATCTACATTCTCCCGTGCTCTTTGTGGCCTCCATAAGGAAACAACAGGAACTTTCTATTGGAAGGGGAAAATGCTTAGTGCAAAGGAGAGGTTAAAGCATTCCTATATGGTTATGCAAGAAGTTGGGTATCAACTCTTTGCGGACTCTGTGGAAAAAGAGTGTTGTTTCGGCATACGACACCCCGATAAAGAGGCGGCCAGACAGGCCATGGAACAACTTGGTATTTGGCCTTTCCGAGATTTCCATCCCAATACCCTTTCCGGCGGACAGAAACAGCGGGTAGCGGTGGCTGTAAGCATGGTATGCCAGCGTGATATCCTGATCTTTGATGAGCCGACCAGTGGCTTGGACTATGATAGCATGGCTCAGGTATCTCAGCTCTTTCAAACCCTGGCCTCCATGGGGAAAGTGATTTTCGTAGTGACACATGACTATGAATTTCTAACTGCTGCCTGCAGTAGAGTCTTGCATTTAGACAACGGCGGGGTAGTGGGTGATTATGCAATTTCCCCGGAAAACGAGGGGAAACTGCAAGAATTTTTCCTGCAAAAGCAAGAGGCTGCAACATGAGAAGCGCCAAAGCAGGCTGCCGTTTTTCAACCGAGTTGCTGAGAACCGTGTGCAAAAGGGCAGATATAGAATGTTTCTCAGTCGCTCCGGTATTTGGGGCTGGATCTGTGCGTAGTTTTCAGGTGATGCCTGGAGTTCAGTTGATTTATAGTCAGCTTGAACTCCAGGCTCCTACTACCAGGATATATCAGCTCCGTTCAAATATGGTCGAAATTTCTTTTTGCTTGGATGGCGAAATGCGTATTGATACCCCTGAAATACAGATATGCAAGGGTGACACCGTTATTCTCAATCAGACACACAACCATGCACTCTGCAATTTTTGCGGGTGTCCTTTCCTTGGGGTATCACTGGTGATATTTTTTCCTGAAATTGTGACAACACTAAATATTATGCTAGGAACGCTTTCATTTGAGAAAGACGAGTACCTTTATAAACTGCTCTTACAAGAGAGTGGACTGGTCATAGGGGCACAGGGCAGAATTGTTCAAGCGTTTCATGAACTGCGGGACCTACCAGAAAACTACAATCACTATCTCACTCGTTTGAAAACAATAGAATTGCTATTGTATATAATGGGGGAAATGAAGTAGGTTTTACAGTGCGTGAAAAAGGGGGGCATATGCAAGACTTACAGGCATTGATTAATCTAATGGATACGCAGCACAAACACAAACTTTTAAGAGCGATACTTTTTTGCGTATTGTCTGTATTCTGCGGAATACTTCCTTATTTCGGCGTGTTTGGTATCGTGGAATGCTTTCTGTCCGGAACTGAAGATCTGATGGGCAGATATATCGGATTGATCATTTTTTCGATTTTACTGAAACATCTCCTCTTTGGAACAGGGACAAAACTCTCACATCAAGTTGCATACGAAACCTTGGGCCAGATCAGGAAAAAACTTTTTCGGAAACTCTCCGTGCTCCCTATGGGGTATGTAAAGACAACGGCTTCTGGACAGGTCAAAACGATTATCATGGACAACATGGAACAGTTGGAAACCTTTTATGCACATAATATTCCAGAAATTATTTCCGGGCTGGCTATCCCGTTGTGCATGGAGCTAACGCTGGTGTTCCTGGACATCCGTGTGGCCGGGATCATGCTGATTCCAATTGTACTCTTTCTTCTTTCTTCCGCTCGTATGTTGATGGTCCAGATGAAAAAGATGGACGAATTCAATAACGCTTTTGCGGAAGTCGGTGTCCAGACGGTTGAATATATCAACGGTATGAAGGAGTTGAAGATTTTTTCGGCAGATGAGGCCACCTATGGGCGGCTATCCGAGAGTATCAAAACTTATAGCAAAGTGGTAACGGAATGGTTCCGCAGTTGTCTTAAATATGTTGCCTTCAATCACACGGATCTGAACAGCAATCTGGTGTTTCTTTTTCCGCTGGCCGGTCTGATGTACCTATCTGGGAGCGTCCCAACAGCACGATTTATCCTGTACCTGTTCATGGGACTGGCTATGCTGCTACCGCTGGAAACAGTGTCTAGCAACTTTGATTATATTGGGCTGAATGCATCGATTGCCCGGCGAATTCATGACTTACTGGCTGAGCAAGAACTTGCGGATCAAGCGGCTCCAATGAAACTTTCTGACCACACAATCACATTCGACCATGTAACCTTTTCCTATGGCGAGGGCAAGCCAGCGCTGGATGATGTTTCCTTCACTATCCCGGATAGATCAGTGACTGCGATTGCCGGTGTTTCTGGGAGTGGAAAGAGCACGGCAGCTAGTTTAATCTGTCGATTTTGGGATATATCCACCGGTGAAATTCGGATAGGCGGCATCCCACTGAAGCAACTTCCACTGTCTCAACTGATGGAGCAAATATCTTTTGTAACACAGAACAATTTCTTGTTCAAGAAAAGCATTCGGGAAAATATTATGATGGGCAACCCGTCGGCTTCAGAAGAGCAGATGATTGAGGCCGCAATGGCGGCCGCCTGCCATGAATTCATTCGGACTTTACCCCACGGTTATGATACCATAGTCGGAGAAGAGGTCAAGCTCAGCGGCGGAGAGTGCCAAAGGATTTCCCTGGCCAGAGCAATTCTCAAGGATGCACCAGTAGTCATCTTAGACGAGGCTACCGCCTACATAGACCCCGACAATGAGAATTTGATCCAGCAAGCTCTCGCAAGACTGGCGCAGGGAAAGACGGTTATCGTGATTGCACATCGTCTTTCTAGCATCGAACACGCTGACAGAATTGTTGTTCTGGAGCAAGGGCGGGTCGTTGACACCGGCACCCACGGGGAGCTTATGGGTCGTTGCACAGCTTATCAGGCTATGAG
>CALXCQ010000156.1 GCA_944386835.1 uncultured Oscillospiraceae bacterium | reverse complement strand
ACCTCTTTTCCATCCAGAGAACCAGCTTGTTGCAGTATCGCCAAAAAAGAGGCTGGGATGCCTTGCTCAAAGTTTGCTGCAGGAGTAGCAGAGGCATTTGGGGCCTCTGTTTGTTGATTTTCATCATCAGAAGAGGAAGCAGGGGCAGAATTTGTCTGCCCCATTAAATTTTGTGCAATGCTCATAATTTGTGCCATACTGGCAGGATCCGATAGAATTTGATTCAGTTTCCCTTCAAAGTCGTCCATTGCTATCCCTTACTTTTTGTTGATTTTATCCACCAGGCGCGTAGCTTCTTCACTTTGCATAATGGGGGAGAGGAGCTCTTGTGCCTGTGCCAAGTTTCCGGTTTTCAAAGCGTTGGCTGCTTGCCGGAGTGCTTGGCCGCCATCTTGATTGAGAAGTTTCAAAAGTTGCTGGCCTTCTGCGCTTCCCAGAACTTTTTGAATATCACTCCGGGAAAAGGGAAGCGATTCATTGGGGGTATTACCGGCGTTTTTTTGACTCATGCTCGTTGCCTCCTGCTAGTTTGCTTGTTATAATATATGCCAGCAAAGAAAGTTAGGTGATAGGGTTTGAAGATATTGGTCCTTTCCGATTCTCATGGCTCTTTAGAGTATATGCGTCAAGCCGTAAGAAAAGAGCAACCTGAGCTTATCTGTCACTTGGGGGATTGCCAGTGGGATGGGCAGCAACTGCGCCAAGAATATTGGCAGATCCCATTTTTGAGTGTGCCTGGAAATTGTGATTATCCCGACCCCCACGTACCATTGGAGTATATTACAGAAGAGCAGGGAATTCGCATTTTGTTAACTCACGGGCATAAATATGGTGTCAAAAACGGACTACTAAGGTTACAGTTAGCGGCAAAAGAGGCCCAGTGTCAGATAGCGTTGTTTGGGCATACCCACGTATCCTATTGTGAGCAAGTAGATGGCATCTGGCTGTTAAATCCAGGCACGTGTCACTATCATCTGCGCTATGGAATTGTAGAGATTTCTTCTGGACGAAATGTTTGCTGTTATGTTACAAAATAGAGCGAAAGCGAGGAAAAAACGATGTTGCTGACGATTGACGTAGGAAATACTAATATGGTGTTTGGGCTTTATTCCAAAGAAGAAATGGTAGGAAATTTCCGATTACGCACCGCGTCAGATATTACTTCCGATGAAATAGGAATTCTGGCATGCGAATATTTCAATCGCTTTGGTTTTGAGCCCAGCCAGGTATGCGATGTAATCATTGCTTCTGTAGTACCCCAGATTATGTATTCACTCACCAGTGCCATGATAAAGTATTTCGGTAAAGAACCGATTGTGGTGGATGTAGATGTGGATTCTGGGCTTAAGTATGGACCGGGACTGGAAAACAGCGGAGAAAGGCTGGGATCAGACCGGGCTGTCACGGCAATTGCCGCAATCGAAAAATATGGCGGTCCTTTGATTGTTTTGGACTTTGGAACTGCCACTACAGTAGATGCGATTGATGCTGATGGGCGCTATTTGGGTGGGACAATCGGTACAGGACTTCGCCTGTGCATGGATGCCTTGGTCAGTCAGACAGCGATGCTTCCCAGAGTGGAACTGAATATGCCAGCTAAAATTATTGGTACTAGCACTTTGGAACAGCTGCAAGGCGGTGTGGTAGCTGGATATGTGGGGAATATTGAGTACCTCATCAGCAAAATGAAGGCTGAAATGGGAACTCCCAATTGTAAAGTGATTGCAACCGGCGGCTTGTCCAAGCTGATTTCACAGCACACCCAAATGATTGAGATTGTAGACAGCAAACTGACGTTAGATGGGTTAAGGTTGATTTACAGCCGAATTAAAAAGAAGTCATAATTGCTCGGTGAGTGAAAGAATGGTTAGGATAGGAGGCAAGCGCCCGTGGAAGAGGCATATGCATATGACTCTCAATTTGTAACCGATGAACAGCTGAGAGAATTGGCAGAACAGTATGGCACGCCATACTTTTTGTACAATGAGGCAGGCATCTGTGAAGATTTGGAACAACTGTGCTGTACCTATCGTTGGAATCCGGGCTTCCGTGAATTTTTCCCTGCTTTCTGCCTGCCATATCCCCAAATGGCAAAGTTGTTCCTTCCCAAGGGAATCGGACTGTGCTGTATGGATGGAAAAGAGCTTGCCTTTGCAGAGCAATGGGGCTTTCCTGGCTCTCAAATCCTATTTTCACCCATAATTCCCAGCGCAGATGAAACGCAGCTAGCCAAGAAATTGGGAGCGGCTGTCACATTTGATAATTTGGATTCTTTGCACAACGTATTACAGGACTACTGTCCACAAATGTGCGTCTTGCGCCTGGGGATTTACGAAAAAATCCGGGTTGGCGGAATTGCCGTAGTGCGTGGCGGAAAATCAAAACTGGGCATGACACTGGGGGATTTCTTCCAGGCGGTCAATGTTTTACAGGACTGCGGTGTGAAAAGCATAGGCCTGGAAATCAGCATGAACCAAATGGTTATGGAAGCGGGGTTACAAGGAGAGCTGCTTAGGCACCTGCTACTATGCGCAGCCAAAGTGCAGGAAAGAGGTATGCTGGTGACGGCCTGTATCATCGGGGGTGGGATTGGCATTTGCTATAAGCCAGGCACACCGGAATTGTCCTGGACACAGATCAGCAAGCAGACACAGGCAGTTTACGAGGAGCAGCTGGCAGCCCTGGATCTTCCGGCAATGCCGTTTCAGACGATTTTGGGAAAGAGTCTGGTTGCGCACCATGGTATTTTGGTCTCTAAAGTTCTGTTAACCAAAGAATTGGAACGTTCCTACGCTATTTTAGACGCAGTCACAACGGAACAGACTTGTTCCGGCCTCAATAGTTATCACCACATTTCGGTTGTAGGGAAACGGTCCAAACATGGCAGACGATTCTGGGATATTGTCGGTCGTTTTCCAGGACATGATGAGAGGTTTGGCGAGAGGCGCCTGTTGCCGGGTCTGCAGCCTGGAGACTTATGTGTAATCCATGATGTGGGGTATCGCAGTCCACTATGTCTGCAAATGGATCCCCAGAAGATTTTGGTGTTACAAAGAAATGGGGAAATTAGGCCGATTGCATCTTTGTCATAGTATCTGGAGAAAAGTGATGGTACAGATCACAATGCAAGATCCAATGATTGCCGAGACAAATGCGTCAGCTACGGCAGTAATCCACTGACATACGTTTTTGTGCCGATCTGACTTTTGGGGCAGATCATCGCTGTCAAAACTCGGAAATGAGGAAGACGGCGCAAAATTGGATTGATAGGTAGACAGGTAGATAATTTGATTTTTCATAAGACACCTCCGTTTGCGTTTATCATAGCAAAATGCATGTCCATTAAATGGGACTTAAAAACTAAGTATCTGTTAATTAGACGTTCCTATACCCCTGAAAGTTCTAAAAAATGACAAGCGTTGCAGAAAATACAGAATCGTGGTATAATACACCAATCCTGATTACGCGTTTATTTTTAAGGTAGGTGACAAGGGAATTTATATGCAACGATTGTATGGAAAGAGATTGGCAATCGTCTTCTTTTTGCTGCTTCTCTTATGTAGTTTCGTCAACGCAAAAGAGAGCGACGCGCTGCAAACAAGTCAAGAGTGTATCGACTTTATTAAGGAGATGGAAGGTTTTTCTGAATATCCCTACTGGGACCACCAACAATGGACCATTGGATATGGTACGGCCTGTGAAGAGGATGCGTATCCCGATGGAATTACCCAGGAAGATGCAGAAAACCTGCTCTACTTGACACTTGAAACGATTGAGGCCAGTTTGAATGATTTCTTATATCAGAACAATATTATGCTGAGCCAAAGTCAATATGACGCTCTGGTGAGTTTTACATTTAATGTGGGCTATGGATGGACGGACGGCTGTAAACTCAGAACCTATTTGGAAGAAGGAATCGAAAACTATACGGTCAATGAGGTTGCCTCTGCTTTTGGAATCTGGTGTCATGCAGGAGATGATCTGGCCATTGACTATAATCTGGTAGCGCGCAGAATTCGCGAGGTACAAATTTTTTTGTACGGAGACTATAGTGGCAATCATTCTGCCAATTTTGTTTACATAGTATACGATGGCAATGGCGGAATGGTAGATATGGATTTGCAGCTGTTTGAGCAAGGTCAGCCTTACGGAAGCTTTACTACGGCGCAGTGGGAGAAAAACACATTCCTCGGCTGGCATACGCTTCCTACGGGCGGTACGGCCATTACAGAAAACAGTATTGCTCTTAAGAGTATGACTTTGTATGCAACCTGGGAGGAATGGCAGCCGCCGTCTTTCACGGATATTTTGGAAAGTGATTGGTACTACCAGTATGTCATGGATTTAGCGGAAGCAGAGGTTATCAGCGGCTATACGGACGGGACATTTCGTCCGGAAAATACCGTTACCGTAGCTGAAGCGCTGAAACTTGTCTTTCTGGGTGTGAAACTGGAACCGCAGGCACCGACAACTTCTCATTGGGCCAGTGGGTATTTGGCTTTTGCAGAAAAGAATGGTTTCCTGGATGCAGGCCAAGTGACCGATTTGGATGCGCTCATTACCCGTCAGTTGATCTGCCAGTTGGCTTCACGTGCTTTGGAACTGGAATTGCGCAGCAGTGAGAGTCCCTTTACGGATACGGACAATGAAAACATCCTGTCATTGTATCAGGCTGGAATTATTAATGGTTATACAGATGGAACCTTCCGGCCGGAGGGAAACTTGAAACGCAGTGAAGTGAGTGCAATTATTTGGCGGATTTACCGCTATATTTCGCCCAATGCGGATATCGTTTAATACAGTACGTTTTATGGGACAGATAATCTGGTATCCTTTTTGTAGAAAACAGAAAGGATACCAGATTATGCAATATGTTATGAAGTATCGAGATGGACATGTAGAAGTTTATAGCAAGTCGGGGATTTTCCTTTTTTCTGCAGATACCCAGACGGAAGCCCGTTTTATGCTTGAGAGGTGCAATTGTGAAGAATTTCAGGCTGCTTCTGGCCTATGATGGCAGCAGATATCGAGGATGGCAAAGACTCACCAACTGTGACTTAACAATTCAAGGAAAGATAGAATCTGTCCTGAGCAAGCTTTTTGAAGAACCGGTCACGATTGTCGGCAGTGGAAGGACGGATGCAGGTGTTCACGCGAGAGGGCAGGTAGCCAATTTCTGGATGGAAACGGCGGTATCCAGCGAAGAGGTATGTGCCTATTTGCGACGATATCTACCGGAGGACATTGGTGTCATATCCGTTGAGGAGACAGACCTGCGTTTTCACAGCCGATTGTCTGCCAAGGAGAAGACGTACAGCTATCGCGTGTGGAATTCCACGCTTCCCAACGTGTTTGAAAGACGATATCTGACAGTATTTCCGGAACCACTGGATATCAAGGCCATACAGAAGGGGGCAGAAGCTTTGATAGGTGAGCATAATTTTTTGTCTTTTTGCAGCAATAAACATTTCAAGAAATCCCCAGTTCGAACTATCAAAGATTTCCGTATTGAACAGTGTGACCAGGAGATTCGATTTTTGGTGACTGCCAATGGATTTTTATACAATATGATGCGGATCATGGCCGGAACGCTTTTGGAGATAGGTATGGGTCAGCGGGAGTGGCAAACTATTGAGCCGTTGTTTATCTCTCCATGCCGGGAAAAAGCAGGGTTTACTGCGCCGGCCAAGGGCCTTTGTTTAGAGGAGGTGCGCTATTAAATGAATATTCAGATTTTCGGAATGGGAAAAAGCTTTGATACCAAAAAGGCTGAACGGTATTTTAAAGAGCGGAGGATCCCGTTTCAAAGCATTGACGTCAGCCGTTATGGCATGTCCGGCAGAGAATTTGAAAGTGTTGTGCGCGGCGTCGGTGGAATTGACAAAATGATTGATTGGAATGGCAAGAGTCCGGATGTGGCAATTTTAAAGTACCTGGCCGACCCTACACAAAAAGAAGATAAAGTCTTTGAGAATTTTAAATTGGCAAAATTGCCAATTGTCCGCAATGGTAAACTGGCGACAGTGGGATATTGCCCGGAAATTTGGGAGACCTGGAAATAAGCAGCTGGCGCTGTCAGGCAGGGGAGTGTTTGATGGAACAAATGCCGGAAAATACATGGGAAAAGAGTGGCTCGAAAAAATATTTTGAGTCTCTTGCAATACCGTGGTTCGTCACCGGAAATACAGAGAAATCTGTACTGTTGGCCCTGTCATACCCAGGTAAGCAATTTCTTGAATAAGGAGAGACCATTTTTGTAGCTGTAGAAACAGTTTTCTACTGCCATGTGATATTTCTGTTTTACAACTGACAAGAGCATGACTTTCTACAGTCGTTCAGGTTTCGCGGGAAATGAAAAAGGACGGTACCAAATTTGGTACCGTCCTTTTAAAATTTAAATTACACTTCGTAGAGGGCTTTGAGCCGCATCAGGTGCTCATAACGCTCTTTGGCAGCAGCTTCAGACTTGGCAAACAAATCAGAAGCACGATCCGGGAACTCACGAGTCAAACGGCTGTAACGAGCTTCGTTCATCAGGAATTCCTGATAACCGCCGGCAGGAGCCTTGGAATCCAAAGTGAAGGGATTCTTACCTTCGGCCTTGAGTGCGGGGTTGTAACGGAACATGTTCCAGTAGCCGCAGTCTACAGCTCTCTTCATTTCCTTCTGGCAGTTGACCATGCCGCCCTTAATGGAATGCATTTCACAAGGAGCATAGCCGATGACCAGGGAAGGACCATGGTAAGCTTCTGCTTCGCTGATGGCCTTAATTGTTTGAGCCGGGTTAGCACCCATGGCAACCTGTGCTACATAGACATAACCATAGCTCATAGCAATTTCTGCCAGGCTCTTTTTCTTTACTTCCTTACCAGAAGCTGCGAACTGTGCAACCTGGCCAATATTAGAAGCCTTGGAAGCCTGTCCGCCGGTATTGGAATATACTTCTGTATCGAAAACGAAGATGTTGATATCTGCGCCGGAAGCAAGGACATGGTCTACGCCGCCGAAGCCAATATCATAAGCCCAGCCGTCGCCACCGAAGATCCAGATGGACTTCTTGGCCAGGTATTCTTTATTCGCCAATACTTCTTTGCCAATTTCACAGCAACCGGTTTCCAGATCGGCAACCAGAGCCTTTGTGGCTTCTGCATTGGCAGCAGAATCTTCCATGGTCTCCAGATACTTCAGGCACAGAGCTTTCCGGTTTTCGTTGGAAGTATGGTCTGCGATTTCCTGAATTTTCTTTGCCATCCGGTTACGAATAGCAGCCTGGCCCAGATACATGCCGTAGCCATGCTCAGCATTGTCTTCAAACAGGGAGTTTGCCCAAGCAGGACCATGACCTTCCTTATTGGTGCAGTAAGGAGAGGTTGCAGCAGGACCGCCCCAGATGGAGGAGCAACCAGTTGCGTTGGAGATATACATTCTATCACCAAAGAGCTGGGTTACCAGACGTGCATAGGAAGTCTCGGCACAACCAGCACAAGAGCCAGAGAATTCCAGCATGGGCTGCAGGAACTGGCTTCCCTTGACAGTGTTGTCCTGCATATCCTTCTTCTCGGCAACTTCTTTCACCATGTAGTTAAAGACGTCTTGTTCTTTCAGTTCGGATTCCTGCGGAACCATGGTAATCGCACCAACGGGGCAGACACCGACGCAGACGCCACAACCCATGCAGTCCAGAGGAGATACTGCCATGGCATACTTGTAAACGCCTTTTCCCTTGCCAGCTTTGATTTCTGCCATCTTGGTACCGGCAGGAGCCTTGGCTGCTTCTTCTTCCGTCAAAGCGAAGGGACGGATAGTAGCATGGGGGCAAACATAAGCACAGTTGTTACACTGAATACACTTGGTTGCATCCCAAGTGGGAACAGTAACTGCAACGCCGCGCTTTTCATAGGCAGAAGCGCCTTGTTCGAACTGACCGTCTACATAATCCACAAACGCAGAAACAGGCAGAGTATCGCCGGCCATCTTGCCAACAGGGAAGAGGATGTTCTTTACCATCTTGACCAGCTCGGGTTTACCTTCCAGAACTGTGTTGTCAGCCTCATCGGCAGCGGTTGCCCAGTCAGCGGGAACATCAATCTTAACAAATGCAGTGGCGCCAGCATCAATTGCCTTGTGGTTCATTTCCACAATGTCCATGCCCTTCTTGGAGTAGGACTTGGTGGCAGCGTCCTTCATGTACTGAATGGCATCTTCCTGAGGCATAACTTTAGCCAGGGTGAAGAAAGCGGACTGCAAAATTGTATTGGTACGCTTACCCATGCCAATTTGCTGAGCCAGATCGATAGCGTTAATGGTATAGAGCTGAATGTTGTTCTTTGCAATATACCGCTTTGCTTCTGCATGCAGGTGGTGAGACAGTTCCTCAGGAGTCCACTGGCAGTTGATCATGAAGACACCGCCAGGCTTAACATCGTTGACCATGTTGAATCCTTTGGTAATGTAGGAAGGATTGTGGCAGGCAACAAAGTAAGCTTTATTGATGTAGTAGGGGCTTCTGATAGGCTTGTCACCGAAACGCAGGTGAGAAATGGTAACACCGCCGGTCTTCTTGGAGTCGTACTGGAAGTATGCCTGTACATACTTGTCGGTGTGGTCGCCGATAATCTTGATGGAGTTCTTGTTGGCACCGACTGTACCGTCGCCGCCCAAGCCCCAGAACTTGCACTCGATGGTGCCTTCGGCTGCGGTGTTGGGGGAAGCTTCTTCCGGCAGAGACAGATTGGTTACATCGTCTACGATACCAATGGTAAACTGACGTCTGGGGGAAGCTGCATTCAGTTCATTGTAAACAGCGAACACGCTTGCAGGAGGTGTGTCCTTGGAACCAAGACCATAGCGGCCGCCGATGATGGTAGCGGATCTGCCAGCATTGGCAAAAGCAGTCACTACATCCATGTACAGAGGCTCACCCATAGCGCCGGGCTCTTTGGTGCGGTCTAGAACTGCAATCTTAGTAGCAGTTGCGGGAATTGCAGCAAGCAGCTTGTCCGGGCAGAAGGGACGATACAGACGGACTTTCACCAAGCCGACTTTTTCGCCATGCGCATTCATGTAGTCGATGACTTCTTCTGCCACATCGCAAATGGAGCCCATTGCAATGATGACACGATCAGCATCTGGTGCGCCATAATAGTTGAACAGCTGATAGTTGGTGCCAATCTTGGCATTGATTTTGCCCATATACTCTTCCACAATTGCAGGAAGGGCTTCATAGTATTTGTTGCAAGCTTCCCGATGCTGGAAGAAAATATCGCCATTTTCATGGCTGCCGCGCATGGAGGGATGTTCAGGATTCAAAGCATGCTTCCGGAATGCTTCTACAGCATCCATATCCACCATTTCGGCCAGATCTGCATAATCCCAGATAGCAATTTTCTGGATTTCGTGAGAAGTACGGAATCCATCAAAGAAGCTGATGAAGGGAACTCTGCCCTTAATGGCAGACAGGTGAGCGACAGGAGCCAGGTCCATGACTTCCTGTACGTTGCCTTCAGCCAACATGGCAAAGCCAGTCTGACGGCAGGCCATAACGTCGGAGTGATCACCGAAGATATTCAGTGCCTGCGTAGCAACAGTTCTTGCAGAGACATGGAATACGCAAGGCAGCAACTCGCCTGCAATTTTGTACATGTTGGGGATCATCAGGAGAAGACCCTGAGAAGCGGTATAGGTGGTGGTGAGGGCACCGGCCGCCAGAGAGCCGTGTACAGTGCCAGCCGCACCAGCTTCAGACTGCATTTCTGCAACCTTGACAGTGGTGCCAAAAATGTTTTTCTGACCAGCAGCAGCCCACTGGTCAACATAGTCAGCCATGGGGCTGGACGGGGTGATGGGGTAAATACCGGCTACTTCTGTAAACGCATAGGATACATACGCAGCGGCGTTATTACCGTCCATCGTTTTAAATTTTCTGGACAAGATAATATACCTCCTAAAAGTATTTAACTTTATCTATCCCATTTTAGCAGATCCTTCGGAAGTTGTAAATCGATTCCCACGGATTTTCCGAAAAATTTCGCAAAATTTTTCCCTCTGCCTGTCTCGCTGTAGAAAATCAAAAAGTACAGTTTGTAATTTGGCGTAAAATACGATATGATACGATTGTAAAGATGTATGGGGGAGGATTACACATGCTGTGTAATATCACATCTCTTGGTCTACACGGAATCCAGGGGTATGAAGTTACGGTGGAATGTTATTTATCTAGTGGCCTGCCCTCTTTCGATGTTGTAGGACTGCCGGATACTGCCGTAAAAGAGGCGAGAGATCGGGTGCGGGCGGCAATTAAAAACTGCGGTTTTAAATTTCCGGTTTGCCGCATTACGCTAAATCTGGCGCCGGCCGGTACCAAAAAATCGGGTACGTTATACGACTTGCCGATTCTTCTGGGAATTCTGGCGGCGGGGGGAGAGATTCCTCTGCCGGAAGAAAAAAGTGCGTATTTGGGAGAGCTGAGCCTGGAGGGGAAATTACGGCCCGTCTCCGGGGTATTGCCTATGGCGCTGGCGGCCAGAGATTGTGGAATTGTAAACTTATTTGTACCGGAAGAGAATGCCCGGGAGGCCACTTTGGCAGAGGGAATCAACGTATATCCGGTTGCCTGCGTCAAAGATTTAATTGCCCATTTACAGGGAAGTGCTCCAATTCCTCCGCAGAAAACGTGGCAATATGAAGAGGACACCGCGACATATTTGGATTTCAAGGATGTCAAAGGACAGGCGCAGGTAAAGCGCGCTTTGGAAATTGCAGCAGCCGGTGGACACAATATCTTGCTGGTAGGACCACCGGGAGCAGGGAAGAGTATGCTTGCCAAACGACTTCCATCGATTCTGCCAGAGATGACACGGGAAGAGGCTTTGGAGGTTACAAAGATCTATTCCATTTTGGGCCTAATTGACAGCAAACACCCAATGATTTCACGACGGCCGTTCCGGAGTCCACATCATACAATTTCCAGTGCCGGACTGGCTGGCGGCGGGTCAAATCCCAAGCCGGGTGAAATATCTTTGGCCCATAAGGGCGTCTTGTTTCTGGATGAATTTCCGGAATTCCGTAAAGACACATTGGAAGTATTGCGTCAGCCCCTGGAAGAAGGGGTGGTCACGATTTCCCGTGTCAGTGGAAGTGTCAGCTATCCGTCTGATTTTATGATGGTGTGTGCCATGAACCCCTGTAAATGCGGCTGGCATGGTGATCCCAGTGGTAGATGTATCTGTTCTCAGTCCTCTGTGGATTCCTATTTAAGCAGAATTAGCGGTCCACTCTTGGATCGGATTGATTTGATAGTAGAAGTTCCTGCCCTTGAATTTACAGAGTTGCGCAGCGAGGAAGAAGCAGAACCCTCCTATAAAATCAAGCAGCGGGTGGATGCTGCCAGAAGACGACAGCAAAAGCGCTTTGCAGGAAGCCAGGTTTTATGCAATGCAGGGATGCTGCCAGCACAGATGGGGAAATTCTGTCGTTTGGATGAAACAACAGCGCTTCTTATGCGGAGGGCTTTTGAGAGATTACAAATGTCTGCCCGGAGCTATGATCGGGTATTGAAAGTAGCACGCACCATAGCGGATTTAGATGAAAGTAAGGAGATAGAGCCCCAGCATATCGCCGAAGCAGTACAATATCGAACATTTCGTTTGGGCAAGAGAAGTTGAGAAGAGGGAGGAACTGTCATGCAGGAAATTTTTTTGTTGAAGTTGGGAGAAATTGTCCTTAAGGGGCAAAATCGGTTTACTTTTGAAAACCGCTTAAAACAGAATATTAAACGGCGGATGCGCCCGTTTGGAGAGTTTAAAGTATACATTGTACAGTCTACCGTCTATGTGGAGCCGGAAAATGAGGAATGCGATATCGAAGGTGCATGGGAAGCGTGCCATGCAATTTTTGGTATTGCATCTATATGCCGTTGCCGCCCCTGCGAAAAAACTATGGATGCTATTTTTGAAGCAGTGATGGCCTACCTGAGTGAGGAATTGGCAAATCAGGTGAGCTTTAAAGTGGAATCCAAACGCGCGGATAAAGCTTTTCCCATGACGTCCATCGCTATTTCCCAGGAAATCGGCGGACGGATTGCCGAGGCCTTTCCTTCTTTGGCAGTGGACGTTCATAATCCCGGCTATACCGTGAATGTAGAGATTCGGGATTTTGCGGCGTATGTCCATGGTCCGGCAGAGCCAGGAGCTGGCGGTTTGCCTACAGGTGTTGGAGGACGTGCAGCTGTTTTGCTTTCTGGTGGTATTGACTCTCCAGTAGCCGGCTATATGATTGCCAAAAGAGGCGTGGAGCTGGAGTGTATCCATTTCTTCTCCTATCCCTACACTTCTGAACGGGCGAAAGAGAAAGTGTTGGAACTGGCAAGATTAGTGGCAAAGTACTGTGGCCGTATGAGCGTGGATGTAGTGGGATTTACAGAGATCCAAGAGGCGATTCGAGACAATTGCCCGGAAGAATATTTCACCATTATTATGCGGCGGTTTATGATGCGTATTGCCCAAAGAATTGCAAAAGACCATGGATGTGGCTGTCTGGTGACCGGAGAAAACCTTGGTCAGGTAGCCAGTCAGACGATGGAGGCGATGGCAGTGACCAGTAGTGTTGTGGAGATGCCGATTTTCTATCCATTGATTGGTATGGATAAAGAAGAGATTGTGGCCATTGCGCGGCGAATTGGAACCATGGAAACGTCTATTTTGCCCTACGAAGATTGCTGCACAGTTTTTACACCCAAACATCCGAAAACGAAGCCTTCTTTGGGAGCCGTGCTGGCTGCAGAATCAAAATTGGATGTGGAAGGTTTGATAGAACGGGCGATCGCCAACACAGAATTGGTAAAGGTACGATATTATGATGGAGTCTGAGCGGTTAGCACGAGATGTTGTGGAAAAGCTAAAACAAGTAGGAAGAACAGTGTCTACTGCGGAATCCTGCTCTGGCGGCTTACTCGGGAAGCTCTTGACGGATTTTCCAGGCAGTTCTCAGGTTTATCTGGGCGGAGTCATCAGCTATACGAACCAGGTAAAAGAAACTATCCTGGGAGTAGAGAGGGAATTACTGGATACGCTTGGCCCTGTATCAGAGCCGGTAGCCAGAGCCATGGCAAAAGGAGTTTGTATGCGGCTGCACAGCGATTATGGACTGAGCATTACGGGACTGGCCGGTCCGGAAGGAGACGGCTCCGGGAAGCCGGTAGGCCTCGTCTACGTGGCGCTAAACAGTCCGAAAGAAACCGTATGTCAGGAGCTGCATCTATCAGGTTCCCGGACAGAAATAAGGCAGAGCGCTTGTCAGTCGGCACTGCGACTTCTTTTAAACGTACTTAATAATCTACAGTAAGCCCCTAACCGGCACCGGCCTAGTACCTTTCTGCATGGGAAGCAGTATTTAGCGGGAGCTACGATGGCCACAATTTCCAGCTAATACCTTTCTGCTTGGGAAACAGAGTGCAAGCATATAGTCCCTTGCTGCTCCAGTCTTGCAGAGTGTTGTGGGAAATTTTTGCAGAAAGCTGTGAAAATAGCTTTGCAGGCAACTGGAAAGGCAATTGCATGAAGCAGGGGGAATCCCCCGAAAGCGGATGAAAATTCACTTGCAGGAAGCTGGAAAGTCTACGGAAGAGACGATAGAAATTTCTGGTAGAATACTGAAAAATCCCAAAATAACTACGAGAAAATTCCGTAAACTATGGGCATTTTCTAAATAGAAAGATAAAAGCTATCACAGCGTGTTTTGCGAAAAGTACCGTCCTGATGCTGGAGCAAAGTCATAAAAAATCCTCGGGTTTGAAGACCCGAGGATTTTTTTAGGTACTTATGATTCTGAGTAAGTGGGATCATAATTAACAATAATGTTATGCTCTTTCAGCGCCGTTACATCTGTAACCGGATTTTGGAAAGCGTTGACTTGGACTAAATTGCGGCACTGCGCCAGAACGGATAGGTCAGATACAGAATTATAATCAAGATCGACATAATTTAATTGCTCCAGTCCCTCCAAGAAAGACACACTGGTCAGAGAATTATAGGAAAGAACAATTTTTTGTAAACTGGATTCTGAAGAAAAATCAGAAACTTCCGTCACAGCATTGTGAGATACATCTAAAGTGGTAATGGATGTAATTTGTGTCAACGCATCAATGGAAGTAAGTTGGTTCTCGGAAAGATCGACAGTGGTTAGCTGGGTGCAATTCTGTAATGCACTGATATCCGTTAAAGCATTATTGGACAGATCCAGCACCTTCAGAGCCGTTGTACTGGTAAGGGCTGAGATCCCTGTCAGTTGGCACCCAGACAGATCCAGTTCTTCCAGTTGCGTGCAGGTGGCCAGCGGAGTGATTCCCAATAGTGCATTGCCACTGAGGGACAGCTTCTGCAAAGAAACAAGTGAGCCCAGAGCGCTGATGTCGGTAAAAGCATTATCAGACAAGTTCAAGGTTTGCAAATTGACCAAAGAAGACAGCGGGCGAATATCCCGAATACTACATCCTTCCAAATTGAGGCTTGTTAAATTTGTCAAGCTGGCAATTGCCTCCAAAGATGCAGAAGAGATGGTGCAACCGGACAAATCCAGGTGTGTAAGACGCGTCAGTTGATTCAGACAAGAAAAGTCGATCCCATAGAGCCCATGGGCGGTTAAAGAAGTCAGGGAAGTCAGATTGGAAAGTTCTGAAACATCTGTTACGTCGGAGGTCAATTCCAGTTCTTGAATACTCCATAACTCATTGGTCATTAGAGTTTCGTTTTCGGATTTGCCCAAAGCGGTGCGGATGCAAGCATCCAGCCCAGGGTCGGAAATGGTAATCTCTTCAACGACACCGGAGATTGTATAACCTGTAGTAGCCACCGGACTGACAAGACCATCTTCGGAAACTGCTACAGCTAAAACTGTTGTGACACCGGGTTCTAGATCAACAGGATCCGTATACAGATCTTCTTCCAAAGAGGGAAACTCTCCATCGGCCGTTAGGTATACTGTACCGGATAAAGCAGTGGCAGAAACAGAAATCCGTTCATTATAGTATCCGCTTTCCGGGGTAAGTTCCGGTGCAGATGGGCGCAGCTGGTTAAGCTGCTCACGAATTGTATCATTGGCTGTATAATCCAGCATCTGTACGCAGTCCAGCAATTTATCTTGCTCTACATAGGTTTTTGCAAGAGCCAAATATAAGTTCAAATCTTCAGGATTGGCAGTAATGGCACTGACAAGCGTATACTCAGCTTTGGTGTAGTTACCTGCTCGCTTATAGGCATCGGCCAAGGCGATCGCTATCGTAACGTCTTGGGGGGAAAGCTTCCAGGCATAAGAATAGTACCGGACAGCCCTGTCATATCGTCCGTGTTCTTCTGCGCTTTGGGCGCGGGAGGTGAGAAAAGATGCCGTAAGATCCGGTCTGTATTGCAGGAAAAACCAGACAAGACCAATTATCAGCGCAAAAATACAAATCAGAGGGATAATTATTTTTAGAATCGTTTTCATATGTCTCTCCATTTCCAATTCCAGTTTTATTATTATAAAACCTTCAGGGAACTGTGTCAAGAAACTGGGAAATTTGTCCTATCTGGTAAAGAAACAACAAAAAATGTTACCAAACTGTCACAAGGTTTCTAAATTTATCGATCTCGACTTAAGAGGACGCAATGGGAAGAAAGTTTGCGTGTGCTGTATATCTTTTCTATAGGGACTGGTTTTTGACTTGTCACGTTTGGACCACAATCCATATCATTGGCTTTCAATTTTGGAATGGGAAACGGAATTAGGTGCCCCCTCTTTGTAAAGCGATAAAATAAGAGCTATAGCAGCCAACAAATGCGCAAAATAGACATGTCAGCAAGACTATAATAGTGCAAAACGCATACCGAATATGCCAGAACAAAAGGGATGGACACCGGCTTCCACGCTGGAAAACATGTCTTTGGGAAGATGAGGTGTCCGTCTATTGGGAGGTACCTATGAAAAAAGTACTGATTATGGCACTTGTTGTCACTGCTTTTATTTTTAGTATAAGTGCAATGGTGGCCAATGGGGTAAAACAGCCGGTCGAAACGGAATTGAGTGCAAAAGAACTCTATCAGTCTGTAGTTTCCTTAGAAGATCCAGAGCCAGAAGGGGAGAAGGCGCCCGAAGATTTACAAGAATTTAATGAGACATCTCCAGAATTAAATTTGCCGGAAGCGGTCCCTTTAACGTTTGATCAGAGTACTGTGATTCAGGTGCAGGACGGAGATACCGTTCTGGAAATCCCTATGGATACCTATTTACAAGGGGTATTGTTGGGAGAAATGCCGGCATCTTTTGAATTAGAAGCGATGAAGGCCCAAGCTGTGGCAGCAAGAACCTTTACACTGAAAACAATGGAGTCCAAGAAGCATGAGCAGTCAGATGTATGCACTGACAGCGCATGTTGTCAGGCATGGGAAAATCCAGAAACTTCCAATTTAATACCAGATCATCAAGCAAAATTAGCCGCAGCAGTCAGTCAAACCGATGGACAAGTTCTGACTTACCAGGATTCCCTGATTGATGCCACTTATTTCTCCTGCTCCGGTGGCCTGACAGAATCCGCCGTGGCGGTGTGGGGAAACGATGTTCCATATTTACAGTCTGTAGAGAGTCCCGGAGAAGAGAATGCTGCTCGCTACGAGGGAGAAGTGAGTGTAGATAAAGGAGTGTTTGTTTCTATCCTTGCATCGGCAAAGCCAGAAGTCCGACTGACAGGGGACCCACAGACTTGGTTTGGCGAAGTGATATACACATCTGGTGGTGGTGTTGACACAATGGAAATTGGGGGATGTCAGTTTTCAGGTCCACAATTGCGTAGCTTATTTGGGTTAAACTCCACTATGTTTACGATAGAAGAGACTGAGGAAACTATTATATTTCACACAAAGGGATTTGGTCATCGGGTAGGGCTGAGTCAGTATGGAGCCAATGCCCGTGCCGCATTTGGCGAAAAATATGATCAAATTTTGGCTTATTATTATGGCGGTACACAAATAAAAACGCTGTCCCCTACATAGGGACAGCGTTTTATATTTAGAAGTTTACAGCAAATTGAGTACAAAGGTTAAAATAATAAACAGAGCAGCTACCCATTTTGTCCATGTAGCCAACTTTGCATCAATGCCAGAATTCTTGTTTTTGCCCATAAAGGACTCGGCAGCACCTGCAATTGCACCGGAAAGACCGGCACTTTTACCAGATTGCAAAATGATTACCGCAATCAGGAATACCGCAGCAAGAACTTGAACAATTGTTAAAATGATGTGTAAAGTTTCCATGATACCAGTACCTCCAGCTCGTCCAGAACAGATGCCGCAGATACGGCAAGGCGGTAGGACGAAATTCCAACCCTTACAGGATTCATTCAATTACAGCATTTTGAATAATATCATATAGATCATAACTTTGCAAGAGAAATTATAGATTTTTCCTCATTTTATCTTATTTTGTAGCCCAGTTACCTGTTGCAGCACAAGTAAGATATGCATTAATAAATCCGTCAATATCACCGTCCATAACGGCTCCAATATTGGTTGACTCATAACCGGTGCGTGTGTCTTTCGCTAATGTGTATGGCATAAATACATAAGAACGGATTTGGCTGCCCCATTCAATTTTTTGTTGTACGCCTTTGATGTCCGAAATTTTTTCCAGATGCTCCCGCTCTTTAATTTCAACCAGACGCGACCGAAGCATTTTCATACAGTTGTCTCGGTTTTGAAATTGGCTTCTTTCCGTCTGACAGGACACAACAATTCCGGTTGGCTTGTGAATCAGACGGACGGCAGAGGAGGTTTTGTTAATATGCTGACCACCGGCACCAGAGGAGCGATAAACCTGCATTTCAATGTCTTCTGGCCGAATATCCACTTCTACGTCATCCGAAATTTCTGGAATGACTTCTACCGCAGAGAAGGAGGTATGCCGACGACCGGAGGCATCAAAAGGAGAAATGCGTACCAGACGATGAACGCCTGATTCACTTTTTAAAAAGCCGTAGGCATTAGGCCCTTCAATCAGAATATCAGCTGATTTGAGGCCAGCTTCTTCGCCGTCAAGATAATCCATAATTTTATAGGTAAACCCGTGACGTTCTGCCCAATGGGTGTACATACGATAGAGCATTTGGCACCAGTCCTGCGCTTCCGTTCCACCAGCACCTGCGTGGAAAGAAAGCAGTGCATTGTTATTATCATATTCACCAGTAAGAAGAGTTTCTAGACGGGCCTCTTCCATGTCAGATTCTAATTTATGGAAACCCTCTGTAAGGTCATCCAGCATGGAGTCATCATTTTCTTCCAGTGCCATCTCACAAATGGTCATAAGGTCATCCCATTCAGAAAGCATTTTTTCGTAATGACTGATTTTAGACTCCAGCTGCCGTGAACGTTTCATGACTTTCTGTGATATTTCCTGATTATCCCAAAAACCTGGGGACTCAATTTGGGCATGTAGCCGGTCGACCTCTTCCCGACAACTTTCTAAATTCAGAGAAAAGGCCAATTCATCCAATTTGGGACGAATTGCATTGAGTTTTACTTTATACTCTTCAAATTGAATCATTCATTTCACTCTTTCGAAACAAAATTACACAAAATAAGTATACTCGATGAAGCATCATCTGTAAAGAGGAAAGGCGAGCCTTCGGGCTCGCCATCTATCTTTGAGAGACGGTATATTCTGTGTCCTGAAAAATCAGTTCGTCCACATCACCTGAAGAAGGACACGGTCCGTCTAAATAATATTTTTCAAAAACTTGTATCGCCATTTTTTACCTCCTGACATAAAAACTTCTTCCTATTATATGCACTTCAGGTGAAAAGTTCTGCCGAAACATTGACAGACTTTGGGCTATCGAGTAAAATATTTTCATTCGGTTATGAGCAGGGGTTTCCCACTGGCGAAAGACGGCAACAGCGTGTACAGATGGCTAGGGAGCTGTAATTTTGTACCGGTTGCTTCAGAGATGTTTTGTGCACTCCAGCGGCACTGGGTACTTCTCTTGCGTGTGCTCTCGGTAACGGATGTGTTTTGATTGCTTGTGCGGACCGATACTTCCGTTCCTTCTAAAATGTGAGTCGTACAAATCTTGAAACGATTGAATATTTTCTGTATAAGCCCCCGTAGCTCAGTTGGATAGAGCGGTCGCCTCCTAAGCGACAGGCCACTGGTTCGAATCCAGCCGGGGGTGCCAAAATGTGTTGATGAAAGATGCAACACAGAAAACACCGCACGAAAGTGCGGTGTTTTTGTATCTTTACAGGCTTTTCTCTGGCGGAAAAGTTAGGAAAAACGCTTTTTTCGGAAAATCAGTTTTTCCACGCGAGAGGCGACATTTC
>CALXCQ010000155.1 GCA_944386835.1 uncultured Oscillospiraceae bacterium | reverse complement strand
CTGTTCCAGAATCAGTCCTGTCACTACACCCATAGTATACAAAATTCCCACAATTTGCAAATTTTCTTTTCCTCTGTGGTTGACCCGGAACAAAACCAGGAGACCGACACCTGCACCCACCAAAAGTCCTGCCATCGCCGCACCAAATGTAATGAGTCCATCCAGGTACAGCTGGGTCAGCGCAACCGATGCGCCGCAGTTGGGAATCAGTCCTACCAGACCCGCCAGGAAGACCCCTATTCCCGGCTTCGCCAGGATTCCGTGAGCAAAGACATCTTCCCCCAAAAAGGCCAGTAATCCGTTGAGAACCAAAGTTATCAGAAAAATGAATATGAAAACCTGAACCGTATGCCAAAAGGCACCTTTCCAGATACTTTCATGACACCCACAGTTTTCATTTTCACAAAACTCCGCAATCTTTAAGGGTTCTTTTCGCTTGCGCATCCACACCCTATCCAACAGGAAACCCCAGAAAATGCCCACTACCGCTTTAAAAAGCAGAATCTTCAGAATCCTTCCCACTGCAACTTGCTGAGACAAGAAAATCGGCAACATTTCATCCGAGGTGGAAAGGAAAACCGCAAGTAAAGTTCCCAGGGTAATAACACGCCCGGCATAGAGATTAGAGGCCGCTGCAGAAAACCCACACTGGGGAATCATCCCACACAGGCCACCATACAGAGGTCCCAGCTTTCCAGCTCTGGCTATCCAGCCAGCCGTTTTCTCTCCCATTTTGTGCTCTAGAAATTCCAAAGCCAGATACGTCACGAACAAAAAAGGCAGAAGCTTCAGACTATCCAAGCTGGTGTCCCATACTACGTCCCATACCATGATGACTCACCCCAATTTTAAATGCGAATAATTCTCATTTGCAATAACTAGCATTTTAGCACCTTTTGTTTCCTTGTCAAGTCCCACGAAAAACTTTCCCTTGTGGGAAGTAAATATTTTGGGTATACTGGAGAAAATCCACAAAAATGAGGGAAATTCATGGAAATACTCATTCTCGGCGGCGGTGCATCTGGCATGATGGCTGCTTTGTCTGCATCGGAAGCGCCGGATCGCCGTGTCACCCTTCTGGAGCGGCAGGCCCGTGTGGGTCGTAAACTTCTTTCTACCGGAAACGGTCGGTGCAATCTCTCCAATTTAAATCTGGATTTGTCCCATTATCACGGTCAATGCCCCCAGTTTGCCCAAGCTGCTTTCGCACAGTTTCCTGTCGAAAAAACCCTGTCTTATTTTCAGGATCTTGGTCTCATAACGGTCTCTGAACCGTCTGGGCGGCTGTATCCCTATTCCAATCAGGCTAACAGCGTTGTAGATGTACTGCGCCTGGCTATGACTCAAAGAGGCATCCGGGTACTGACTGGCTGGGAAGCGATCAAAATCTGGAAAAAAGGCACTGGTTTTTTAGTGAAAACCAATCAAACCGATTTGGCAGCCGACCGGCTAATCGTCGCCTGCGGCGGAGCTGCCGGCAGTAAATTAGGCGGCACGCAAAGCGGATATTCTCTTTTAAAAGCTTTGGGGCATCATTTATCCCCGCTATCTCCCTCTTTAGTACAGATAAAAACCGATCCCACCTACCCCAGAAGTCTGAAGGGAATTCGTGCTGAAGCGCATATCCAGCTGTGCCGCTCCTCTCAAATTCTGGCGCAGCGTCTGGGAGAAATTCAATTCACGGATTTTGGGCTCAGTGGCCCAGCCATATTTGATATTTCCCGGGCAGTCTCTACCCAGGCAGGTAATCTCCAAGTCATTCTGGACTTTTTCCCCTCCTATTCTTTTGCCCAAGTCACGACTTTTTTAGTCCATAAGCAAGAGACCTTTCCCTCTCTGCCGGCAGATACGCTGTTCACCGGTATGCTTCACAACCGGCTGGGACAGTGCATCTTGTCCTTCGCCGGCATTCCCCACCAAATGCCTTTGGAACAGTTATCTCAAAAAGACTTGCAGACACTCGTCCATGGAGCAAAAGCATTTCCTCTGGCGGTGACCGGCACTTTGGGAATGGACCAGGCACAGGTAACCGCCGGCGGGATGCTTACCCGGGAGTTTGATGCCGAAACTCTGGAAAGCAAGCTGATACCTGGATTGTACGCCTGTGGAGAAGTATTGGATATTGACGGCGATTGTGGTGGTTATAACTTACAGTGGGCCTGGTCCTCTGGATACCTGGCCGGAAAAACATTGTCCAAGGAGGGATTCCATGATTCGCATCCGTGATCTGTCTCTGAGCCCTGACGATCCCCCCTCCCGTCTTCGCGTTCTTGCCGCCAAAGCTCTGGCAGTTCCCGATTCTCAGATTCTCACTGTATCTATTGTTCGGAAATCTGTAGATGCCAGAAAAAAGCACGCCCTTTCTCTGGTGTATACAGTGGACGTAACGGTAAACGGAGAAGAAGAACGTCTTGTAAAAAGGGCCAGGAGTTCCAAAATTTCCATCGCTCCGAGTTACCGTTACACCGTAGCCAGTGTACGCCATGAGCCTTCCTGCCGCCCGGTAGTGATTGGGTTCGGCCCTGCCGGAATTTTCGCCGCCCTGGTGTTGGCCATGGCCGGTCTCAAGCCAATCGTGCTAGAGCGTGGCTATGAGGCGGAAAAGCGGCAAAAACTGGTGCAGCGCTTCTGGCAAACAGGCCAACTGGACGAACAAAGCAATGTACAATTTGGAGAAGGCGGCGCCGGGACTTTTTCCGACGGAAAACTCAATACCACAACCCATAATCCCCGGATTCACTGGGTCTTGTCCCAATTTGTTGCCGCCGGTGCCCATGAATCTATCCTCTACGATGCCAAACCCCATGTGGGAACGGACGTTTTGGTGTGCGTTGTCCAAGCTCTGCGAAAGCGCATTACAGACCTAGGGGGCCAGGTTCTTTTCGGGGCGAAACTTTCCCGTCTGATAATGGAACAGAAAAGGTTAACAGGACTCCTTTACGAAAAGGAGGGCAAAGAGCATTACCTGCCCTGTGACAAGATGATTCTGGCTATCGGCCACAGCGCCCGGGATACATTTCCGATGCTGCTGCAAGCTGGCGTTCCCATGGAACCCAAGCCTTTCTCCATGGGCGTGAGAATTGAACACTCACAGGCATTTCTGGATCGCCGGCAATATGGATCTGCTGCCGGCCACCCGGCCTTGCCTGCCGCAGACTATAAGCTCAATTGCCATCTTTCAGACGGCAATTCGGTATACACTTTCTGTATGTGCCCCGGCGGCTATGTAGTCGCCGCAGCTTCCCAAAAAGGTATGGTGGTGACCAACGGGATGAGCTATCGTGCCCGGGATGGGCAAAATGCCAACTCTGCAGTTCTGGTCACTCTGAATCCCCGGGATTTCCCTGATAAATCTATACTTGGCGGTATGTTCTGGCAACAGGAAATTGAGCGGGCCGCCTTTCAGGCCGGAGGCAGTCAGTACTATGCGCCAGCTCAACTGGTGGGCGATTTCCTGGCAGGCCGGCCATCTATAGGTCCGGGATCGATTGTTCCAACCTACCGGCCCGGCGTCACTTTTTGCGATTTGCATACCGTACTGCCGGTAAAACTGACCCACCCCCTGGAACAAGCACTTCTGGTCTTTGACCAAAAACTGTCCGGTTTTGCCTGCCCGGATGCTGTTCTGACTGCCCCGGAAACCCGCAGCTCCAGTCCGATCCGAATCCTTCGGGATGAATACCACCAATCCGCAATCTTGGGGCTCTATCCCTGTGGCGAAGGTGCTGGATACGCAGGGGGCATTACCTCTGCCGCCGTGGACGGGATGCTGTGCGCAGAGTCTCTCATTCAGTCTCTTTCCGGTTGAAACAAGGAAAATCAAGGTAACTCCGGTCGAGCAGCCGGATCGTCTGGCATATGCATACGGTTTTTGGAAATCCAGGGAAAATCAATGGAAATCAAAAAGAATCCGGAGGATATCTGTTGACACCCCCCGAAACGCCTCTAAGGAAGCTGCTTTTTGAAAAGCCCTGAAGAAACAATGGGAAACAAGCGAATTCTTTCCGATTTTCCTCCTGACCGCGCCCCCAAAAAGCTTTCTGCCATGTCTGATTTATCGTTTGGAAATTTCAAAAAAGCACGTGCCGACAAAAGTCGGCTCGTGCTTTTTCTTATCAGAATGTTGCCACATCCGGCTGGGCTGGTTCTGCCGGCTCTACAGTTTTGGCAACTAAAATGGGCCCTATCCCTCGATAGATCGCATGTTTTTTTACCGCAATTTTGGCCGTCACAGTCACCCAGCTGCGGGGTTTCAATTCCTCCCGCCGCTGCCACTGACAAGGGATCGCCATAAACGTAATGTCCTCCTCACAGCAAGTCATCACGAATCTTCCCGGCGCAAAAAAACCTTCCTGGTCGCGTTTTAAACGCGCTACCTGTGCTTTGAAGCGAACCGTCTTCCCATCATACTTCTTCGGTTCTTCCGTAATATCCCGGTACCACAGTGCATAATCCTCATCTGCAATGGTAATAACGGGAGCGTCGATATTAAAAGGCAGCGGATCTTCAATGTCGTCAAACTTTGTGCTGCCGTCTACATAGTCATAGACAATATCCACACGTCGATTGAGCGCTCTGGCCAATTTGTGCAGAGGCATAATATCGGTATCCAAAGGCAGTCGGTTATATACCACCATTTCGCAGCCAGTTAGCTTATCTACCACCAGTGGCCGCATATTGGCGTTATAAGTTAAAATTGTGTTACCATCTGCAAACATTACCTCCTGGGCAATCACCCAGTCCTGGGGCATCTTTTCGTAAAATTCCCCCACCTGGCGCATACCGTTTAATTCCACCACTACACGGCGGGCATGATGTTCTTTCTGCCAGGCAACCAGCTGTTCCGTAGTCAGTGCATCCAAATCATCGATCACTTTGGGATAGATACATTTGTGGGGATACCGGGAGCTGTCGTACTCCTCTTCTCCTTCTTCGCAGATAAGAAGCAAAGTTCTTTCCCCGGAATTGAACCGGCTATCCTCCAGAGTCTCCTGGATAAACTTTGTTTTACCCGCATCCAAGAATCCGGTAAACGCGTATACCGGGATTGCCATAGTACTGCCTCCTTATGCGCCAAACAGGGCGGCAATTGCATCTTCCTTCATTTGAGAGCCGATGACACAGACCCTGCCGGTCACAGCCGGGCTTCCGGAACGAATGTCCGTCTCTCCGGGAACATAGTCAAAATAGATCCATTGGCCGTCTTCTCCGGCGACAAATCCCTTTGCCCGCAGAATTTGGCCGTAAGTTCCACAATCGTCCAACTCTTCCAGGATCTCCTGTAAACCCGCAGTTGAAAACTTCTTGGCTGTTTCAATGCCCCAGCTGGTAAAGACCTCGTCCGCATGGTGATGGCCATGGTGATGATGGTCATGTCCACAGCCACAGGCATCCTCCTGCGCAGGATGGTCATGTCCGCAACCACAGGCATCCTCGTGTCCGTGCCCGCCTGCCGGACAAGCCTCTTTTGCCATATTCTGCAAATCCCCCGCCAGGGCGTTTTTATGGTCCATTGCCTCCAAAATCTGGGAGCCGGTCAATTGATCCCAGGGAGTCGTTACAATGGTAGCATCCGGATTATGGCTGCGCAGTAACTGCAAACACTGGGCCATTTTTTCTTCTGAAATTTTATCCGTGCGGCTGAGAATGATCGTCCCAGCCGATTCAATCTGGTTATTATAAAATTCACCGAAATTTTTCATATAAATTTTGCACTTAGTTGCGTCTGCCACTGTGACAAAGTGGGTCAGCTTGGCATCGGGAGCATGCACGTTCCGCACCGCCGCAATCACGTCACTGAGCTTTCCTACTCCAGACGGCTCGATCAGAATCCGGTCCGGAGAAAACTTGGCGATTACCTGCTCCAACGCTCTGCCAAAATCTCCTACCAAGGAGCAGCAAATACAGCCGGAATTCATCTCAGTAATCTCGATACCGGCATCCTGCAAAAAGCCGCCGTCAATTCCAATTTCGCCGAATTCATTTTCAATCAGCACCAATTTTTCGCCCTGATAGGCCTCTGCAATCATCTTTTTAATTAACGTCGTCTTTCCGGCTCCTAAAAATCCGGAATAAATATCAATTTTTGTCATATTTGCACCTTCGTATCAAAATGATAAGAGTTAGTATAACACTTTTTAGAATTTGCCGCAAGTCTCCCCTTGTCTCACAATATCACATAGAAAAACGGCAACCATTTTCCCAAAAGAAGAGTTGACAAACCTCTTGGAATATGCTAACATTGTTGGCGTATCTCTGAGACAGACCTGGAGAGATGTCCGAGCGGTTTAAGGAGCTAGTCTTGAAAACTAGTGACTCAGCAATGAGCCGTGGGTTCGAATCCCACTCTCTCCGCCACATTTTTTCCGTTTTTTCCATTTCAATACCGCTAAAAGGATTCGGAGTGATACCCAAGAGGCCGAAGGGGCTCCCCTGCTAAGGGAGTAGGCGTGTAAAAAGCGCGCGAGAGTTCAAATCTCTCTCACTCCGCCAGACTGAGTCTGGACGCAAGTCGCGTTCCGGACTCAGTTTTTTATTGCCGTGTCACTCCGCTCGCGTCTAAGCGGACATCTATTTTGTAACAGTT
>CALXCQ010000154.1 GCA_944386835.1 uncultured Oscillospiraceae bacterium | reverse complement strand
AGATGGTGTAGGTGAAGCATCATGGAAAGCTTAGTTGCACAGAGATACGCGGCCTCGCTGTTTGAGGCGGGCGTAGAAGAAAATTGTCTGGAGCAGCTTTGGCAGGAGATCAGCTGGCTTGGTGAGCTTTTTAGCCAGAATCCCCAGTTCCTGAAATTGCTAGCCGCCCCTACCCTGACCCAGTCAGAGCGGGAGCAAATCATCAAAAGCACTTTGGAGGGTCAGCTCTCTGCTTATGCCCTCAATTTTGTTCATATCCTGGCGGACAAAGGCCGGATCGCTTCATTTTCCCACATTGTTACGGAGTTTCGCAAACTCTATAACAAACACAACAATATCCAGGATGTTGTAGCCATTACCGCGGTTCCTCTGGATGAGCGGTTGGCCAACAAGCTGCGTCTGCGGCTGGAGGAGCTGACTGGCAAGACTGTAGTGTTGGAAAATCAGGTGGACGCCTCTATTTTGGGCGGCGTTGTGCTAAAGATCGACAACGATCTGGTTGACGATTCGGTTCGCAGTCGGATTGAAGGTCTGAAAAAACAGTTGTCCGCTGTCATTGCATAATAGAAAGTTGGTGAGACCATGCAGTTGCGCCCTGAAGAAATTAGCGCTGTAATCAAAGAGCAAATCAAAAATTATCAGAGCAAAATCCAAATGGATGACGTGGGAACTGTCATTCAGATCGGTGATGGCATTGCCCGGCTCTATGGGCTGGAAAAATGTATGGCTGGTGAGCTTCTGGAATTCGACGGCGGCGTTTACGCTATGGCCCTGAACCTTGAGGAAGACAATATTGCCGCAGTTATGCTGGGTGATGAAGGAAATATCAAGGAGGGAGACCCTGTTCGCAGAACCGGACGGATTGTATCGGTACCTGTGGGCGAGGGACTTCTGGGTCGTGTTGTAAATGCGTTGGGCCAGCCTGTTGATGGAAAAGGCCCCATTGATTTTAAAGAATATAGTCCCATTGAAGCCCAGGCTCCTGGTATCATTGAGCGCCGGTCGGTATACCAGCCTCTTCAGACTGGTATCAAAGCCATTGACTCGATGATTCCCATTGGCCGTGGACAGCGTGAGCTGATCATTGGCGACAGACAGACTGGTAAAACAGCGATTGCTCTGGATACTATTATCAACCAGAAAGATAAAGATGTTCTGTGTATCTATGTAGCCATTGGTCAGAAGAATTCTACCGTTGCCCGGGTAGTGGACAACCTGACCAAGAATGGAGCCATGGATTATACCATTGTAGTGGCGGCTACCGCCTCTGAGCTGGCTCCTCTGCAATATATCGCTCCCTATGCCGGCTGCGCCATGGGTGAGTATTTTATGAAACAGGGTAAGGATGTACTGATTGTCTATGATGATCTTTCCAAGCACGCTGTTGCTTATCGTGCCCTCTCCCTGCTGATTCGCCGTCCACCAGGTCGTGAAGCTTATCCAGGTGATGTATTCTATATCCATTCCCGTCTGTTGGAGCGTGCGGCCAAATTGGATGACGCCTATGGCGGCGGTTCTATGACAGCCCTGCCTATTATCGAGACCCAGGCTGGTGACGTTTCAGCTTATATCCCTACCAATGTAATTTCTATTACAGATGGACAGATTTTCCTGGAGACCGAGCTGTTTAACTCTGGTGTTCGTCCCGCTGTAAACCCGGGTATTTCGGTATCTCGTGTAGGTGGTAGCGCCCAGATCAAGGCGATGAAAAAGGTGTCCGGTAACTTGAAGCTGGCCTACTCCCAGTATCGGGAACTCCAGGCTTTCTCCCAGTTCGGTTCGGACTTGGATGCCGACACCAAAGCTCGTCTGGAACAGGGTGCCCGTATTGTGGAGGTGCTCAAACAGGGCCAGAATTCTCCCATTCGGGTAGAACATCAGGTTATTATTATCTACGCGGTCATTCACAATCTGTTGGAAGATGTTGCAGTTGAAGATATTCTGCCCTTCCAGAATGAACTGTTTGACTATATCGATTCCACCTATCCTGAGATTGTGGAATCTATTACCCAAACCAAGGAACTGACCAAAGAGAACCAGGCTGCTTTGGATCAAGCGATTGCCGCATTTAAAAAGAATTTTCAGGCAACCCGGTAATTTGTATGGAGGAGGTACTTTCCTATGGCTGGAGCCAGTATGAAAGATATAAAACGGCGCATTAAAAGCGTCGAAAGCACCATGCAGATTACCAAGGCGATGGAACTTGTGGCTTCCTCCAAGGTGAGAAAGGCCAAAGAGCGGGTGGAGGCCTGCCGGCCCTTTTTTGACTCTCTGTATGAGACCATTCAAGGGGTCGCGGCTGGAAACAATGATTTTGATTCGGTCTATACACAAAAGCGTCCGGTACGTCGGACCTGCTTTGTTGTCATTGCAGGTGACCGTGGTTTGGCAGGGGGATACAACACCAATGTGTTGAACTTTGCCATGGAGCAAATTGCCGGTAAAGATGCTGTCGTGTTGCCGGTAGGCCGCAAAACCGAAGAATTTTTTAAACGGCGTGGCGTTCAGATGCTGGATACACCCTATCCTACCGTAGAAGAAATGGGTATAGATGGCGCTTTGGATCTGGCCAAGCTGACTGGTGACCTTTATCGCAGCGGAGCCTTTGACGCTTTGTATGTTGTATATACCCATTTTGTTTCCATGCTCAGCCAGCAGCCTGTGGTACGGCAAGTTTTGCCTCTTGCTCTGGATGAGCAACAACCTTCTGAGAAAGCGACCGGAGGGATTACACTGTTTGAGCCATCTGCCAACGCCGTATTTGACCGGATTGTTCCCCAGTATATCGGCGGCATGTTGTATGGCGCAGTATGTGAGTCCTTTGCTTCGGAGCAGAGTGCCCGGCGTATGGCTATGGAAGCCGCTACCGATAATGCTGAGGAAATGATCTCGGATCTCAGCTTGCGGTACAACCGGGCCAGACAGGGTTCCATTACCC
>CALXCQ010000153.1 GCA_944386835.1 uncultured Oscillospiraceae bacterium | reverse complement strand
GTATCTAACTGGGAAAACGAAAAAACTTACCCTGACATACTACGTGACATTGAACTCAGCGATCTGTATACTGTCAGACTAGACAATCTGTTAAAGGGAAAATCCCCATCATGTGAATACCTCAACTATCTTTCAGATAGTACCAATACAGTTAAAAGTAAAAACCGATGGACATTGGCACTTATGATGACTGTATATATGATGATCTGGGCCACTGCAGTAATCGTGTTCTGGTTCTTTACCAATGGTTCCGACGCCATGGGTTACAGTTTGGTATATTTATGGGTACTGTTGCCGGTTGCTACCATTTCGCTCTCCTTATGGATGGGCTGTTCCTTTGCCTGGAATAAATACTGCTGGCTTTTTCCTCTCTTTTTGGGAACAATGTATATGTTGGCAGAATATGCCACCTTCAGCTTAGCCAATATGATAGCATTTAGACGATATAACTCTCCCCATTGGAGCATGATCTTCATAGGCACTTTCATATCCCTGCTTGGCCTGCTGGCAGGCTTTCTATTTCAGAAATTAAAGCGGCAACATAATATATAAAAAAGCCAATAGACAAAAACAGCTTCCCAAATCCTTTTGGATTCAGGAAGCTGTTTTTATAATACCTACTAAAAAATCAAATATTGTTCCCCATTTTCACTGCCCTCATATAAATTGCCAGCAGGAAACACAAAGGAGAACCCACCATTCTCAAAAGCTAAATCTCCACCATCGTCAGCAATAAAATAGACCCCGTCATAACCACAAATTTCCATTAAAGAGGAAGAAACACTGTCCAAAATGGTAAACACCAGATCCTGGGCATCAAATACATGAAATTCTTCTTTTTGATGTTCCGGAGGCCCTGTAAAAATAGACGCTCCCTGCGCAAAAGCAATTTTGACCTGATTATTTTCCGCTTCAGGCTGAGCTGCCAACTCTAAATTCCACCCAGTCAGCGAGGCAATAGCCTCTATCACCTCCTGGGGATCAGCTATCCCAGTATATTCATATTCCTTTTGTAATCCATTTTTACCAATCAGCAAAGTCTTTTCCTCCAATGGCTCAGAAGCTATGGAAGATGAAGATGGTTGCTCTGAGCTACTGCTGGGTTCTGATCCCATTTCTGGAGCGCACCCTGTCAGCAACAAAAGTACTGAGCATCCCAACAGCAAATTATATTTCAAATCCATCTAAACTTTTTCTCCTATCATTATCATATACAAGAAAAGCCCCATTTGGGGCTTTTCTACATAGTTGATTATTCTTCTTCATCCTCTGGAGGATTGGCCCAGTTGTGCCAAACATTCTGCACATCGTCATTATCTTCCAATGTCTCCAGCAGGCGCCCCATTTTTACCTGAAGCTCTTCCGAATCAATAGAAGTATAGGTAGAGGGTACATAAGAAACCTCTGCCTGGGCAAATTGATAGCCTTTGCTTTCCAAAGCATCCCGTACTGCGCCCAGCTCATTGGGATCGGTATAGATCTCAACTACGTCGTCCTCATAGTTAAAATCCTCCGCACCGGCGTCGAATACATCTTCCATGAGTTTTTCCTCATCCAAAACAGTGTCCTCATCTACTTCAATGACAATGAGGCCCTTTTTGGAAAAGAGAAAGGATACGGAACCGGTTTGGCCTAGGTTACCGCCAAACTTATCAAAATAGTGGCGCAGATCCCCTGCGGTCCGGTTTCGGTTGTCAGTGAGAGTCTCAACAATAACAGCTACACCGCTGGGACCGTAACCCTCATAAAAATTATTTTCAAAGTTGTTTTTATCGCCCTCAGAAGCGGCTTTTTTAATAACACGCTCGATGTTATCATTGGGAACATTGGCAGCTTTAGCCTTGGCAATACAGTCCCGCAATTTTCCATTGGAAGCAGGATCTGGTCCTCCCTCTTTTACCGCAACCGCAATCTCGCGCCCCATTTTGGTAAAAATCTTGGCCTTCTGGCCATCTGTTTTTTCTTTCTTCCGTTTAATATTGTTCCATTTGGAATGTCCAGACATTGGAAAATCTCCCTCTCGCCATTGGATTCATTAAAGTAAAACGCATTGGTACGCTTTGTCTATCCTTTAGAATACCATAAAACAGGTACCTTTGACAACTGCTTTGTATCAAACAGCCTATTTTTCCTGGAATTTTATTGATCTAACTACAACAGGCGAAATAATTAACAGTAATGATACTGCTTTTTGCCAGCCCACAGATAACAGATAGAAAACAACAAAGTCATCAATTCCGCAAAGGGAACCGCTAACCACACACCATTGACTCCCAATATCTGAGGAAGTGTCATAATACCTGCTACAATAAATACAAAAGTACGCAGAAAAGAAAGTATAGCGGAGACTTTTCCATTAGACAGGGCGGTAAAAAATGCCGACGCAAAAATATTAGTACCGGAGAAAAGATAGTTTATGGAGAAAAGTAAAAATCCTCCAATAGCAATATCATATACTACCGTTCCCTTAGGAGAAAACAGCGCCACAATTGGAGAGGCAAAAATCAAAGAAATCAATAAAATGGCCACTGAAGAACACAACACAAACCAAATACAAATTTTAAAAATACGCTGGAGCTGCAAAATATTCTCACTGCCATAATTATAACTGATTACTGGCGCTACTCCCATGGAAAATCCCATATACAGAGCATTGAGCAAAAATTGCGCGTAAAGGACTACTGTAATGGCTGCTACACCATCAGAGCCTAACAGATCCAGCATGATGATATTGAACAGGTAGGTTACGATACCAGTAGAGATGTTATTGACCATCTCTGAGGACCCATTAAAGCAGCTCTCCATTAGCACAGGCCAGCGAATAGGAAATTTAGAAAAATAAAGGCCATTGCTTTGTTTACGGGAAAAATAGACTAGTCCCACCAAGGAGGACACCAAGTATCCCATAGCTGTGGCAATGGCA
>CALXCQ010000152.1 GCA_944386835.1 uncultured Oscillospiraceae bacterium | reverse complement strand
AACGTGCGACAAAACCACCCGCCCGAACCCGGACACGAAAAAAGGCGCACAAACAAAGCCCTTTTTTCACAGGTAGAGTTACTTTATCACAGGGGAAGTGGCAGGTCAATATTTTTTTCCTGTTTTTACGGAAAATATTTCTATTTTCCGGGGTTTGTGTTACAATATTTATAACTTTGTAATAGGAGAAATGCAATGCGAATTATGGCCATTGACTATGGCGATGCCCGCACTGGGATCGCGATTTCCGATCTCACTGGTACGCTGGTAGGGCAGACAACCGTGATACACCAGTGGAACCGGGAGAAGACGGCAGAAAAAATTAGAGAACTGATCATACAAAATGGTGTGGAAGAGTTGGTGTTGGGATTTCCGAAAAACATGGACGGGACAGAAGGAGCACGAGCTTCTTTGTATCGGGAATTTGCGGAGCTTTTACAGACCCAAACGGGTATTACTCCCGTTTTGTGGGACGAACGCAGAACCACAATAGATGCCCACAGAATTCTCTCTCAGAGCAACTACCACGGGAAAAAAAGAAAAAATACGGTAGACGCCGTTGCAGCGGCTTTGATTCTGGAGGGATATCTGGCTTATCGGAATCGTTGATGGATTTTATGGGAAGGTGGTTTTGTGAAAAGAACGTGGAATTGTCTGCGCTGTCAAACACAGATGCGCTATTTAAAACGGGAGAAATTACAGTTGGGACAGACCGGCTGGATATTGGGCGATTGGCCAAACCTTCTGGCAGGTGCTTTGGAAGTGGATATCTATGGCTGTCCCAATTGTGGGAAGCTGGAATTCTTTTGGCCCCAGGACCAGGAAAAAAATGGGAATAGAATTGCCCAGGTGCAGTGTCCTCAGTGCGGTAAGTTCCACGACATGGATGACCCGAAATGTCCCTTCTGTAAATATTCCAGTTATGAAAAGTAAATGTTTGTAAGGGATGGGAGAGTTCGTCCCCGAATGTAGATGCCTTTACGGGAGGAAGACACTACGCAGCGCGGTGAGGGTACGTCTGGGCTATCTCTGTTCGGAAGGCATATGCTACGGCAAAGAGTACCTCATCGGGGCGTCCAACGTCCTGTAGAAGTTGAGCTGGATACGGTGCAAGTACCTCCGCCCAGGCGGCGGGACAAAGGTTCGGATGGAAAAAAGTTTCTGTAGGGGTATTGGCGGAGGATTGCTTTAACCGTTCGGGATGCATTGTGATGAAATGCGGTCACAGAGAATACGTGTTCCTATCTTTCCATGGATGGGGAGGAGTCAGATTGCTTTTTGGGTTTCTTCCGGATTTCACAGAATCCTACAACCACTAAAAAACCACCAAAAAGCTTTCGTAGCAGGTTAAGTTCCAGATGGTTTCCCACCCAGGAAAAGAGGGCTGCCGTTATGCATCCGCAAGCAATGGCCGGTAGCGCAACTTTCCACTTTACCATGTGATTTTTATTGTGGACCAATAAGGCGGCAACGGCTGTGGGCAGAAAATACAGTAAGTTGATTCCCTGTGCCGTTCTTTGTTCCATAGATAAAATTGCTGTCAGCCAGATCATTAACAGGCTTCCGCCACCAATGCCAAAGGCGGAAATGATTCCGCATACTAACCCTACAAGGATGCAAGTATATATTGTATTCATATTAGAAGCTTGATACCTCCCCATAGGATGAACAGTCCCAGTGCTTTGTGTAAAAAATTAGCGGAGACTTTCCGGAAACAAATGCCGCCCAACAGTCCCCCAGCCAGACCGCCAATTAAGTATGGCCAGGCTTGGGAAAGGGGAAAAGTGCCATTCAGCCAGTAGACTACGATTGACACGATGGAAAGCGGGAGAATAATGCTGATTGCGGTGGAGAAGGCCAGTTTATCCTCAAGTCCTACATAGGAAATTAGCAGGGGAACCAGCACCATGCCCCCACCGGCGCCAAACAGTCCATTGACAGCCCCTGCCAGTGCTCCGGCAACCATTGGGCGGGATTTCTTTGTGTTCATAATGTGAAAAACACCTCCACTGCCTAGTATTGGCAGGGGAGGTATTTTTTAAACGAAAACAGATTTCCTGGGAATCCTAAGTCCCACTCCAGATGGGATTTTGCCCATTTCCTACGGTGGCTAATGGGGAATATCAGAAATTTGACCGGATATGAGAGCCTGCACCACATGACCGGCGATCATAAGTCCTGCACAAGAGGGGACCCAGGATACAGAAGCTGGAAGACTTCTGCGGCCAGGAGGCGGAGCTTCCAGAGGGAGCGGTACCCTGGGAGTCTCCGTAGAATACAAAACCGTGTGGTGAAAGATCTGCCTGGCTTTTAATTCCTTGCGAATTACCCGGGCCAGCGGGCACAGAGTTGTCTTGGAAATATCTGTAATCTGAAACTGAGTCGGGTCCAACTTGTTTCCAGTACCCATAGCACTGATAATAGGCATTCTTCTCTCTTTAGCGGTTTGAATTAGGCTGAGTTTTGCAGATACCATGTCAATGGCGTCTACCAGATAGTCAGGGGACAGAAAAAAAATTTGTTCTTTATTTGCTTCCTGGTAGAGAATGGGAAGGGAGGTGACATGGCAATCTGGGTTAATATCCGCAATTCTTTTAGCCATGACTTCGGTCTTAAAGAGTCCTACGGTAGAGTGAAGGGCCGTCAGCTGCCGGTTGAGATTGCTGAGGCTGACTCTGTCATGGTCCACTAATGTGATTGTGCCCACTCCGGCTCTGGCCAAAGCTTCGGCACAGTAACTGCCAACTCCGCCGATTCCCAATACCATGACATGACACGATGCCAATTTCTCCACAGCATCTTCACCCAATAGCATAGCCTGCCGGATAAACATTGCGTTCATTGTATTCTCCTTTCCAAAAAAGCCGCCATCAGGCGGCTTTTTTGGTTGGTATTATTTAAAGTTTTGCATAGCGCATTCCCCATTTTTCCGTTGCGGTCAAAGCTGAGGAGCTGGAGGTATACCACTCTTCGTATCGCTGTTGGCGTAGCGTATTGGAGACAGAATAGATCCGGTAATTCTCTCCAAATCCGCTGAAGTATAACATATAGTATCCTTCATGGGATGCAACGGTGATGTAATCGCCTACTTTGCGGTTTGCATCATATGCCCAGGCATCCACTTCCGGTGAAAGCGTTCCTTTTTCATAGTTCTCGTAGAGTCCATAGGTGGTTTCTGCATTGGGATCTTCCGAGTACGTCTTTACAATTTCAATAAAAGCATCCTCGGAGCAGTCGGTCAGCAAGAAGTTGTTCATTGCCTTTTCGGATAAAGTTTTGGCTGACTCCTGAGATTCTTCGGTGTATACAATGTCTTCTTCGTCGGCGTAGTATCCGTAGAGGGCTGATTCAGGGTCTTCTTCAAAGGCGAAGAATACATCCCGAATATTTACCATAGAATAATCTTTTGTATTCCGTTCCAAAAAATAAATTACATTGTAGCTGTTGTCAGTAGAGTTTTGCAGATAGGTAGTATCTCCCGAAACTCTGCTTTCATCAGACAACCAGGCTCTTAAATCGTCGGAAATAATAGAGGAAAACGTTACATTTTCCCGAAGCGTTGCGCTTGGGTCTTCATAGATCTCCTTTACGTTTTCAGAGCTGTTGGATTCTGCCAACTCAATATATTTTTCCTCATTCTGGAACGAAAGCTCTGCCATGGTTTGGGCCAATGCTTCGGAGGCCTCTTGGTCTACAGCGGCCGAACCTGTCAAAGAAGGGTCGTCTTTTTTGACCAAGCAGTTGTAGATACGATAAGTAATGGTATCAAAGTCTTCCCGATGCTCCGTGTAGTAGCTTTCTGCTTCCTCATCCGTAATTTCAATGGAATTCATATAGTCCTGCGCATAGCTCTTGGCCAAGCGGCTAATTTCCTCATATTCCAGGTACAGATCTTTTGTGCAGCCTTCCCCATACATGGAAGCAACAAAGCCATCCACATCATCTTCAAATCCAGCAGCACTGGCGGCGGAGTCAATGGTGGAAGAGAGGGTATCATACTCCGCTTGTTCTTCTTCGGAAAGCGTATAACCGGCGTCCTTTGCACTGTCATATACGGAGTATACTTCCTGAATTGTGGCAATGGCTTTACCTTTGATATACTCAGACCAGGTTATGCCTTTGGCCGCATCTTGATATTGCTCTGTCAACGGAGCCTCCGTATTGATGTAGTTAGCCAGATTATCTCCATAGGACTCACAAATGTCATAGTATTCTGTCCAGTAGTAAAAATTGAACATGGCGGGAGAAATCCGATGGCTACCAACTTTCACAGCGGTAGTTTGCGTCTGCAAAAAGGTGGTGGACGTTAGAATCAGAATGACAATGACGAAAAAAGCAACCAAGAGAGCTATGATGCTGACAATGACCGTTTTTTTCGCTGCCTGCTTTTTGGCAGTCAGCTCCGGGTCGCGGTCAATTTTGCCAGAAGCATACAGTTCTTGGCGCTCTTTCTTATGCTTGGATGCGCTCATTTGGGATCAAATCCTTCCATTTCAGCTGATATATATGTGGGTATTATAGCGAAAATGGGCAGGGGATGCAAGTAAATTTCCGGAATCCTCAAAATGGACACAGAAAATTTACATTTATCCGTTAAAGTGAAAAACAGGTTCCGGGAGAAATAAAAAACTGACATTCTAAAAAGAATGTCAGTTGAAAACAAATGATTCCCCACTTCGGCCGTGCAAATCCAGTTATAACCTGCACTGTCGTAGCAGGTGGGTTGCCTCTCTTTGGCTTCGCTGCTTCCAACTTCCATCCCAGGTCGAGCCTGGGACGGGAGGCCTGCAATCCACACAAGAAGTACAGCATCCCTTATATTTAATGTGGGTTTAAGTGGACCCGTCACGCACCAAGCAGGGAATCAAGTGTCAGATATTACAGCGAGTCTGCGTCAGAATTTTGTGAATCTTCCTCATACATCTGGTCCATAAACAGACCATACACTGTTTCCAATTCATTCGGGTCTTCAATGGCCAAAAGAACCTCTTCGCCATCTTCTTCCACAGATTTTAAAATGCTGACTTCCAATTCTTCAGTTTCTTCAGAATCTTCAGCGGGGATCAGGGCCAGATACTCAACACCCTGATACTCCAACGTTGCCAGCACTTCCAGTTCGTATTCCACTCCGTCTTCATCCATAATCGTGATAAAGTCGTCGCCATATTGTTGGCCCATCCTTTGGAACCTCCATCCTACAATTGGTGATTTCCTTACTATCATTATTTTAGCATAGTAGAAATGAAAATCAAGAGGGAAATACGCGAAAGGAATGACTTCTCTTTCTCCATCTTACGAGCAAAAATCTTCCATAGCGGAAGCAATGTCTGCCTGGGTATACAGGGGAATACCTTCTTCTAAAAGTGTTTGGTCGTATTTGGAAAGGGAGCGAACAGGGATTTGGGTTTCATGGATCCAAGCACCTGTCTGGGTGTCGAGAATTCCAACGGTACCCTGATTATCTGTCATGAGGTAGGGGGATTCAGAAGCCGCGCAAACGGGAACAATGGTTAGGGAAAGGCATACAAAAAGTACGATAATTTTAAAATTCCTGTTGAATAGTTGCATATGAAAACCTCCTGTTATGAGTTTTCCCAAAAAAGTCAAGGATATTGGAAAAAGAGCGTTTCGAAAATTTGACACATATGGTATAATAGCGTAATGTTTCCAGATGTTGGTTTTACAATGAATGTCAAAATTGAAAATGAGTTTCTGTCTCAAAAAAAGGATGGGCTCTTTCACAATAGCAATGCAATTCGGAGGTGCCGATATGGATCAACGACAAACACCCAGAGGCTGGAAAATTGTTGGCCGTGTGTTTGGAATTTTTGGAAAAGTATTGGGAACTTTGCTCCTGGTATTATTTTTAGCAGCACTGGTATTTGCCTGTGTTTTTGCCGTCTATGTGAAAAATGATCTTCTAGCCATGGCGGAGTTCTCTGTGGACAGTTTTGCGCTGGATCAAACTTCCACCATTTACTATCAAGATCCAGATACTAAGGAATATGTAGAGCTTCAGCAGCTTTATGGCGAGGAAAACAGAATTTGGGTCAGTTATGATAAAATCCCCAAAGATTTGGTGTATGCCTGTGTGGCGATTGAAGACAAGCGGTTTTTTGATCATCAGGGTGTAGACTGGCTCCGCACGGGGAAAGCCTGTATCAACATGTTCCTGGGTGGAAGCGATCCCTATGGTGCGTCCACGATTACCCAGCAACTTATCAAGAATTTGACTGGCGAAGATGAAGTAACCGTAAGACGGAAACTGGTGGAGATTGTCCGGGCCCTGGAGTTAGAGAAGAACTACTCCAAAGATGAGATTTTGGAACTGTACTTTAATACCATCTATTTGGGAGAAGGCTGCTATGGTGTTCAAAGTGCATCCAGAGTCTATTTTGGGAAAGATGTCCAGAATTTGACACTGGCAGAATGTGCCAGCTTAATTGGCATCACCAATAACCCTTCAATTTATGATCCCTATATCAATGAAGAAAAAAACCGGGAGCGCCAAGAGACAATTCTGTGGCAAATGAAAGAGCAGGGGTACATTACCTCGGAAGAGGAATACCAGGCAGCTTTGAAGCAGGAAATGGTATTTCAGAATGGCAGCAAAGAGGAAAGCGGCGAATCCAACGGATATTTTTCCTACTTTGTAGACCAGGTTATTCGGGATGTGGTTAACGATTTAATGGAAGAGACCGGATACAGTGAAACCATTGTAAACCAGATGGTGCGAGCTGGCGGTTATGCTATCTACTGCACGTTAAACCCGGAAGTACAAGAGGCTGTGGATACTGTTTACGAGGATTTGTCCAATGTACCCAATACGGCCAGTTCACAGCAGCTTCAGTCGGCTATTGTTATTGTGGACAACACTACGGGCGATATTGTGGCAATGTCCGGTGGCGTTGGAGAAAAAGAGGGAAGTCTGACGTTGAACCGGGCAACCCAGAGTTATTTATCTCCAGGTTCGACGATTAAACCGCTTACAGTATATTCTTTGGCGCTGGAATCTGGTGACGTGACACCGGCGACTGTCTATGACGATACACCTTACTCATTTACCAATTCCGCAGCCTGGCCCAAAAATCAAAATGGATATTACCGCGGCTTGACGTCTATTAATGAGGCGGTGTGCCAGTCTCTGAACACGATTCCCGTAAAGTTGGTGGCGGAATTGGGGGCGGAAAACTGCTTCCGATTTGCAAAAGAGAAACTGGGCCTGTCAGGCCTGGTAGAGGAAACCACAATTGCCGGAAACACTTATTCTGACATTGACCTTTCTCCTATGGCTTTGGGAAGTTTGACAAGAGGTGTCACAGTCCGGCAGATGACAGGTGCTTACGCCACATTCCCCAACCAGGGCGTCTATCGGGAGCCCAGAACCTATACGAAGGTAGTGGACAGTCAGGGAAGGACTGTTTTGGAGAATAAGCAAGAGACAAACTCGGCTATGTCGGAAACCTCTGCCTGGTATATGACATATATGCTCCAGAATGCAGTGACATCGGGTACCGGCACACCTGCTCAGCTGTCCAATATGGCGGTTGCAGGGAAAACGGGTACTACCACCAGCGACAATGACCGTTGGTTTGCCGGCTATACACCGTATTACACGGGTGTTGTGTGGTGCGGATATGACGATCCGGAAGAAGTGATTCTTACCGACAGCTCCACCAATCCTGCGGTCGTCATGTGGCAAAAGGTTATGAGTTTGGTTCACGAGGGGGTGGAGTATCAGAATTTCTCCCAACCTTCTGATGTTGTCTCCTGTAAGTACTGTCAGGACAGCGGTTTACTCGCTACAGAGGCTTGCCGGACAGATCCGCGCGGCAACCGGGAAGTGTCAGGGCTACTAAACATTGAAGATGCACCGGTGGCCTACTGTGATGTGCACGTACAGGTGGAGATTTGCGATGAATCCGGACACGTGGCCAATGAGTATTGTGAACAGGTGGAAGGCAACAGTGTGCATAAGGCAGGGCTTTTGAATATTGTCCGGGCTTTCCCGCGATCTGGAATCTATGTGGGCGATCAGCAATATGTGATTTCTCAGGCCGAGGTACCGGCTGGCTACTATCCTGCGGTCTCCACCAATCCGGACCCCATCAGTCAAGAATGCTATGTGCATACGGAGGAGAGCCTGCCTCAGGAGGAACCGGATCCCAATGAGGGGCAGAATCCTCTGGATGAGGGAAGCGGAGACTTGCCGCCTACAGAGACTACGGAAGAACCGCCACAAACAGAAGAACCAGGAGGGATTCCTGGCGGTGGGACAGGTGAGGAAGAACAACCACCGGAGGAAGAGATACCGGGGCTGGAAACATTGTTGCCGCAGTCCGGTCATCAGACAGAAGATTAAATTTTAGAGAAGCTGGGAGAGACTATGTGGATTGCGGATCAGTGGCAGGACTATCAGGTCCTGGATACTTCAGACGGAGAGAAGCTGGAGCGGTGGGGAAACTATATTTTGGTACGACCGGACCCACAGGTTATCTGGGATACGCCCAAAAAGAACCCGCTGTGGAGAAACTATGACGCCCGCTATGCCAGATCCCATACTGGTGGTGGAAAGTGGTCGGCACATCATCTTCCGGAACGGTGGCAAATCGCCTACAAAGATCTGGTTTTTCATATTAAACCGATGAATTTCAAACACACTGGTGTTTTTCCAGAGCAAGCGGTTAACTGGGATTTTATTATGGAGAAAATCCGAAATGCTGGTCGGCCCATTCAGGTTTTAAATTTATTTGCTTATACAGGAGGCGCTACACTGGCCGCTGCGGCAGCTGGTGCCAGTGTATGCCATGTGGATGCAGCAAAGGGTATGGTGGCGTGGGCCAGAGAAAATGCGAAAGCTTCTGGTTTGGAAGAAAAGCCAATTCGATGGATTGTCGATGACTGTGCGAAATTCATAGAGCGGGAAATCAAGCGTGGACGTCGATACGACGGGATTATTATGGACCCGCCGTCCTATGGCCGTGGACCATCTGGCGAGGTTTGGAAGCTGGAAAAGGATCTGTATCCGTTTGTGCAATTGGTGAGCCGCGTTTTATCGGAGGATCCTCTATTTTGGATTATAAACTCTTATACAACTGGCCTGGCGCCTTCGGTACTTGGCTATATCCTGGATACGGTAGTAACGCCTCGGTTTGGCGGACACTGCGAGTGTCAGGAACTGGGATTACCAGTTGTGGATACAAAATTAATCTTGCCCTGCGGAAGCACAGGCAGGTGGATGCGGTAGAATCCTGAGGAAAGACCAAAAGGTGCCAGAGCATAAGCTCCCGGAATCTCGGAACAGGATGCGGCAGACTCCCGCGGGAGTATCGGAGCATGAATGCGGGAAGGCTCGCAGGAGCACCCAATTGGATAAGATGAAATTAAGGAAGTAGCCCATGAGCAATGCGATTGTAGTGGAAAAGTTAAAATATGAATACGGCGGCGTGGAAAATGTCAAAGATGTACAGGTGTTCGACGGCTTGGATTTTACCGTAGAGCAGGGAAGCTTTGTGGCAATCCTCGGCCACAACGGATGTGGCAAGTCAACCCTGGCCAAGCATTTTAACGCGATTCTGTTGCCCAGCGGCGGTAAGGTTTCCGTCTATGGAATGGATACGCTGGCAGAAGAAAATTTAATTCCTATCCGGCAGAAGGTAGGGATGGTGTTTCAGAATCCGGATAACCAGATAGTTTCCAATGTGGTAGAAGAGGATGTGGCCTTTGCCCCGGAGAATTTAGGAGTCGATCCGGAAGAAATCCGTATCCGGGTGGATGAAGCGCTGAAGCTGGTGGGCATGTATGAATATCGGGAGCATGCGCCCCACTTGCTCTCAGGCGGACAGAAGCAGCGAATTGCCATTGCCGGGGTCATCGCCATGATGCCCAGGTGTATTGTCCTGGATGAACCAACCGCCATGCTGGACCCTCAGGGCCGCAAAGAAGTCATCGAAACGGCTCATCGTTTAAACCGGGAATTTGACATTACGGTGGTTTTAATCACGCACCATATGGCAGAGGCAATTGGGGCCGATCGGGTTGTGGTGATGTCGGATGGGGAAATTTTAGCAGACGGAACGCCCAAAGACATTTTTGAGCAAGTGCAGCTGCTACAGTCTGTAGGGTTAACGGTACCTGAGACCACCCAGCTTTTGTATGCCCTTCAGAAGGAAGGGGAGGACTTATCATTGCGGGAACTGTCTGTAGAAGACTGTGCCCAGGAAATATTGCGGTGGCTGGAGAGCTGAGTATGGAGGAAACAACATTGACGCCAATTTTACAGACGAAGAATCTTACCCATACCTATGGGGAAGGGACTCCATTTCAGAGGGATGCCATCCACAATTTGGACTTCTCCGTGGAGCGGGGAGCGTTTATTGGAATCATTGGCCACACTGGTTCGGGAAAATCCACGCTGATACAGCACCTGAATGGGCTTCTGAAGCCGACCAGTGGGCAGGTGCTGTTTAACGGAGAGGATATCTGGCAAAATAAGGAATTTACCCGCCAAATCCGCTTTAAAGTGGGATTGGTATTTCAGTATCCGGAATATCAGCTCTTTGAAGAGACTGTGTACAAGGATATCAGTTTTGGACCAAAGAACATGGGCTTATCCCCGGAAGAAATTGACCGTCGGGTACGGCAGGCTGCGGGGTTTGTCGGTTTGGACGCGTCTGTTTTAGAGGTATCTCCTTTTGATTTATCCGGGGGACAAAAACGACGGGTAGCCATTGCCGGCGTGATTGCTATGGAACCGGATGTACTGATTCTGGACGAGCCGACTGCCGGGTTAGACCCCGTGGGGCGAGAAAGTGTGTTGGAGAATATTCGCAATTACCAAAAGGCGCAAAATGCAACCATAATTATGGTCAGTCACTCTATGGAAGAGATTGCCAGCAATGTGGACAAGCTGGCGGTTCTCAATCACGGCAAGGTAGCGATGTATGCAACACCCAAAGAGGTCTTCACCCACGCGGAGGAATTGATTGCAATGGGATTGGCAGTGCCTCAGGTTACCAATGTGCTTCTTCGTTTAAAGCAGCTGGGTGTTACGATTGATACTTCTGCCTTTACAGTAGAGCAGGCTAAGGAAGTTTTACTCCGGAAGAAGGAGGAGCTGCGCCATGCTTAAAGATATTACGTTGGGGCAGTATTTCCCGGGAAATACGGTGATCCACCGGTTGGACCCCAGAACCAAATTGATTTTGGTGATTGTCTATATTGTGGCTCTGTTTTCTGCAAAATCACCGCTTTCCTATGGACTTGTGGCACTGTTTTTAATTGTGACGGTGGGGATTTCCAAAATTCAGCCCAAAGTAATTCTTAAGGGCATGAAGCCGCTGGTTATCATCATTGCACTTACTGGTATTTTGAACCTTTTTTATACAGACGGAAGAGTGCTGGTACAGGTTTGGATTTTTCGGATTACGGTAGAGGGGATTATCAGCGCTCTGTTTATGGTATCGCGAATTATTCTGTTAATTGCGGGAACTTTTATGCTAACCTATACTACGTCACCCATTGCCCTGACGGATGGTTTGGAAAATCTTTTAGGGCCACTGAAGAAAGTAAAAGTTCCGGTTCATGAACTGGCTATGATGATGTGTATTGCACTCCGGTTTATTCCCACGCTGATTGAAGAGACGGATAAAATTATGAGTGCGCAAAAAGCCAGAGGAGCTGATTTTGAGAGTGGCAACCTGATGGCTCGGGCCAAAGCGCTAGTGCCGATTTTAGTACCGCTTTTTATCAGTGCATTTCGCAGGGCGGATGAGCTTGCCATTGCCATGGAATGCCGGTGTTATCAGGGAGGCAAGGGAAGGACCAGAATGCGGCAGTTGCGGTACGCCAGTAGAGATATTTGGGCTTTTGGCATTGGCTTGGCCATGTTGGTGATGGTGTTTGTTTTGCGGGGAATCCAGATAGTATAATTTCCAGAGGCAATAGCAGGAGGAGTGGAATGCGCAATATCGCGTTGTTTTTGACCTATGTAGGGACGGCCTACCATGGCTGGCAGGTTCAAAAAAATGCAGTTACCGTGGCACAGACCTTGGAAGCCGCAGCGGGAAAAGTAGTGGGGCACAGCGTCAAAATGACTGGCTGCGGCCGGACAGATGCCGGTGTGCATGCAAAGGTTTACGTGGCAAACTTTAAGACACATTCCCAGATTCCTGTAGAGAGACTGCCATATGCTCTCAACACACACTTGCCGGAAGACATTGTGGTGACAGGTGCCCGGGAGGTGCCGGAGAAGTTTAACGCGATAGGGTCTTGTATCCGAAAAGAGTATACCTATCTAATCTACAATTCCCGGATTCGGGACCCATTTTATGTAAACCGAGCCTGGTTTTATCCCAAACATCTGGATGAGAACATAATGCAGCAGGCAGCCAATGGGTTTGTTGGGACTCACGATTTTGCGGCGGTACGATCTGTGGGAACTCAGGTGAGGTCTACTGTCAGAACTGTGTATTATTACAACATTGAGCGGTCAGGAGATTTGCTGCATTTAAAAGTCTGCGCCAACGGATTCCTGTACAACATGGCCCGCGCTATGGCAGGAACAGTCGTCTATGCAGCAGAAGGAAAGGTACCGGCCGACGGAATCCTAAGTATTTTGGAAAGCGGAAACCGAACACTGGCAGGTCCTACAGTACCGCCGGGAGGATTATATCTGTCAAAACTGTGGTACGATGATGGCGAGGTGGCGTTCCATGTCGGATAATGTAACCAAAGTGGAATTTGGCGGTAAAGGCAGGAAAGCCAGGAATCTGCGGCCTCTATTTTCTCTTTTGGGAATTTTGGTGTTGGTCCTACTGGCAGTTGGAATTGTCTTATTCCGTGACCAGCTAAATGTGGACAAAATTCGCCGGTATTTTACCTATATGGGAAACAGTGCAGACGAAAACTACGGTGTGTATCTGTTTGATGCCCACAGCGGCAATACTTACGCCAGCTTTGAATCGGGTATGGCGTTGGCTTCCGTTGGTGGTCTCACACTGTGGGACGAGGAAGGAAATCGGATCCAGACAGTACAAGGAGCGCTGAAATCTCCGGCAGTGCGGGTTGGCGGGAAACTGGTAATGGCCTTCGATGTAGGTGGCAATACTGTTTTGGCTGCCAGCAGCAAAGATGGAGAGGTTTTGAATGTGACGGCGAATACTGTACTGGATGCAGACATATCTGACACGGATGAAATCTGCTATGTCAGTGTAGAAGACGGCTATAAAAGCGTTTTGACAGTTTTGAGTAGCCATCAGACAGAGACATACAAGTGGTATTCTTCCACTCAGTACATGCCTGTTTGTGCGATTTCCAACAATGGCACCTATTTGGCAGCTGTGGCACTGGGGCAAAATGATGGGAGTTTTGAAAGTACTGCCCAAATATTTAAAACGGACCAGGAAGATGTGTACCAGTCTGTTTCTTTGGGAAATCAGTTGATTTTGGATCTGGCCTATCTCTCTGAGAATCGACTTTGTGCTATTGGTGAGTCAGAAATTCTCTTTTTTGATGTGGAGGGACAACTTTCCGGCGCATATGATTTGGAGAATCAGTATTTATCTGGATATGATTTAGGCGGAGATGGCTTTTTGGTTTTGAGTCGGAACCAATACAAAGCGGGCAATCGATACTCCATTGTCACCGTAGACAGTGCTGGAAATCAAATTGCAGAACTTTATATTGGCAAAGAAATACTGGATATATCTGCATGTGGAAACTATGTGGCAGTTCTTACGTCAGAAGAGTTGACAATTTATAACAAGAATTTGGAAATCTATCATGTAAAAGAGAATATAGACGCGGCCTCGAGGGTGCTTATGCGCAAAGATGGATCAGCGATTTTAATTGGCGGCGGGGAAGCAAAACTTTACCTGCCGTAGCAGGTTTTGTGTAAAACACCGGAATTTGGCCTTTGGCTTTTTGATAAGAGTGTGGTATACTGTGGCATACACTTGCGGTGCAGTATACTGTGTGTCGATTTTCTGAGGCAGAGGCTAACCGCGTTGGGATGATAAGGAGAAGTCTAAATGCGTCCAACTTTATGCTCAAAATGTAAAAAAAATGTGGCTGTGATTTTCATCACAAAAATTGAAAATGGCAATACCGTCAACGAGGGGCTTTGCCTGAAGTGCGCAAAAGAGCTGGGCATTAAACCGGTTGACGACATGATGAAGCAAATGGGAATCAACGATGAAGATCTGGAAAACCTCAACGAAGAAATGATGGGGATGCTGGATGGAGGCTCTATGGCGCTATACGAAGAGCCGGGAGATCAGGAAGACGAGACGGACAGTCAGACAGCAACCTTCCCATTCTTGAACAAGCTTTTTGGCGGAGCCAATCAAAACTCTGGCGAGGTTGCACCGCCATCCAGAGATGCGGACCGGGAGCCCGCTAAGCAGACCAATGGGAAAAATAAAAAGAAAAAGTTCCTGGATACCTATTGTCTCAATTTGACCAAGAAGGCGAGAGACGGCGGACTGGATCAGATTGTAGGCAGAGAAGTTGAGACGGAACGCGTGATTCAGATTCTGAACCGAAGGCAAAAGAACAATCCCTGCCTCATAGGGGAACCTGGCGTGGGAAAGACGGCAATTGCCGAGGGGCTGGCTCAGAAAATTGTGAAGGGAGAAGTTCCGTATAAATTGCGGGACAAAGAAGTGTACTTATTGGATCTGACAGCCCTGGTGGCTGGAACCCAGTTCCGCGATCAATTTGAGAGCCGTATGAAAAGCCTGATCGAAGAAGTGAAAAAACTGGGAAATATTATTCTGGTTATCGATGAAGTACACAATTTGGTAGGGGCCGGCGATGCAGAAGGCTCCATGAATGCGGCTAATATTCTCAAGCCTGCCTTGTCCCGTGGAGAAATCCAGGTGATTGGGGCGACGACATTTAATGAATACCGAAAGCATATCGAGAAGGATTCGGCCCTGGAACGCAGATTCCAACCTGTTACCGTCAATGAGCCGACGATCGAAGAGGCAGTGGCCATTGTGCGCGGTATCTCCCACTACTATGAACAATTCCATGGGGTGAGCATCTCACCGGAAATTGCCAGACAGGCAGTGGTTTTGTCAGAGCGGTATATAACGGATCGCTTTTTACCAGATAAGGCCATCGACCTGTTGGATGAAGCCTGTTCCGATGTAAATTTGCGGGACCCGAACATCAGCAAACTGGCAGAGTTGGAAAAAGAGCGGGACGATTTGAACCTGGAGATGGACACATTACTCGATGATGTAGAAGAAGACCACTATGAGCGTCTGGCACATCTTCGCAATCGTCTGCTTCAGGTGGAAAATCAGATCAATGTGATTCATGCAGAGCCGGCACCGGCTTTGACCATCGGGAATCTGGCCAGAATCATTGAAATGTGGACGAAGATTCCAGCCAGTAAGATTCAGGCGCAGGAGTATGAGCAGTTGCGGAACCTACAGGCCCGCCTGAAAAAGCGTATTATTGGCCAGGACGAGGCCGTGGCCGCAGTTGCGGCGGCCATTCAGCGTAACCGTGTTGGTATTTCCCCCAAAAAGCGACCGGTATCGTTTATTTTTGTAGGATCGACCGGTGTAGGAAAGACTGAGCTGGTAAAATGTCTGGCGGAGGATCTGTTCGACTCTGTGGACAGCCTGATCCGGCTGGATATGTCGGAGTACATGGAGAAACATTCCGTGTCCAAACTGATCGGTTCGCCTCCCGGCTATGTGGGATATGACGAGGCAGGTCAGCTGACGGAAAAAATCCGAAGAAGACCCTACTCAGTAATTTTGTTTGACGAACTGGAAAAAGCCCATCCGGACGTTTTAAATATCTTGCTGCAAGTACTGGATGACGGAAGAATTACGGATGCCCAGGGCCGGGTTGTGAATTTTGAAAATACCATTATCGTGATGACTTCCAATGCCGGTTCTGAGCGAAAGGACGGTTCTGTTGGCTTTGGCCGTACCGTTTCCCAGCAGAGCAAGGAAAAGGCAATGAAAGCTCTGGGCGAATTCTTGCGGCCGGAATTCCTCAACCGGGTGGACGAGATCATCTGCTTTAACCAGCTTACCGAAGAAAACTTCCGTGCCATTGCAAAAATTATGCTGACAGAGCTGCAAGAGGCCTTGTCCGAGCGCGGAATCCAGTTTACCTGGGATGAGAAGGTACTGGATTATCTGACGAAGAAATCGTACTCCGTTCAGTATGGTGCCCGGAATCTCCGCAGAACCATACAAAAGGATATAGAAGATCAAGTTGCGGGACAAATTATCGAGAGCTTCATGGAGCCAATACACACTATTGCGGTTTCTGCCAACGAAGATCGGATTTTGCTGACAGCCCAATAGGCCAATAGTATGGGATTGGGCGTCATAAGAAAAAGAATAAGAGGCAGCATAGCCGGTGGCTATGCTGCCTCTTGATTTTTGAGAACTGGCTTTCCCAGTGGAAAACAAGCCGTCAGGAAATTTCCTGTGTCAGTACTTCATAGATCCTCGCAGTTTCTCCCTCTTGGGAAGCGCCCAACAAATAAAGGGCAGTGCCGGTATCGATGAAAAGGTAAGG
>CALXCQ010000151.1 GCA_944386835.1 uncultured Oscillospiraceae bacterium | reverse complement strand
TCCTTTGTAAATGAAAGCTGACAAATTGATTTGAGAGAATTTCAGCAAGAAAAGTTATCAAGAAAACACAGAAAGATATATATGTATTTTAATAGCATAAAGAATTTTATCAGGAGAATCAAGAGCCCAATCGTAAACTTTTTTGTAATTTTCGAAGAGTAGCAGCCTGATTCTTGCATGAGTATTTACAGACCGAAAAGCTTTGGAGAAATCTATCGAAAATTTAGATGAGGCATGCTATAATGAAAAATATGAGAAAGGGCAACAAGAGGAGCTGGGCAATATATGAGTTATACGACAGTTACTTTTGCAGGCTTTTTTACTATCGTGTTATTTCTGCGGTACCGATTGCCAGACAGGGCGCAGATGCCAATGCTTTTGTTGGCTAATTATAGCTTTTATTTATGGGCTAAGCCAGCATATGGATTTCTGTTGTTTTGGGATACTTTATTAGCCTATGGTATCGGGCACTTGATGCGGAGGCAAAAAGACCGGGCAAAGCTTTGGCTCATTGTGGGAGTTGGCACTCTATTTGCTATTTTGTTTACCTTAAAATATCTGGATTTCTTTTGTCAAAGTGTGCTGGACCTTTTAGGTGTAAAACTGACGTTATCTTTACAAATTTTGCTTCCAGTGGGAATTTCTTTTTATACCTTTTCTCTGGCCGGATATCTCTGGGATATATACCGGGGAAAAATGGAGCCGGAGTCCAATGTGTTACAGTTTGCTGTGTATGCATCTTTTTTCCCGTCTATTATGGCTGGCCCTATTAACCAGGCACGGGATTTTTTGCCACAGCTCGAGATGCCGGTGGTATGGAGGCCGGAACAGGTAAAGGGAGGTTTGCTGCGCTTCTTATGGGGAATGGGAAAAAAGTTGATTGTAGCGGATCAGCTGGGGCTTTTGGTAAACGGCATCTATGCAGCACCTGGAGCTTATTCCGGCAGAATGCTGCTTTTGACGTCGGTTGTCTACTCTTTTCAAATATATTTTGATTTTGCGGCTTACTCCGACATGGCATTGGGAGCTGCTTCCATGTTGGGATTTGCTCTTATGGAAAATTTCAAGGCTCCGTATTTTAGTCGCAACATTCAAACCTTCTGGAAAAAGTGGCATATTTCTTTGACTTCCTGGTTCCGGGAATATCTTTACATTCCGCTGGGAGGCAGCCGGGAGGGAAAAGGAAAGACCTATCGCAATATTCTACTGGTATTCACCATCAGCGGATTGTGGCACGGGGCGGCAGTTACTTTCCTCGTCTGGGGACTTCTCAATGGATTGTATCAGGTTGTGGGGAAATTGTCTTACCCGGTGCGACAAAGGTTTTACAGGATTCTGCATTTGAATCCAGATGGCAGGGGGGCAATTTATTGGCAAACTTTTGTCACCTTCCTTTTGGTGACAGTCACTTGGATTTTCTTCCGTGCCGATTCACTGTCTGAGGCTTTCTGTATTTTAGGACGCATTCTGACTGGGGCAGAGGGGAAGGGAGCTTTTCATGTGATGGAGTTTCTGTCGAAACGACAGATTTGTCTGTTGCTTATTGCGTTTCTCCCATTGGTTCTGGCGGATGGGTTTGAAGCTGCGGGCAGGTCTGTTTTCACTTGCAAAATGAGACCGCTTGTCTACTGGAGCTTGATTATCGTCTTGGTACTGAGCATTTTAGTTTTTGGCGCCTATGGACCCGGCTTTCATGCTCAAGATTTTGTATACTTTCAATTTTAAGATGGGATGAGTAGCCTTGAAACAGATGAGATATAGAGGTTGGCTGTATCCGTTGTTGGCGGGATTGATTATTGGAATAGGATGCTATTTGGCAGGTTGGCTTTTTATGCCGGTTAGAAAGGATTATGGCAGCACCTGGGAGCAGTATCTGCAAGAGGAACAGGAGAGTATCGATATTCTGGTGTTTGGCAGCTCCATTGCCTACTGTGATGTTATACCGGCAATTTTCTGGGAAGAGACAGGAGCAACCTGTTATGTTATGGCGGGGCCGGAGCAGACGATCCCTCTAACTTACTTCTATATCAAAGAAGCAATGAAAACTCAATCTCCCAAAGTGATTTTTTTGGAACTTACGGGCATGTTTTATAATCAGTATGGAGACTTTACCAAGGTTAACGTGGGCTATATGCCTTGGTCCGACAACCGGCTGGCGGCAACCTTTCTGGCGGCAGAGCCGGAAGAAAGAATAGGACTGTTGTTCCCTTTATATATTTACCACAGCCGTTGGATGCAGATTAGTCTGAAGGAAATCAAAGACCATTTGCAACCGCAAAGAGATATTTTTGCTGGATATACTTATCTGGAGGAAACGGCAGACAGACCTTTGCCCTTGCAGGAGCGGCCTTTTTCAGCACAGACGGACACCTATCAGAAGAATCTGGAATATTTGGGAAAAATTGAGAAATACTGTAAGGAAAAGGATTGCAAGATTGTAGCGTATGTAGCACCGGCAAAGTCACAAATTCCGGAAGAGGCCTTGAAAACATTAGCCTGGGATGTAGGAAAGTTGCAGAATATCATCTTTTTAAACTGTTATCCGGAGCAAAATGCCATGGGAATTGAAGATTCACAAGATTGGTATGACAGCCTCCATTTTAACGTTTATGGGGCAGAAAAATTCACCCGTTTTTTGGCCCAGTATGCCAAAGAGCAGCAATTAATACCGAAAGTCTCACAATCAAAAGATACCCGACTGTGGGAAGAACGGTTAGATTGGATTCATGGATGTTTGCAAACCAGGAAAAATGAAAGCCGTTCTACAAAAGACGGGCCGGTTTGAAAAAAACGTGTGTTATCGTAAGAGGAGTGGAGAATTCTCTAGGATAGACTTTCTTTCTTTTACAAAAGAGAATCAAACTGTAAGATTCTGAAATGGTGGGAAAGAGAGGATGAGACCCATGAAACGTGTACTTGGCTTGGGAGGAATCATAGCTTCTTTAGTGCTTATGACACTTCCCTACGGAGTGGCAATGGAGTTTGCGCCGGGCTTGGGGAGCAGTGTCACTTACTATTTTTCCTATTGGAGTCTAATGCCGATGGGATTTGGAAATTATTTGCCTCTTCTGGCAGGAATTAGTAGCTTTGGGGTAGTGATTTGGACAGTTCTGGGAGGCTATATTCCCCATTGGAAACTATATCGCAGCTTGCTGTGGGTCGGTCCAGGGGCATCAGTTTTTTCATGGGTATTATATGATTCCTACAGTCATTTGAGTTTGGG
>CALXCQ010000150.1 GCA_944386835.1 uncultured Oscillospiraceae bacterium | reverse complement strand
GGTGTATAGCGTTTGTTTGGTATTCCTTTCGGCATAGTAAAGCACCCCATTTGTTATTCAGTATATCATACTGTCTAACAAATGGGGTGCAGTTCATGGCCGCCTTTTCCTTGCAATTTATTTTTTTGTCTTTTTGGCCTCAGCTCTTGCCTTGGCTGCAGCTTCATTTGCAGTAACATTGGTTGAAATAGCCCACTTTTCAAATTCAATTCTCACACGATCGGCGCCAGACTCAATGACAATTTTATCGTCTTTAATATAAGAGACAACGCCGTTGATCCCACCAATTGTAATCACACTGTCTCCTACCTTCAGCGAGTCTCTCATAGACTCCAAAGCCTTCTTTTTCTTATTTTCCGGCCGGAACATGAAAAAGTAGAAAATCAAAATCAAAACTGCAAACATTAACAAAGTTGACATGAGATCGCCATTCATAGGTAGGTGTCCTCCGTTCGATAATAGTAAATTCATTATATCCAGTGTTTCCTAGTTTTGCAAGGTTTTGCCATTAAATTTTTTGGCCAAGTTTCTCCGTATATTGAGCACGAAATTCCGCAAAAGTCCCATTGTCCAAGGCACTACGGATTTTGCTCATCAGTTGATTATAAAAGTACAGATTATGCATTACACTCAAACGCATTGCCAGCATTTCCTCCGCTTTAAATAAATGCCGCAGATACGCTCTGGAATACCGTCTGCACACCGGGCAGTCACATTGTTCGTCAATGGGAGACTCATCTCTCTCGTATCGGGCATTTTTAAGATTTAATGTTCCTCCCCAGGTAAACAACTTGCCATGACGAGCATTGCGTGCCGGCATTACACAATCAAAAAAGTCTACACCGCGGGCTACACCTTCCAGGATATTGGACGGCGTTCCTACACCCATTAGATATCTTGGTTTTTCTTTCGGCATATAAGGCTCTACTGCCTCGATGATCTCATACATTGTCTGGGTGCTCTCTCCAACTGCCAGTCCACCAATGGCATAGCCCGGTAGGTCGAGTTGGGCAATTTGCTCCATATGCCAAATCCTGAGATCCGGATATGTTCCGCCTTGGTTAATTCCAAAAAGTACTTGTCCAGGGTTGACTGCACCTGGTGCCTCGTTCAGCCGCTTTAGCTCTGCTTTGCAGCGCACCAGCCAGCGCAACGTCCGCTCACAGGACGCTTTGACATAGGCATACGGCGCAGGATTTTCGATACACTCATCAAATGCCATTGCAATATCCGATCCCAAGTTAGACTGAATCTGCATACTTTGCTCGGGCCCCATAAAAATTCTATGCCCATCTATATGGGAAGCAAAGGTTACTCCCTCTTCCTTGATCTTGCGTAAATCTGCCAACGAAAAAACCTGAAAGCCGCCGCTGTCTGTTAGAATCGGACCATCCCAGGTCATAAACCGGTGTAATCCTCCTAAATCCCGTATCACTGTGTCTCCAGGTCGCAGGTGGAGATGATATGTGTTGGAAAGTTCTACTTGGCAACCAATTGCCTGTAAATCTTCTGCACTGAGAGCACCTTTAATAGCTGCCTGTGTCCCCACATTCATAAACACAGGTGTTTGTACAGTCCCATGTGGGCAGGTAAAAACGCCTCTTCGTGCAGTGCCTTCTGTTTTTAGAATACTAAACATACTTTTTCTCTTCTGTCTCACATAAATTCTCAGGATAAATTTTCCTCTTTCACTGTATATCTTCCTGTCTCCTCAGGAGAGGCCTTTCCCCCAAATCAGTACAGGAACATGGCGTCTCCAAAGCTGAAAAACCGGTATTTTTGTTTCACAGCCTCTTCGTATGCTGCAAGAATTTTTTCCCGACCGGCAAACGCCGAGACCAACATTACCAGTGTACTCTCCGGTAAATGGAAGTTGGTAATCAGGGCATCCATGGCTTTGAACTGATACCCAGGATAAATAAAGATATCTGTCCACGCAGATTTTTCCAAAAAGCTTCCATCTTCCTGCGCCAGGGATTCCAGAGTACGGCAGGAAGTTGTCCCCACACAAACAATCCGCCCACCAGCTTTTTTTGTCTGGTTGAGAAGATCCGCAGTTTCCTGCGACATAATGCAAAATTCGCTATGCATGTGGTGTTGTGATACCTCTTCTACTTTCACGGGCCGAAAAGTCCCCAGTCCGACATGCAGCGTGATATACGCAATGGCAATTCCTTTCTGCTCCACTTTGTCCAGAAGTTCTCTTGTAAAATGCAGCCCTGCCGTTGGCGCAGCGGCAGACCCGTTCACTTTCGAGTACACCGTCTGATAACGTTCCTGATCTTGCAATTCTTGTTTAATATAAGGAGGAAGCGGCATTTTCCCAAGGCGTTCCAATATTTCCAAAAAAATGCCCTCATAGTGGAATTGAATCAGCTTATTGCCGTCCTCTCTCGCACCGACAACTGTTGCAGTGAGAGCCCCTTCCCCAAAGGTCAATTCTGTCCCAGGCTGTGTCTTCTTGCCTGGCTTGGTTAAGCACTCCCAAATTCCCTCACCTTTATCCTGTAATAAGAGCACCTCCACCGCCCCGCCTCCTGGTAGCCGATGCCCCAGCAAGCGAGCAGGCAGAACGCGGGAATTGTTTAAAACCAGACAGTCTCCCGGTTTCAGGAAGTCAATAATTTCATAAAAATGGCGGTGCTGCATTTCTCCTGTCTTCCGATTTAAAGTAAGCAAACGTGACTGATCTCTTTGCGGCAGCGGTGTCTGTGCTATTAACTCCGGAGGTAAATCGTAGTAAAAATCGCTGGTCTTCAACTGTGAACATCCCTTCTAATTGATTGTAACACCCGTATAATAGAATTTTAAAATTTCTTCGCAGGAATACCCCTGCTCTGCCATAGCGTAGGCACCCCATTGACTCATACCGACATTATGTCCATATCCGCCCCCGCGAATAATCCAGCCTTCAGAGCTACCGGAAATGCTCTGAGTCCTGTCCCCGGATGTGCTTTGGAGCCCATCTTCTGTCAGCACGGAGGTATTTTCCGAAATCTGCTGTTTTCCATTGGCTGTTATGGCATAAACAGAATCTTTGGTAATTGTCTGTTTCCCATCCGAAACAGTAAAGCCTTCTCCTGAGTTAGGCTGTGAAACAGTCCCACCCACCGGCGTGATGCTAAAGTGCCGGCTCATATAAGTGATGCCTGAAATTGTTTGCAAGCAGCGCACATCATCATTGGTAAAGGTATAAATTTCTCCATTGCTGTCCGTGACCGTCAAAGCGTTAACGTTTCCTGAAGGGGTCATCTCTGTGACCTCCATTTTTACTACCGTTTTGCAAATATAGCCGTAATCGCTGAGCATTTTTTTGACCTGCTCAGGCGTAACAATATACTCCCAGGACTGAGAAGGAAACGAAATCAGTTTTTCGTAGGGATCCTCTTTCCCCACTAGGTAGGGATGTTCTACTCCCCAGGCATTGACCGCAGATTCGGTAGCACCCCCATCGGATGCAAAATAAAGGGCCTCGATTAGCTTTCCGTTGTAATACAGGCATTTCCCGGACGTTTCCGTAGCAGCCTGTAAAACTTTGTCTGCATTCTCACCAGTATAAACGCCCCGATATACCTGACAGTCAGTGCTGTTGCACACATCAAATCCGAAGGTAGCATGCTTGCTGCTGGATCTGGCATACGTTCTGATGGCAATGCATCCGGCTTTTAGGGATTCGATTCCCCCACTGCTCACAAACTCATTGGGAAGGACACCAGCAATATACCGATCTTCGTCTACAATATTGACCACAGTCAAATCGTTTCCGCTTCGGCGGTTATACTGGAATCCGCCATAGTACTGATAGCCTTTAAACCAGGTCTGGGTTTCCTGTCCCTTGGAAACCGGCATCATCCCCAGGCATTCTGCTCCCTCCATATCCAGTTCAAATAAAATCCGCCCTGTACTGGTTTGGGTTATCGTATAGCAGGTGGTACTAGCCCCCACCACCGTTGTTCCCGGATAGTTTGCCCCATCTGCCATAGCGTTTGCTGCCGTAGAGTAAAACTCAAACCGGACGACATAGGTCCCATTTATGTAGGCAGGGAAACCATAAGGATAGTTCTGAGCCACTTCGTACGCTTCTGCATAGGTAGCGTAGCTGTCACTAAGTTGAAGATGATAAGCTCCAACTAAAGAATACCCGGAAGACAAGGGTGTTTCATAATATGTACCCCCTGCAAGATAGAGGTTTGTGTCTTTGCAGATTGTAATCTTTTCCTCACTGGTCCGCCCCAAGGACACAAAGGAGTTGGAATCTTTAAAATATCCAAATTCATAACCGGACCCTACCTCGTTGGCCAAATTGGCGGTCGGCAATGCTCCGCTTCCATAAAACAGACCAACACGAATCTTTCCACTATTTGCCCCCCGAACCGCCACAATTGCAGAGGCCAGAATAAAGGAGAAAAAAGCACAGGCTAGGAGAATGCGAACTAAGGTTTGTCTTTGCCGTAAAATGCCCATGATGCCCTCCCGATATAAATTTTTGAAAATTTTCCAAGACTGTAACATATAAATGGAAAAGCTCCTGTTTCCAATCACTGAAGTACAGTATAACAAATTTACTGTCAGATAGCAAAGAATTCTCAAAAATCCTAGTTCATTTTTTTGCATATGGGAGTATCCTGTAGAAACTTATCGGTAGGCAAGGAGGACACTATGAAGAGAGCTATTTTTGAAGGCGTCTGTACTGCACTAATTACCCCTTTCTCTGAGGGAAAAATCAACTACCGCAAACTGGAAGAACTGATCGACTGGCAAGTTGCCAGTGGAATTGGTGCCATAGTCATTGGCGGTACTACCGGAGAGTCCGCAACTCTGTCACAATCTGAACAAATGCGTTTAATCGGCCATGCCGTACAATATACGCAAAAAAGGTGCAAAATTATTGCCGGTACCGGAAGCAACAATGCAGAACACGCCCTGGAATTGAGTGAGTTTGCCAATTCCGTGGGCGCTGACGGTCTTTTGGTAGTTACGCCTTACTATAACAAATCCAACGAACAGGGGCTGATCTCTTATTATACGGAAATTGCTGATCGGGTCACGATTCCCCTTATCCTTTACAACGTGCCTTCCAGGACAGGTGTCGACCTTTCCGAACATATCTATTACACTCTCAGTCAACACCCCAATATTGGCGGCGTAAAAGAGGCCAGCGGCAACTTAGGAAAGATCGCGAGGATTATTGCCCAGTGCGGAGATCAGCTTCCTGTATGGTCTGGTAACGACGAGCAGACCATACCTATTATGGCCTTGGGCGGCAAAGGCGTAATTTCGGTACTGTCCAATATAGCTCCCAGAAAAACCCTGGAAATGGTCGCCGCATTCCAAGATGGTAAAACGCAGGAAGCCGGTGATCTGCAATGTAAACTCATGGAAATGATTGACGCCCTGTTTTGTGAGGTAAATCCAATTCCTGTAAAAACCGCAATGAATCTGATGGGGCTGGAAGTAGGACCTACCCGTGCACCGCTGGCTTCTATGGAACCGGAACACGAGGCTCGTTTATTGGCCGCACTAGAAAGCTTAAAAGGGAACTGACACGAAAAAGCCGATAGGATGGTCCTATCGGCTTTTCGTATATGGTAAATGTCCTATCCCTTATAAACTGCCTTATGATATACTTTTTTCCCTTTCCGAATTTTAACGCCCGATTTTAATTGCTCTTTTTCAATACGAAAATCAATGCTAGTAACTTTTTCATCCTCAACAAATACGCCGCCTTGCTGTACCAGCCGACGAGCTTCACTTTTGGTCGGAGCCAATCCACAAGCCAACATAAGTTCCAAAATTCCAATAGAATCTTCGGAAAGCTGCTCTTGTGTCAATTCCGTTGTAGGCATATTACTGTCGTCGTGGCCACCTGCAAATAAGGCATGGGACGCAGTTTGGGCTTTTGTTGCTTCTTCTTCTCCGTGTACCAGTTTTGTCAGTTCAAAGGCCAAAATTTCTTTTGCCTGGTTCAGCTGACTGCCTTCCCACTTGTCCATTGCATCTATCTCTTCTAATGGCAAAAATGTCAACATGCGGATGCATTTAAGGACATCCTGGTCTCCTACATTACGCCAGTACTGATAGAACTCAAAGGGACTTGTTTTATTGGGATCCAGCCAAACGGCGCCATTAGCGGTCTTACCCATCTTTTTACCTTCGGAATTCATCAAAAGGGTGATGGTCATTGCGTAAGCGTCTTTCCCCAACTTTCGACGAATCAACTCTGTCCCAGCCAACATATTGGACCACTGATCGTCGCCGCCAAACTGCATGTTACAACCGTTATTTTGAAACATATGATAGAAGTCATAGGCCTGCATGATCATGTAGTTGAATTCCAAAAAGCTCAGGCCTTTTTCCATTCTCTGTTTATAGCACTCAGCCCGAAGCATATTGTTGACAGAAAAACAAGCGCCTACTTCTCTGAGAAGATCCACATAGTTCAGCTTTAGCAGCCAGTCTGCATTATTTAGCATCAGCGCTTTTCCGTCTCCAAATTCAATAAATCTCTCCATTTGCTTCTTAAAGCAAGCGCAGTTGTGCGCAATTGTCTCAGGCGTCATCATTGTTCGCATGTCACTGCGTCCCGATGGGTCCCCGATATAACCGGTTCCTCCACCAATTAAGGCAATGGGGCGGTTCCCCGCCATTTGTAACCGCTTCATGAGACAAAGGGCCATAAAATGCCCTACGTGCAAAGAGTCTGCCGTCGGATCAAAACCAATATAAAATGTGGCTTTTCCGTTGTCTACCAAGTCACGAATTTCTTCCTGGTCTGTAACTTGAGCAATTAGGCCTCTGGCTACCAATTCGTCATAGATCTTCATATTATAAACTCCTTTAAACAATTTACGAACATAAAAAACGCCCTCTGCCGTAGCAGAGGGCGTTTCAAAACGCTGTACCACCTCTGATCGCCGAATTTTCGCAAATTCGGCCTCAGGGAGTCTAAAAAAGACTCCAACGCGATAACGGGCGTACCCGGCTGACCCTACTTCCCTTCAAGCCGCTGCTCCAAGACGTATTCACACTCACACTTTATGCCTTTACACCACCCAGGCACTCTCTAAAAAAGGAAATGAGCGCTACTTTTTCTTTTCATTGCATGTCACAATTTTTATGCAGTTTACCACATTTATTCTGAAAAGTCAACGCCGAAGCAATTCTTCTGCGCTTTTTAATGTCGTTGGCGTAATAATAGCCCCACCAATGACTCTTGCCAACTCTTTTTTCCGTCCCTCGAAGTCCAACGGTTCTACTGAAGTAAAGGTCCTTCCATCACGCTCAGCTTTGGTGATCAAAAGGTGGCAGTCAGCCATTGCCGCAATCTGCGGCAGATGTGTAACGCACAGGACCTGCTTTCTTTTTGCTACGCTCGCCAGTTTCTCTGCCACTTTTTGCGCAGCATGTCCACTTACTCCCGCATCCACTTCATCAAAAATCAAAGTCCCTACCGCATCCTGTTCCGCCAAGACATTTTTCAGAGCCAACATAATCCGGGCCAGTTCTCCGCCTGAAGCAACCTTATTCATTGGCTTCAATGCTTCTCCCGCGTTTGCAGACATCAAAAAAGCCACACTGTCGATCCCATTAGCGCTTAACGGAGTTGCTGTAAATTGGCACACGAATCGCACCTTTGGCATATCTAGCTGTGCAAGTTCTTCCTTTACTTGTTCAGCCAGCCTTTCTGCAGCTTCCAGGCGGCTTTTGTGCAATTTATCCGCGTCTTTCAGCGCCGCTTGCATTGCAGATTCCAGCTCTTGCGATAATTGCGCAATCTTATCTTCTGCAAAGACAATCTCGTCTAATTCCTCACGGGCTTTTTCCAAATATGCCAGCATCTCATCTGATGTTGACCCATATTTCCTGCGCAACTTGTGCAGTAAATCCAACCTGGCTTCCAGTTGTTCCAATTCTTCTTCCGAAAATGCCAGCTCATTCCGCAAATCTTTAAGAGACTCTCCAATATCCTGAACACCATATAAAAAGTCATTCAGCTGCGCCTCCATAGGCGCCAGTGAGCCATCCAATCGTGCCAAGTACCCGAGGCTACGCGATGCTTCGGCCAATAAGGAAGAAGCGCCATTGGCACTCTCATCTCCGCAAAGAGCTATCAAGGTTTCCTCCAGGCCAGATACTAGTTTTTCGGAGTTTTGGAGAATCTTTCTCCTCTTTTCCAGCTCTTCGTCCTCTCCAGGCCTTAATTTTGCTGCTTCAATTTCCTGAATTTGATATTGCAGCATCTCCATACGGCGCGCCTTTTCGGCTTCATCCATACTGAGATGGCTAATTTCTTCTTTCAGTCGGCAAACTTCTAAAAAAGAAGCTCCAAACTGGTCCCGCAGCACTTCATTTTGCGCAAACCGATCCAAATACTGCAGGTGATAACTCTCGTCAAACAGCTGTTGGGAATCATGCTGGCCATGAATATTGATAAGTTGCAGTCCCAGCTTTCGAAGATTTGCAACGGTCACAGGTCTGCCGTTGACTCGGCACAAATTTTTGCCATCCAAAAATATTTCCCTCTGAATTAGCAACTCCTCTTTGTTATATTCCACCTGATTATCTGCAAACCAAGAGAAATTCGGCACATTTTGAAAAATTGCACTTACAAAGGCTTTTTGAGCGCCTGTCCGAATAACGTCCCGGTAGGTACGTTCCCCCAAAATTGCACTTATGGCATCAATCACAATGGATTTTCCTGCACCGGTCTCACCGGTTAACACATTGAAACCTTTGTCGAACACAATATCTGCCTGTTGAATAATGGCAATATTTTCAATGTGAAGCATACATAGCATATTGATTCCCTCTTAGCTTTCTAATCCAAAAGCTTTTTAATCTCACCACAAAAAGCAGCCGCCGCATTGGTATCTCGCATCAAAATAAAAATCGTGTCATCCCCTGCCAAAGTGCCATACACAGTGGAACTGTCCATGGCATCCAGTGCTGAAGCTGCCGCTTGCGCCATACCTGGCAACGTTTTGACTACTACTATATTCTGAGCATAGTCATAGTGAACTACACACTCCCGAAATACTGTATTGAGCCGCGCTGTGAAAGTACTTCCAGTCTCTTTCGCAGAAGGAGCATAGTGATACGTGCCTAAGCTAGTCAGCTCTTTTACAATCCGGAGTTCTTTAATATCACGGGAAATCGTAGCCTGCGTGCTCTTAAAGCCCTGTTCCTCCAGAGCCTGCAATAACTGCTCCTGTGTCTCGATGTCTCGTGAAGAAATAATTTCCATAATTTTGGCTTGGCGTTTTGATTTCATAATAATCCCTCGTCAATTAAATTTGGAGCGAATAACTTCAAAAAAGCTGGTATTTTTAATCCGTACCAGACGTGTAACAAAAGATGAACGCCGAATTTGAATTTTATCTCCTACATTTAAGCGATGGGCCCGTCCTCCATCAATGGAGACCACCGCGCTTTTCTTTCCGGTCTTTCCGATCTGGATTTCCAACTTCCTATCTCCGCTGGCCACAAATCCTTTTGTTTGAAAACTATGGGCACATACCGGTGTTACTACAATGTTATTCCCCTTGGGATCCACAATCGGGCCGCCGGCTGACAAAGAATATGCTGTAGATCCGGTAGGCGTGCACACAATTAATCCATCGCCGGAGTAATTACCTGCCAGTTCACCGTCACAAGACACGGATAGTTGAATCACACGCGCTACAACGCCTTTACTCAGAACCATATCATTAAGGGCCGTCTCCGAAAACAAAAGACTCTTCTCCCGATAGGCTCTGACATCCAACATCATTCGGTTTTCAATCGTATAATGACCAGCCGCCAGCTCACTGAGCATGGGCAGTTCGGAAGCTTCCAATTCGGCCATAAACCCCATGGTTCCAATATTGACTCCTAAAACGGGAACATTGCGAAAGGTTGCAGCTTTCGAGGAGTGTAAGATCGTTCCGTCTCCACCAAAGCAGATCAGAACATCTGCACTGCCCAACTCTGTCTCTAAATTGCAAAAATCCAAATCCTTAGGAAGTTCAAAAGATTTGTCCACACCAAACGGCAGACAAACCCGGGTCTCCACTCCGCACTCTTGCAAAATTCTTTTTGCCGTATAGACATATTGGAAGTTTCGATCCCGATAGGGATTTGGCGCCATTATTACTTTCATAGGCTTACCCTTTCAGTGAAGTATGTGCGTCGGCAACCAGTGCTGCCAAATCAGGAGAAATGCCACTGCCCTGCACCATGGACAAGTGGGCCAGAAATTCAATATTCCCTTCCGGCCCTTTCACCGGAGAAAACGTCAAATTGCGAAGAGAAAAATTCAGCTGTGCCACCAGCTGGACAAATTGCTGCAAAACCTCCAGATGGACTTCCGGATCTCTGACAACTCCCTTTTTTCCCACTTTTTCCTTTCCGGCCTCAAACTGGGGCTTAATCAGGCACAGCACCTGACCTGTCGGTTTCAGTAATTTTTGAATAGCAGGCAAAACAATCCGCAGAGAAATAAAGGAAACGTCAATCACGGAAAGATCCAAAAGTTCTCCCAGATCTTCCCTGGTAACGTAGCGAATATTGGTACGTTCCATCGTTACCACTCTGGGATCCTGTCGGATCTTCCAATCTAGTTGGCCATATCCTACGTCAATTGCAAATACCTTCTTCGCACCCTTTTGCAGTAGGCAATCTGTAAATCCCCCAGTAGATGCTCCTGAGTCGCTGCAAACATACCCTGTCGGATCCACGCCAAAATCTCGCAAGGCCTTTTCCAACTTCAAACCTCCGCGGCTCACATAGGGGCAGTGGTTTCCCCGGATTTCCACTTGTGCTGCCATGTCAACCATTGTGCCAGGCTTATCCACTTTCTGATTGTTAACAAAGACCTCACCGCTCATAATGATTGCCTGTGCCTTTGTACGGGAATCACATAATTTTTGATTTACTAAAAATAAATCCAGCCGTTCACGTTGCTTCAATTCCAAGTACCTCCAAAATATAGGATTGAATGGAAGGACCGTCCAACCCTAATGAACGATACAAATCGGTAACTGCTCCGTGTTGAACATATTTATGGCCCAGATTTTTTTTATAGGCAGAAAAAGGAATCTTTTGAAGTGTCAACTGAGTAATGAGAACATCTGCAATGCACCCAGCATCCATCACTTCTTCCAAAACCAAAAGACGCCCCGTTGCTTTTACAGAGTTTGCTATCTCCTGTGTTTGTAACGGTGCAATTTGCAGCAATTTTACCACTTCAATGGAGATACCCATTTTTTCCAATCGGTCAGCTGCCTCTAAAACCTGATTGATCAAAGTCCCATAGGTGACCACAGTAATCTGTGTACCTTTGCGTATCTTCAGAGAGTCACGGTACTCTTGATAGTTCCCATCTCCTCCACGAGGATAGCGGATGGCCACAGGACCCTGGACAGAGAAAATTGCTTCCTTTAGGGTAATTTCCAACTCTTTTTGGTTGGCCGGCGCAAAAATGGTCATTCCAGGTATTTGTTGTAAGTAGGACACATCAAAAACACCGTGGTGGGTTTCCCCGTCATTTCCCACTAACCCTGCACGATCAATAGCAAAGACAACATGAAGGCCAAGCAGTCCGATATCATGAAGTAGCATATCATAGGCTCTTTGCAAAAATGTAGAATAAATCGCCACAACTGGGATCATTCCCTGCTTTGCCAAACCTGCTGCCATACTGACGCCATGCTCCTCCGCAATTCCAACATCAAAACAACGCTCTGGGAATAATTGCGCAAATATATCCAAACCAGTACCAGGTTGCATGGCAGCCGTTACTGCACAGATTCTTTTCTCCTCTTTTGCCAGATTTGCCAGCCCCAAACCAAAGGTTGCAGAAAATGTTCTGCGACTCGATGACTCCAGTATCCCCTTTTGCGGATCAAATGGGCCAACTCCATGATAAACATCCGGCTTTTCTTCCGCAGGTTCATAGCCTTTTCCCTTTTTGGTTATCACGTGAAGCAACACTGGTCCTTCCAGATCTTTCGTGCTCTCCAATAACTCTGTAAGACGTTTTAAATCGTGGCCATTAATGGGGCCTAAATAGTGAAAGCCAATTTCTTCAAAGAAGGTAGTATCAATTAAACGGCGTTTTAAAAATTCCTTGATACTATGCGTCAGTTGATATAAGTACTTACCACCCGGTATCTTTTTTGTCAACTTTCTGTATGCAATTTTCAAGCCCAGATAACCCGGCTTTGATCGTATCAACTGTAAATGGGTAGAAATTCCTCCCACATTTTCTGAAATGGACATTCCATTGTCATTGAGGATTACCAACATATCTTCATTGGCTGCACCCGCGTCATTTAATCCCTCATAGGCCAGGCCGCCGGTCATAGCTCCGTCACCAATTAACGCAATCACTCGGTAAGTCTGCTTTTGCAAAGTCCTTGCCCGTGCCATACCCAAAGCAATCGATATAGAGTTGGACGCATGTCCAGCCACAAATGCATCATCCAGACTTTCCGATGGTTTGGGAAATCCAGCTAATCCATGATAGCTACGCAAAGTGGGGAATTCTTTCCTCCGACCGGTTAAAATTTTGTGCACATAGGATTGATGGCCGACATCAAACACCAAGCGGTCACAGTGCGTATCAAAAACTTTGTGGATAGCTACTGTCAGCTCCACAACACCTAAATTTGACGCCAAATGACCGCCTGTTTGAGATACATTGTCTAATAAAAACTGCCGGATTTCCTGGCACAGCTCTTCTGTCTGCTTGTCTGTTAAAGCCAGCAAATCCTCCCGGGAATTGATCGCTTCTAAAATGCTCACGATTTTTACCTTCGATCATTTATTTTTTCGTAGGCCGAATAAAGATTTTAACTGATAAATCACGGTAGAGGTAATATACACAATATCTTTACTGGCACTCATAGCAAACCCTTTTCCCACTGCTTTTCCACCTACAGTCAAAGCTGCAACCAAAGCAGACATGAGCAGCTGCACAAAAGAGGCTGCTGTTGGCTCAAAATTTATCACGGTCCTGGCCGCAATTACAGCCGAGGCAGAGCCCGAAATAACGCCACAGATATCGCCCACTACATCGTTGCAGAAAGAGGATACACGGTCTGCATTGGCAATTAATTTCAGTGCCTCTTTGGCAGCCGGCCGCTTTTTTGCCGCCATGGAATGGAAGGGACTTGGGTCTGCCGCTGTCACTGAAACACCAATAATATCAAAGACAATGCCAACCAGAATAATAACAAAAAGCACAACATAGGCCACAGCCATAGAAGAATTGTTCAGCAAGCCAGACGAGAGGAAAGAAATGGAGCCGGAAATGAAGATCGTCGCACAAAAAATAGAAACAACCCACCGAATATCGATATACTGAAAAAATTTGATTCCCGACTTTTTCGTTTTTGGCTTGGCTTTCAAAAAACATTCTCCTAATACTATAATTGGTGGCGACAAATAAGGTAAACCTTACGGCTTAGGTCGGGTTGGATTTCCCCGCAAGTAACCCTGCGTTGCCGACAGGGCAGTTTCCTTTTCATACTTCCGTCACTGTGTTACCAAACAGTGCTACCCGATTGCCACTTAGTCCGTACTGCAATCCCTTATTTGTCCATACGACAGCCTAGGTGTTTTCCACAACAGTGTAAACCGATTCTTAGCCTCTTTTGCAGATACGGTTTCCAGGGGCAGTACTGTTCAGCATCCTATGGCCATAGGTGCAAAACGTTTCCCCTTTTCCCATCGTATCCACTCAAGGCAGGCTACTCTGCACACAGCACACGATTCTGTGCACCGCAATGCAGGTTCCTCTCCTGTTTCGTACGCGTCAGGAACCCGAAGGTACGCAGCCAACGTCGCACAAGAACAGGTCTCCACGGAAACTGGGTCGGATACGCCATGCCATTGGAGTGCGCCCAATAACCTTAACCCCCAGCACCCACCCTAAACTGGGCGTAAAAAGCAGGCACCAGGGACTTCATCGATATGCCCTTCAAAGGATTTTTAGGCCCTTCCTGGGAATCGGCAACACTGACTAGGATACTGCGCCGCCAACTTTACTATATCATAATATTCATGAATATACAAGCTGGTGTATTCTATTTTACCCCAAAATATACGAAAAAGAACCATACTTTGTATGGTTCTTTTTTTCAAAAAGTTGACTAAGATTCCCGCTTCGCTAATTGAAAGGCCAATTCTGGCAAAATTCCTGGGGCTTGAAATACCTGAAGCGCATCTGCTGCTTTTTGTGTCTGCTCCTGTACAATCTGTTTACAGCGCTCAATCCCATACAGCCCCACAAAGGTATTCTTTTTGCCGTCCATTCCCGTTTCTTTCCCTAGCTTTTGGAAATCACCTATTACATCTAAAATATCATCCTGTGTTTGAAATGCCAGTCCCAGTGCCTGTGCATATTGTTTTG
>CALXCQ010000149.1 GCA_944386835.1 uncultured Oscillospiraceae bacterium | reverse complement strand
GACAATAGGCGCCAACGCAGGATACCTTCAGGATCCCAACCATCTTACCGCGGATGATGCCCCCAACAAATCTTCAGCTGGTAAGGCTGCAGGCAGCGATGATACGACAGATACCGTAATTGGTAGTAAGGCAATCTCCGTCAAAGTAAAAGGAAGTTCTACCAGTGGGTTTATCCATGTGTATGCAGTCAGTTTCAGCACAACAGAAGTCGTATTTGAATGGAACAATAACGCCAGCACAATCTGGAATCCGGAAACGCTAAAGTATGACTCCACCAATGATGAAGGCAGCTGGATTAGCCAGACGAAAACCATCACCGTGAAGAACTATTCGGATGTGGCAATCGAAGTTTCGGCTGACAACACTTCTCCTGACTCCTCCGATGAAAATGTCACCATCAGTGTGGATGGTCCGCTCAATTTGGAGTCTGCCTATGATGGGACTGCTACCGGCTCCGTCAAATCAGGAGAAATTACCGTTTCTGTAGACGGTACACCTGAAATCTACCCCGATCCCACCGAGATCGGAACCTTTACCCTGACCGTTAAACGGAAATAGGTATAATTCACCGTCGCGCTGTAGGCCGGCAAGTGCTTTTCTGGAGGATGCGTCCTGCCACGCATCCTCCGGCAGGTATTGAAAAAAGTGCAAAGTTGCTTTGCCCTTTTTTCAGTATCCGCTCTTGTTCACTTTTATCTTGGAGGGATTTCCATGGCCGTTATGATTTCAAAAGCAAAGGAAGCTCTAGAGCTTGAGTTGCAAAAGATACCCCATACCTGTCAAACCCGCAAACGGCGTCTGCGAAGTATCGGATTGGTGTATTTGTGTATTTTGATGGTGGGCATTTTAGCCGCTGTCTGGTCATATTATCATTTTCAACCCACGGCTCTGACACATCCGGATTTCGATCCCAATGCTGTAACCGGTACTCCCCAAGTGGATGAGAAGTATGGCTATTCGACATTAACTTTAGAGGATTCCTATTTGGTGTGCCTGTGTGGCGTACCTGCCAACGATGGGCAAACCGTAGAGTTTTATCTCACCAATCCTCCAGAAAGTCAGGTGTGGTTTCGAGCTGAGATACTGGATGAACAGGGCAATCAAATTGGTTCCACCGGTGTCCTGCGTCCCGGAGAGTATCTACCATCCATCACACTTACTCGGCCGCTTACACAGCGGGAAACACCCGTTACCGTACGCATCGTAGCTTACGAGCCAGATACCTGGCAAAGCCGTGGGAATGTCAATTTAAACATGACGCTGTATCTGGAATATTCCTGATTGATGCTTCGTCCTTTTCTAGATAAACCAAAAGCTGGCAACAGGTTTCACCTTTTGCCAGCTTTTGAATTTTCTGTTTTGTCTGTAATAGGAGGGTCTGTTTACCATGAGCTTGGGTAAATTTGATCTGGAAAATGCCTCCTATCAGGTACGGCAGGACAAATTTGAAAATTCAGCCTGCCATTGTCCCGATCTGAACCGGTGTCTTTTCCATTTTATCGGAAACTGTTCCGCACTCCTGGCACCTTCTCCAACTCGTAGGCATAACATACGTCCTAAAAGAAATGTCCTGCACTGCCTCCAACCTATCACCTCTGGTTCTATGCTTTCAAATTGCCGTGTTCCTCTCCTGGGAGTCTTGCTCTCTAATATGGAAGTCTTCCGGCCGCTCCCCCCTGTATCAGACCTGTCAGGATTTCCTTAACAGCTATGTATGCTGGCGCCGGCGAATAAACTGCAGGATTGCTGCTACTGTCTGCCGTTGCTGCTCCTGGGCTGTAATGGTTGCTGGTAAATCGCCTTTTTGGAGACCATAGTTTCCAAACTGGGCGTGATTGCCGCCCTGGATTTCTACAATGTTCTCAGTATAATCTATTTTTTCCTCCACACTCTGATTCAACGATCCATAAACAGTGAGTGTGTCTTCTGGCGGATAGTTTCCATAGAGATAGGCTCCCAAAAGTATCAAACCATCCACGGAATCAGCGTGATCCTCTGCAAACTTGGAAGCCATAGCTCCCCCCATAGAGTGTCCGGCCAGATACCAGTGTTGGATTTCCGGAAATGCTGCAAATACCTCTTCGGCTGCATTGGCATCCAGAATTGCCATATGAAATGGCATTTCCACCAGTATGCAAGTTATGCCACTCTGGCAAATCTGTGAAAGCAGCGGCAGATATGCGATAGCCTCCACTTTTGCCCCCGGATAAAAAATGAGTGCAGTGTCTCTGGGTTCGGAAGGAGTCAGTATCGTCAGGTTATCTTCCACAAGTATATTGCTGCTCTGTGCTAGAACTGAAATCGCTGCCTCATCAGCCTGATAGTATCGTTGCCCCCTCATCCTTCCATGAATTTAGGCATAGTATAACACAAGAACATGACAGCGCTCTGTCATGTTCTTATACTTTTCCCTTATTCTCCCCCTATCCGTAAAACCAAAAGGAACTTGCTCATCTTCGCTTTTTCTGGAGCAATCACCAAATTTCATATCGCTTTATCCAACCATGGGCCCGGAAAAGATACCTACCGTCTACTTTCCTCTTGAAACAGTGCCTGCAGTAGAATCGTACCGGCCACAACCGCATCTTCTACCGAAAGATAGTGCTCTGCACTTTTATCCAAGAAGACCCTGCCGCTGCCCGGTAATTCCTCATCGGCAAACCAGAGCTTTATCGCAATAGGATACCGAGGGAACAAGGGAATCACCCCGCATACATCAGCATTGGAAGGGATCACCTTGCCTCCCAGCGCCTGACATGCCCGCTCTACCGATTCGTATGTACGATTTCCTAACCGGTTGCTCAATTCTCCTTCACTCTTCCGGTCAAAATCGCCACCCCGCGCCATACCACCCGGCAAATCTCCAAAGGGCATCCACTGCCCATACAGCTCACTTCCGTCGGCTTGATCCAAATAGTGGAGAACCAACAGATGGTGCCATGGATCCAGCGGCGTACGGATTTCATAGTCCGGAAAATAAATTTCTACAGTTTGTCCCAGGGTGTTCAAAATAAATTTCTGACTTTCCGGATCGAAGGGAATCCCTGTCCGTTTCGCGATTTTTAATGGGTCTTTTCCTTCTAATCGTTTCAATGCCACCATTCGCATTTCCTCAAAGGCTCGATTTTCCAAATCTTTTTCCTGGCTCACCGTCAATTCCCTCTTTCCGGCTTATTCTGCTCCTTTTTTCTCTCTGTACCTTACCGTGGTACTCCGGAAACTGCGTTCACTGCCGCCGTGCTACTCCCATTCAAATGGCCACCGATTTTCCCAGGCAGAATCCGCAGAAATACAATCAAAATGTTGTTATCTTCCCGATCCCTGCTTTCTCACTTTTTTCAGTTTCAGGCAAATGTGATGCTTCTCTGCCATAGTTTGGAGCGATTCCATGGCCATTTGTGTCCGCTCCTTGGAAAACTGCTCAGAGGTATCTACCTGAGAGCAAAGACTTTCCATTACAGACCGCAGATCCTCCAAGGGCAACAGGCAAACCGCCGTGGCAAAGAACGTCTTGCTGCGGCCGTCATTATAGTGGATCAGGAGTTCTTCCAAAATAGTCCGCTTTTCTTCCAAATCCAATTGATATGCCACCAGTCCCAATGTCTGAACTCTGGCAATATCCCGTTTCCGACAATGGTGAGAGATAAATGAGTCCCATTCGTCAAAGTTCTCGTACCGCAGGCAGGGATACTCTGCACATTCCCAACAGAACTGTATCCCACCATGGGCAATGGAACACTTGGCGATGGCACAACTTTGATTTCCTGCCCCACCACCGCAGCCGGGGCAGTAACCCCCCAGATTCATGATACATAACCGGCAATTTAATCCGCACAGGGAAAAGGATGTCTCCTTCCGGGTAAATCCTTTCATAGATTTTTCCTCACTGGCTGACGGATAACAGTTCTCAGCCGTTCCGGTTTGCAGCGCCGCACATCACTCAGATAAATCTCATGGTGAAAGCGATTCTCCCCAAAGTCTTCTGTGTATCCGTGTTTCTTCCCATATTCTTTCATTGCCGCAACCGTAGCCGGTTCCGCATCATAAGGGCCAATATGCATACATTGAACACAAAGCCCTTCCTCCCAAGCAAACAACTCTACTTTTGAGCACTCCGGGTCCTTTTTCCATGACGCCTCTTCAACAGCCCATTGGAAGACTTCCGGCGTCACAAATTCCGGCAGACGTATGAGCGAAATCCATTGAAAACTTTCTTTCCGGGCATAATCCACTCCCTGGATTCCCTCCTGCCACCAAAGTCCCTCTAAAGGCGGCACTACATAGTCAAAATAGCCTTCCCATTTTCGATTGCTTAGCTTGCTCATTTTAATGGTAAATGCCACCGCATACAAAAGGCCGATCGCTTTTTTGTATTCTCCCTTCTCTTCGTTGGGATTTCCTTGCCCCCGAACCGCCAGAAAATTCATAGCTGGCACAGTAACAATACCAGGAATCCTCGATGGCAAATAGAATTCTTTGTATTCTTTTTTGTAATCAAATGGCATGGGTGACCCCTCCCTTTTTGGACTCCTGTTCCCGCAGTGCATGGCAGGTCACACGGACAAGTGTCGTTAACATCTCCCGGTCGTCTACATCCTCTACCCAGATATAATCTTTGGCTCCCGCATAAGGCGGCGCCTTTGGGAGATCTGGGAACGCCGCTTCTGCTTGCAAAGTCGGTTTTACAAACAGTTGGTCGTCACAGATTACAGCAAAAAAGATACCGTCACAGTACAGGCCGTATTCTCCAAACATACGTTTTGATAGGATTGTCCCGGCCTCCCGTAGCTGTTCCCCAATAAAAGCCACAAAATTTCCATGAGATGCCATCATCCTGTCCTCCTCTTTTTCCACGTGGTACTTACCGGCAACACAGGGTACCTGGCCTTATTTTCAATAAGTGTCTGCCTGCGCCACCTCTTCTATATGATAGCATATCGGCACGACATTGGTATGTCCTGTTCCGGATATCTGTGGGAAACCACCGGACTATCCAAAATCTCCGCCTAAAACAAAAGATCCCCCTTCTCAGGCAGGGAGTCGGAGCAGTGCTTCTGAGTATACTCTGACTTGCAACCACACAGTTTATCCGGTATTGTGGACAATAATGCAACGTATCAACCTGGGTGAATTTATAGAGTATATCACTGTACAGGAGATTGCCAAAATGTAAGTCATATCTGTGGGGCTTACACGGAAATACTGTCCCAACGGATGCATAAAAGGAATCCCGAAAATTGGCGGTATTGGGGCAAATCCCAAAGGCAAGGCAGGTCCTGGCAAAAATCTATTGTACAGAATTGTTGGCTCTGAACCTCTGTCCGCTTTAATGCAGGCTATTCAAATGTTGAGTGCTGCCGTTGCCAGTATTTTGCCGCATCTGCCCATGACAGGAAAAAGCAGGCAGTCTCCAGGCGTCGACCCGCCCCCTTCCGCCGGGCTGGGGCGGTTCACTCTTTCTATTCAGGCCTGGTACACCTAACTCCAAGGAGATTATAACACGCGTATCGGCATCGTGGAAACTGCCTTTGCCATACAGGCCCAACTGCATTCCATACCAAACCTTTTTTAGTAGCCGCAATGGATTCTATGCGCCTCAGGCAGCCCTAACGAACACGCTCCTATCTGCTTGTCGCTTGGAGTTATCCAGGCCCGATGATTTGAAACAGGATTTCGGAGCGCTCCACGGGTTGCTCGGGAGAATGCCAGAAGCCGTCCTGAAACCAGGCTGGCCGGAAGAAATTCAGCGGATAATTACGATTACCTGCCAATTCTTATGGAGATGGCGTCGGATTTACACCCCCACACTGGCAACAAAATCGCCGATCATCTGACTACCTCTGAATTGACCGCTTCTATGCCGGCTGTCAAATCTTTGACGGAATACTAGCATTCCGGATTACTTTTCCCAATCCACTGCAAAAACTGTTGGACAGTTTTCGCAGTGGATCTTAATCGGCATTCCGCAACAATTTCACCTTCCGATTCGCCATTTCCCGGATTTGTGCATTTTTTGCCAAAAGCGTACCGATGTCCCGCTCCAGAAATTCTTCTGCCGTCTTACGCTACGCCTGAATAAACGGGTATCGAACAACTAAGCCGTGCGCTATTTAGAATACAGTCAGCTGCCTGCCCAAAAAGTTTTCTTCCTCCTATTCCCTGCACAACCGTCAGGAGGAAGGAAAACTCTCATAGGAAAACTTCGGTTACTTTGCGCCCTCGGTCTACACAAGTTTTTATTTGTTCCGGCCTCGCAGGGAAGAAACATGCCCGGAATTGCCGCACCAGCCGCATTCCCAAAAACGCTCTGATTCTTTGGCAGGACTGCCAAAAAGGGGACAACGGCGTTTCGGCTTAAATGTGTAGTCGGACCACTTCTGTCTTCCGTTCAGGGCTATAGTCCCAGAATATAAAAGCCATTATACGCTTTTGCTTTTTCCAGCCAATTCATCAGCGTTTCCCAATCCGGCAGATTCCCTTTTTGGATCGCTTTCAAAATTACTGTAGCTTCTTCCGGTGGATAATAATTTATCCCGCACAGATCCACGACTCCCCTTTGTCCATTTGCATAAATACCGTTTTGAAATATTTTGCTGTAGGCAGAAAAAAACGCAACATCTTCATCACCGTAAAGGTATAAAGAGTCACTTCTCCAATGCTTCACTGCATCAACAGAAATGATGTTTTCCAAGTTCGTACCAAATGCCAGTCTGCAATACTGAAATTCTATAAAGTAGGAGCGACCAAATTTCTGTCTTTCTTCCTGAGATTGAAAAAAATGAAAGATCATAAAGTTCCTCTCATAAAGTATCATCCAAAATAGTTCCTGTCATTTTTACTAATATAGCAAAAAGGCCGATGAAAGGCCAGGGGAAAAAGTCTGAAAGCTATTTCCGTTTGGTATTGGGTTGCCAATGTGGGAACCACTGTCTCATGGAACGTACTTTTCTCCAAAGAGACAAAAACTTTGGAAAATGTCAGAGCATTGACTTGAAAATCATTGGAAATTGCTGTGAATTATTGATATAATGATTGTGTTATTGTCGGCTTTCTTCAAACTGGAAAGTCAACACAAAAGAGGGGGATGTAAATATGAGGAAACGCATATGCAGTCTACTGCTCACCCTGTGCCTGTTGCTGTCACTGCTGCCTACAATGGCTCTGGCAGGCGGTGAAGCAGAGGTAACCACGTACCAACAGCTGGTCAGCAAACTTTCCGAAATTCAAATGGGCTATGTCTTTTTAACGCCCGCTTCTGATTTTGGCTGGCCGGAAAGCGCCACCTTGACAATTCCTGCAAATGTGGGAATTCAGGTCTCAGCCGGATGTATCTGGGAAATTCCCAAAGGCATCACTGTAAATTTTGAGACCAACTGTTATGGTATCCGGTGCGAGGAGTTGATCCTCAACGGTACCATACATACTGCCTATTCTTCCCAAGACAGTATTCTGACCGGATGCAATAAGGTCCTGATCGGTCCTACAGGCACTTTTTCCTGTGCGGACGACCACCCAGACTATCCCACCGTGTGCGGGATGAGTATTCCCAAAGATAGTACCTGGGAAGTCCTGTCCGGCGCCGTACTGGAACCGAGAATTTACCTCAATGGTACGCTGACCGGCAGTGGTACCGTCAGTGGACAAATAACAGTGCAAGGAGGCTTTTACGGCACGGACTCCAATGGGCTTTTGTCCGGAAATCTGACCTTGACCGGCGGGTTGTCAGTAGGGTTGGAAAGTTCCACCTACGCTGATTGTCTGACCATCCCCAAGGGGAGCCATATTACGATCACCAATCAATGCTGGATGAATATCGTCAACGCCACCGTGAACTTGGAGGGAGAGCTGGAGTTCCAGCCAGATGATTCCGAAAATTATTCCAATCCCTATATTGGTCCTGGTGGCAAGCTTACCATGAACGGCGGTAAGCTCACGCTCAACTGGCCATATCATTTTCAGCAAAACGCCGCAGATTGGGCAGATGGTGAAGCCGTTACCTTTGAAAAAATCCAGGCTGCCGTTCCAGCTCCGCTGATCGATGGGACCGGAACCATCTGTTTCCAGGACAGTGTAAACTCGCCTGGAACAGAGTCCGGCTGGATTTTCAGCTGTCATGCCGACTTGGTTGCACAGGCTGCCGAACAGATTAGAAACGGCTCTTATGATCCCAGTCAGGCCGATCCCATGACCTGGGCACCTGTCTGTATGATTGATTTGCAAACCATTGCCATTGAACGCAGCTGGGCCTGCGAGCACATTTGGGACGGCGGCCAAGTGACGCAATCGCCCACTTGCACCCAGCCAGGTACTATGACTTACACCTGCGTCAAGTGCCATGCTGCCAACGTGGTGGAAATCCCCGCTACCGGGCATACAGAAATCACAGTGGAAGCTGTGGATGCCACCTGCACAACGGAAGGCAAAACAGAAGGTAAATGCTGTTCCGTCTGCGGTACCGTGACAGTAGCTCAGGAGACAATTCCTGCCCTTGGC
>CALXCQ010000148.1 GCA_944386835.1 uncultured Oscillospiraceae bacterium | reverse complement strand
CCTGCCGGCACCGCTGCCACTGTCACGGTAGGCACCACCACTACCGGTCCTGCCGGTTCTGCCGCCTCGGTCACCAACAGCGGTACCTCTGATGCCGCCGTTCTGGACTTTGTCATTCCCGTAGGCGCCACTGGCCCCGAAGGCCCTGCCGGCGCAACCGGTGCAGAAGGTCCCCAGGGCCCTGCCGGTCCCACCGGCCCGGCTGCCGACGAGACAGTTCCGGAACTGATGTCCACCACCAACACCTCGCCCCAGACTCCCGGCGCCTCTACGGACCTGAATCTGGGCACCAAGTCTACAGATCTGGGAACTGCCATTGACTACACCGACAGTTCCACAGACGTGTCTTTGACGGAAAACGGGGTGTATATGGTCAGCTTCCACTCGGACACCAAGTCCAACAGCGGTGCCGTAACTGCTCAAGCCACTTTACAGCTGGACAGCACGCCGGTAGAAGGCGGTACTGCCCAACACTACTTTGCCGATACCACCGGGGAAGCCAATATTTCCTTTACGGTCCCGGTTACTGTCTCTTCTGCACCTGAGACTCTGACGGTTGTCTCGGATAACGCCGATGCCACCTTTACCAACGCCACCTTAACTGTTTGGAAGATTGGCGTCACCGCATAATAAAAAAGGGCCGCTTCGGCGGCCCTTTTGAAACCCGGGAGGTTCTTTATGTATCGCGTTTGCGTCTATGCCATCTGTAAAAACGAAGAACCCTTTGTGGACCGCTGGGTAGACTCTATGGAGGAGGCGGACCAGATTGTGGTTTTGGACACCGGATCTACGGATAACACCGTAGAAAAGCTCCGGAGCCGGGGTGTTCAGGTCACCACCGCCGTCATCGACCCCTGGCGGTTTGACGCAGCCCGGAACCGGTCTTTGGAGCTGGTGCCGGAAGATACGGACATCTGCGTCTGTACCGATCTGGATGAGGTCTTTGTCCCCGGCTGGCGGGAAAAGGTGGAACAGGCCTGGCACGCAGGAGCCAGACAGCTGCGCTACCGGTACGTCTGGACCTTCAACGCCGACGGCTCGGAGGGCCACGTCTACTGGCTGGATAAGATTCACGACCGTCACGGCTTTACCTGGAAGCATCCGGTCCATGAAGTCCTGGCCTGCGAAACACCGGTGAGCAAACCCATCGCCCAGGGAGTGCAGCTGGAACACCACCCGGACCCGGGAAAGTCCCGCAGTCAATATCTGCCTCTTTTGGAGCTGGCCTATCAAGAGGACCCGGAAGACGACCGGAACGTCCACTATCTGGGCCGGGAATATCTGTACTACCACCGTTTCGACGAGGCCATTGCCATGCTGAAGCATCACCTGATCATGCCCGCTTCCACCTGGCCGGACGAACGGTGTGCCTCCATGCGGTACATCGCCCAGGCCTTTCTGGCCAAAGGCCAGCCGGATACGGCCTATAGCTGGCTTTTGCGGGCTGTGGCCGAAGCGCCCTATCTGCGGGAACCCTGGATGGACCTGTGCCGGTATTTCTATGCCAAAGGAGACTGGTACGGCCTGGCCTGGGCCGCTTTGCAGTGCGTCAAAATCGTGGAGCGGACCCAGTCGTATATCTGCGAGCCTGCCGCCTGGGGTCCCATGCCCTATGACCTGCTCTCGCTGGCTCTGTACTACACGGGAAATTTTCAAGGCGCCTGTAACGCAGTGGCCAAGGCCCTGGAGCTGAGCCCGGAGGACGGCAGGCTCAAAAAGAACCAGGCCATGATGACCGCCGCCCTGCAGGCCCAGGCGTCCGGAAGGGCCCCCGTCCCTTTGGAGAAGTGACGGTGCCGGCGATCAAACCGGCCGGCACAAAGGCCCCGTCCTCTGGGGTGAAGTGAACCCTTGGCCTTAAGAAAAAGTCACCCCGGCGCTCCCTGCCGCTCCCAGCCCCAGTTCCCCAAAAGCCCGCCCCTAAAATAGGGGCAGAAGGGCAAAGGGCCCGGCTCTATCCCCTTTTGGGGAATCCCAGGGCAAAGGGGGCCCTGGAAAAAGGAGAGCCCGGCCTGTCCTTAACACAGGCCGGGCAAGGGCATCAGTCAAACCCCTGAAAACAGGGATTGCGGTCTAAAAGCGCCTGCAGCCGCTTTTTCAGCTCCCCCTCTCCAAACCAGTCGCACGCCTCCAGCAGCTGCTCCTGGGTGTCCCCCACATAGGCGCTGGAAAACAGCTGACCGGCCAGCCGGTCATCTTGTTTCAGCTGCTCAATCAGTTGGTACTGGACCGCCTGGTTCCGGCAGAGCTCATACAGATCCTCTTCCAGCAGCTGTTGGGCGGCCTCCGGCTCCCGGAGATGGTCATTGGCCGTATCCAGCAGCAATTTCATCATCTGGATTCCCACTTCCGGCTTCCGCTCCCCCACATTCCCCAGAAGCTCCATGGTGTCCATCTCCAAGAGCTCCTCCGCCGTCCAGAAGCGGACTGCCTCCGGAAAGGCGGCAATGAGCAGATCCCGACAGGCCCATTCCTTTTCCTCAAAGTCCCACCGGCGCACCATGTCCTCCAGTTCGGCCCGGGAATATTTGCGGGGCGTCTCAGCCTCATTGGTGCTGTCTGTCACCGTGAAGGTAATCTGAACAGTAGGCCCAGCGCCCCCCATCCGTTTCAGTTTCTCTTTTTCCGAAGGCTGCAAAGAACCAATCTTGCCAAAGTCACCGCACCAGCCGCACTCCCAACGATTTCCCCGGAGCCTCACAGGGCTGCCGCAGCTGGGGCATCGGATCGTCATAGGTCATTCCTCCTCTTTTTCTGCCTTGTGCCGGGAATCTGGCTGTTGGGCAAGAAAAAAGCCTGTCTCTTTTCTTCCCTGCACAGCCGTCCCCGGCATCCTGTGCCGCGCTGATTCTGTCAGCCTGTACCATTCAGGCGGGTGTTCCGGTTCCTCTCCGGGAACTTTTTTCTTTCCCTCCAAACCTCAGGCGGCAGTTTGGGAGGGCTCTCCCGCCGGTTGAGGGCCTGACGGATGCCCCCCAGCTTTTCCCCCGGCCGACCCTGGCGCAAACGGCGCCGCCGTCAGAGGCGCACAAATATTCACGCCATTTCCTCTTTTCCTTGGCTCCATTGTATCGGCACTTGACGGGTGCTGTCAAGATAAAAGGTAACTATTTTGCCTTGGCTCCATTGTATCGGCACTTGACGGGGGCGAATAAGAACAGTAAATAGTTTCATTGCTGTCACTCCACACCCAGTGCCTTGAATACAGCTTCTTGCGCAGAGGTGTAGAAAATAATACTGAATGCACCCATCAAATCAGGAGGCACGGTTCCAAGATCGGCTGCAGAAGTAATGGGAAGCAGAATTTTCTTCGCCCCACTGTCCAGGCAAACCTGGAGCACATTGGCCAGTTCATCCACTTTGGTGATAGCGCCGCTGATGCTGATTTCCCCCAGGACCGCAAGGCTGCTGAGTACAGGCTTATTGAGAGCAGCGGATGCAATCGCAATCACTGTGGGCAATGCCAGGGATTTTGTCATTCCAATGCCATTGAGATCCTGATAGTTGATGATGTAGTCCTTCTGTGTTGTGCTGATAGAGCGGGAAATCCCGCCTCCGTTTGCTTTGAGGTAATTAAAGGCCGTATTTGTGGCCTCTTTGGCCTCTCTGTCACTTCCCAGACCGGTGCGCTCAAATTTCCCGTTACCAGGCAGCATCTGGGTCTCCAACCGATAGACCCCTACCATACCGGACTTGGCTCTGGAAATGGTATAGACTGTTCCGGGATTGGCCATGCCCTCCGGGATTAGCTTTCCGCCGCCCTGCTCCGGCACCGACACAAATCGCTCCTCAAAAGTTTCGTTATCGATATAGGAGAAATTCACATCGTAGAACTCCATACCACCGATCTTTTTCAGCTGCTCCTTGACTCTGCGCCGCATCTCCAGGGCATAGGTCAGAATCTCTTCCATATCATCACGGGAGAACTCTCCGTCAGGATAGAGCAATTTTGTGAATCCGGAAACCATTTTACGGACCGCGATTGTGTCTCTCTGATTGAGATTGCTGCCGAAGCGGAAATATCGGTCGCAGGCGTCACCCCAAGGCTCTTTCCGCATCTCCCGCATAAACTCTGCCAGATAGTCGGTGATAAAGCCATAATCATTTGTGAAGAAGTCAGGACGATATTTGGGGATCTCCCAGCCGGGCACATAGCAGTGCATGCGGTCAAGAAACGCCGTGTCGTAGGCCATGGCATCAGGGAACGGTTCAAAAAGATGGGAGGTTTTCAGAAGCACATCCACGCTCTGATTGATGTTGCTCACAAAGGCCATAGATGCACTGGCGGCCTTCTCCTCTTTGCCGCGGGCAAAGGAACCAGAAGCCATGTAGTCTTTCATAATCTGCACGCCGTCTTTGTCTTTGAAGGTGAT
>CALXCQ010000147.1 GCA_944386835.1 uncultured Oscillospiraceae bacterium | reverse complement strand
AGTCCAGTGCCACCAATCTGTTTGGAGTGGCTTTTGTCTACCCGGTAAAACCGCTCAAAGACCCGGCTCTGGTCTTCTGCCGGAATCCCAATACCGGTATCCATCACGCTTAAGGTGACGGCTTTTTCTGTCTGGTCTATGGAGACTTTGACGCTTCCATTTTCCCGATTATACTTGATTGCATTGTCGCACAGATTGTAGACCATTTCGTAGAGAATCTGTTCAACGCCATCCACGGTTCCGTGTTCGCCTACCAGTTCCAAAGAAATGTGTTTTTTAGAGGCGGCATCGGTCAGTTGTTCCAAAACTACTTTGCTCAGCTGATAGAGATCCACTGGTACTTTTTCTGCCAGCACCGATTGTTCATCCAGTTGAGACAATTTGATAATGTCGTCAATCAAGGTAATGAGTCGGGTGGCCTCGTCGTAGATATTACCTGCAAAATGGGCAATATCTTCTGGGGAAACAAACCCGCTTTTAATCATTTCTGCCGTGCCGGAAATAGAAGTGAGAGGTGTTTTGAGCTCATGGGACACATTGGCGGTGAATTCCCGTCGCATTTGATCCTGAGATTCTTTTTCCGTAACATCCAAAATGACAATAACAGCACCAGCTACCTGCTCATTATCGTACACCGGATTAGAAATTAACGTATAGTAACGGCCGTCCAGATGAAGCGGCTCTTCGCAGGATTTTCCGGACAGGGCTTGGGAAACTGCATTGCGGAAGCTTTCACTGCGGTTAATGGTGAGAACACTCTGGTTTTCCACCTCTTCTGTAGCGCCTAAAATATGAAGAGCGCTGGTGTTATACGAGAGGATATCCGTTCTCTTGTCTATCAGCAAAAATCCTTCCTGCATATTTTCAGTAATGGTGGTAAACTCTTCTTGTTTCCGGTGGAGTTTCTCCATCTGTTGTTTAATCAAGCGGTTTTGGCTGTAGAGTTTGGAGAGCAGGGGAGTCAGTTCCTCATAGACGTCTGCCTGTTCCGGATGCTCCAAATCCAATTCATTGATGGGTTTTACAATCTGCTTGGAAATCCGGGAAGCAAGAAGCAGCGAAAGGGCCACAGCCAGAACAATGACAATCAGAATTGGTTGCAGCATACTGATTAGAATAAGCACAACCGTATATTGGGTATTGGATACCCGCAGAACGGTATGGTCAGGAAGTTCCATAGCGTAGTAGACGGTCTTCTCAGATAACGTGGCTGAATAGCGAATGGATTCTCCCTCGCCGGTCTGCAGAGCTTCCTGGAATTCCTCACGGTCGGCGTGATTTTCCATGGTGGCTGGATCGGCGTTGTTGTCATAGAGGACCTGACCGTCTTGATCAATCCAGGTAATGCGTACAGTGTGAGAAGGAAGACCTTCCAGATATGTCAGCCCGTCCAACTCAATGCCTTTTGAGATCAGAGCAGCTTCCGTATGGAGCTCGTCTGTCAACCGGTTGCTATAGTAGTCAAAGAGAATTCCGAAAATAAATACCAGGCAGGCCAGCAAGACCGCCAAAGCCACTGCAAAAATAGCTTTAAAAATTCGACTGGTCATGAAACTTCCTCCTCGATTTTGTAACCGATACCACGGACAGTTTCAATGCAATTTCCGCATTCTCCCAACTTTTGCCGCAAGGTACGGATATGGACGTCTACTGTACGGCTTTCCCCATCAAAGGCATAGCCCCAAATTTCATCCTGCAGTTGGGAACGGGTGTATACAACCCCTCTGTGCTCGAGAAGTAGACAGAGGATTTCAAATTCTTTCAAGGTTAATGTAACCGGTTTACCATCCACTTTAACAATGTGCTTTGCGGGACAGACATACAGTTTTCCAATCCTGTATTCTGTATTCCTAACCATTCCTTCTGTCCGCCGGAGCAGAGCTTTAATCCGGGAGAGAAGTTCCATAATTCCAAAGGGCTTTGGAATATAGTCGTCTGCACCGCTGTCCAGACCGACTACCTTGTCAAATTCCGTTCCCTTAGCAGTTAACATAATAATGGGAAGACGTTTGGTAGCGGCAGAAGCACGCAGCTTACTGAGAATTTGCAGTCCGTCTTCTTCCGGCAGCATAATATCCAACAGTACCAGACTGGGCAGCTGCTTCTCCATTGCCTTCCAGAACAAAGAGGGTTTTTCAAAGCCCTGGGCAGGAAGCCCTTGACTATTGAGCGTATACACGACAAACTCCCGAATACTTTTATCATCTTCTATTAAATAGATCATGGCAAAACCCCTTTCAGTTTTTTGGGTGCTGCCCGGTCAGAGAGAATTCCACCCACTCGGCGATATTGGTGGCGTGATCGCCAATTCGCTCCAGATACTTTGCAATCATCAAGAGATCGATACAGTACTCGCTGTCGTCACCACTGCTCAAAAGTACAATGAGCTCATCTTTTATGGTTGAAAAAAGATCGTCCACCACATCATCATAAGCCATAACAGAATGGGCCAGATCCAAATCTTTTTTCACGAAGGAATCTACACTTTCTGTAACCATTTTAATGGTGGCAATGGCCATATCCCGAATGTGGGCCTTATTCTTGCCTGGATGTTGCAACGTATACTGGGTAATTTCCGCAATATCAGAAGCCTGATCTCCAATGCGTTCCATATCGGAAATCATTCGCAGGGCGGAGGAAACAGTGCGCAGGTCTTTCGCTACGGGTTGTTGCTGTAAAAGCAGTTTTAAACACAGTGATTCAATATCCCGTTCTTTTTGATCAATTTTACTGTCAGTAGTAAAAACCCGGTCTAACAGAGTGGCATCGTCGTCTAAAAATGCCTTTGCGGCGGCGGAGATTGCCTCTTCACACAATGCGCCCATTTGAATCAGTTCAATGTGTAAGTACTCAAGCTGTTCGTCGAAATGTGTCCGCATTAACCAAACCTCCCCGTAATGTAATCTTCGGTTCGCTTATCGTTAGGCACGGAAAACAAAGTTTCTGTGTCTGCGTATTCAATAACCTCTCCCAAAAGGAAAAATGCAGTGTTGTCTGAAATACGGGCTGCCTGTTGCATGTTGTGAGTTACCATAACGATAGTGTAATCGCTTTTCAGCTGAACTGCAAGCTCTTCTATTTTGGAAGTGGAAATCGGGTCCAGCGCACTGGTAGGCTCATCCATAAGCAGAACTTCCGGCTGTACAGCCAGGGCTCGTGCAATGCAAAGCCGCTGTTGTTGACCACCGGACAAGCCCAGAGCGCTTTTTTTAAGCCGGTCTTTGACCTCGTCCCAGATGGCGGCAGAGCGTAAAGACTGCTCCACAATTTCGTCCAGCTTGACTTTGGCATGAATGCCATGGGTTCTGGGACCAAAGGCGATGTTGTCATAAATACTCATGGGGAAGGGATTCGGTTTCTGGAATACCATACCCACCCGCTTGCGCAGATGGTTGACGTCCATATCTCCGTAAATATCTTCCTGATCCAGGAGAACTTTTCCGGTAATTTTACAGCCTTCTACCAGATCATTCATGCGGTTTAGGGTTTTTAGGAGTGTAGACTTGCCGCAACCGGAAGGACCAATAAAAGCGGTAATCTGATTGGCGGGAATGGCCAGGTCAATTCCTTTGAGGGCCTTAAAACTTCCATAATACAACTCTAGATTTTCGATGGTAAATTTATTCATACGCTCACCTCGCGGTAACTTTTTTCGCCAGGAAACTGGACAGGGCATTGATGAAAATCACAACCAGAAGGAGAACTACGCCGGTGGCATAGGCTTGCTGGGTATAAAGGCCCTCGTTCCACAGAGCGTACATATGCACTGCCAGGGTTCGGCCGGAGCCGAGAAGATTATCCGGGATGCCTGCCACTGTGCCGGCCGTAAAAATAAGTGCGGCAGTTTCGCCGACAATTCTGCCAATGGCCAGAATAATTCCTGCCAGAATACCGGGTACGGCCGAAGGAAGGACAATTTGGAACACGGTACGCAAGCGTCCCGCACCCAGTCCGAAGCTGCCTTCCCGATAGGAGTCGGGGACGGCTTTAAGAGCCTCTTCCGTTGTACGCATAATCAGGGGCAGAATCATAATGGATAAGGTCAGCGCGCCGCCTAAAAGGGAGTAGCTGAATCCACAGGCAATGACAAACAGAAGATAGCCAAACAGGCCATAGACAATCGAGGGGATACCCGAGAGAGTTTCCGCTGTAATACGGATAATGCCCACAATTTTATTCCCCCGTCTGGCATATTCCACCAGGTAGATGGCGGCGCCGACACCAAGCGGCACAGCGATCACCAAAGAGAGCAAAGTCATGGTAATGGTGTTGATGATGGCAGGCATCATGGACACATTTTCCGTGTTGTACTCCCAGGCAAATAAGGATAAATTCAAATTGGGAATCCCTTTGTACAGAATGTAGCCGACCAAAATAACCAGGATGGCAACGGTTAAAAAAGTAGCCAGGAGCACACATAGCAGGAGGAAGAAAGACAGGGGACTGTGCTTATAGGATTTTAACCTTTGGGAAAGGGTAGTACGGTTCATGGGATTCATTTGGAGTCCCTCCTTTTTAAAAGAGAGAAGCACAGATTGATAATGAGGATAAAAACAAAGAGTACAACGGAAGTAGCGATGAGCGCTTCCCGATGCAGATCAGTGGCATATCCCATTTCCAGAACGATATTGGCAGTCATGGTTCTGACGCCTTCCAAAAGACTTTTGGGAATGACCGGCTGATTGCCGGCAATCATAATAACGGCCATGGTTTCCCCGATGGCGCGTCCAACGCCTAAAATAACACCGGCGAGGATTCCGGATTTGGCAGCCGGAACCAAGGTAAAAAAAACACTGCGTTCATGGGTGGCACCAAGAGCCAGAGCACCTTCATAGTAGCTGTCTGGCACTGCACGAATTGCAGATTCTGCAACCCCGATAATGGTGGGCAGAATCATAATGCCCAGAAGAATGGAGGCAGTCAAAAGTCCTTTTCCGCTGCCACCGAAAAGTGTCTGCATCACCGGGACAATTACCATAAGGCCAAAAAAACCATAGACAATGGAGGGGATACCGGCCAGAAGCTCGATGGCAGGTTTCAACACTTTATAGAGCTTTTGGGGACAAAAGCGGGCCATGAAAATGGCACATAGAATACCGGTAGGAACTCCAATAATGAGAGCACCCGCTGTTACGTAAATACTGCCAATAATCATAGGGAAAATCCCATATAGATTATTTAGGGGCTTCCAGGTTGTACCCAGTAAGAATTTAAAAACACCAATTTCTGCAATGGCAGGGACACCGTTAGCGAACAGAAAGATGCAAATTAAAAGAACTGCCAGGATACTTGTGCAGGCAGTCAGGAAGAAAACTATATGCATCAGGCTTTCTTTGAATTGCTTCATACGTCGTTCCTCCCAAAACCGGGGTTGGAGCGAATTCGGCTTAGCCGAGTTCGCTCCAATCGGTAATTTCACCAGTGAAGATTTTTTGAACCTGTTCGCTGGTCATGCCGTCCATGGGATTCTCATTGTTGACAATCACGGCGATGCCGTCCAATGCGATGACCGTTCCGTTCAGGCCGCCTTCCAATTCACTGTCCTTCAGCTCGCGGGAAGCCATGCCGATATCACAAACACCTTCCATGGCAGAAGTCATACCGGTTGTGGAATCACTTTGCTGGATTTCGATGGTGGCATTGCTGTTAACCTGGGCGTATGCTTCTTTCAGTTTTTCCATTACCGGTGTGACGGAGGAGGAACCGGCGACCACGATTTTACCGCTGGGCTGGGTGCTGCTGAATGCGCCGTTGTTGCCCTGGCTGATGTAGCCGTTATCTTCTACTACTTTCTGGCCTTCTTCACTCATAATGAAGTTGATAAAGTCCTGCGCTACTTCACTTACGTCACCTTTCGTGGCAATGTTGAAAGGACGGGAAACTTTGTAAGAACCATTCTTAATGTTATCAACAGTAGCGTCGACATCATCAATTTTCAAAGCCTTGACCGAGTCATCCAGAGAGCCAAGAGAGATATAGCCGATAGCACTGGTATTGCCGGCAATGGTGGTCATCATAACAGAGGTACTGTTGGTGATTTCGGCAGCTGAGGTGGTATTATCAACTTTGTTGCCGTCAACATCTTCTTGTTCGATCCCGAACAATTCGATAAATGCGCCCCGGGTGCCGGAGCCATCTTCACGGGATACCACACTGATGCTGCCGCTCATTGCAGAGGCATCGCTCTCATTTTCACTACCAGTGGATTCTTGGGAATCGGTATTGGCGTCACCAGTGGACTCTTGGGAATCGGTATTGGCGTCATTGGAGGGAGTGGTTGTATTAGAGCTACTGTTATTGTCGCCAGAATCGCTGGTGTCTGTATTGTTACTGCTATTGCTGCAGCCAACCAACATCGTTGCAAGCATGGCAACAATCACAAGAATGGTACATAATTTTTTCATGGTGTAATGTCTCCTTTAATATTCTTTCTTGGAATTTTGATTTTGGAATTTTGATTACGGCTTTACTATACAAATAGCAGGTAAAAAACGTTATCTTATCTATGTTAAATGTGTGTAAAAATATCGAATTTATGTATTTGCGCGAATAATCCCGGAAATCTATTGACAAAATGTTAGTTTTATTATATATAAATAGGTAATTACTTATTAAGAAAGGAAAATTGCTTTGGAAAATTCTGACACTGGCGACAGTCCCAACTACATACGTGAGATTCTGGAAGTAAGCGGGTCGGAAGTTGGCGCACGGAGCGTCTGCTTTTGTCCTGCTCATTTTGTTTTTGTCCGGAAACGAGGTGGCCGCCCATGAGTGACAGCACTACGATTCTGGTTATCTGTCTATTGGTAGCCATGAGCGCCTATTTTTCTGCGACAGAAACTGCATTTACTTCCGCAAGCCGCAGCCGGCTGAACATGCTGGCAGACAAGAAAAACAAGCGGGCCATCAAAGTGCTGAATCTATTGGAAAAGTATGATAAGCTGATTTCCACCATTTTGATTGGCAATAACATTGTGAACATCTTATCTACCTCTTTGGCTACTGCGCTGTTTATCACTTACTATGGAAACAAGGGGTCTACCATCGCTTCTGTGGTGATGACGGTGGGGATTCTGATTTTCGGCGAAATCACGCCAAAACTTTTGGCAAAGGAATTTCCGGAACGGTTTGCCATGTTTTCCGCACCCTATATCCAATTTTTATTATGGATCTTACTGCCACTCAATGCGATTTTCTCCGGATGGAAATGGCTGCTCTCCAAGCTAATCCGGACCAGTGAGGACCGGCGAGTTACGGAAGAAGAATTGCTCAGTATTGTGGAAGAGGCCTGTGAAGAGGGCGGTATCGATGCACAGGAGCGGGAACTGATTTGCTCGGCCATTGAATTTAACGATCTGGAAGTGGTAGATATCCTGACACCTCGGGTCAATATGGAGGCCGTAGCCCTGGATGTTACTTACGAAGATTTGCAAGCGGCATTCCAGACTAGCTCTTTTTCACGCCTGCCCGTCTACGATGGGACAGTGGACAATATTGTTGGCATTATCAATCAAAAAGATTTTTACCCCTGTACGCCGGAATCTTTCCACCTGTCCGAAATTATGAGCGAGCCGCTCTTTATGAACGAGAATGCCAAGATTGGATACCTTTTGAAGATTCTGCAAAAGCAAAAAGCCCATATGGCCATTATTACCGATGAATATGGTGGCACCCTGGGGCTTGTCACGATGGAAGATATCCTGGAAGAGCTAGTAGGAGAAATCTGGGACGAACACGATGAAGTGATTGAAGAGATTGCCAAAACAGGGGAAAATGCCTACAAAGTTTTGGGAACTACGCCTTTGGATAAGGTCTTCAAACTGTTCGATATTGAAGATGAAGAGTCTGACTCTGCAACGGTCAGTGGCTGGGTGATGGAACACTTTGACCGGGTTCCCGCCTATGGAGAAGATTTCATCTACGAAAATTTAAAAGTGGAAGTGCTGAAGTCGGATACCAAAAAAGTCGACTTGGTGAAGATTACCACTTTGGATGAACCTATGAGTGCGTAATATGCAAAAGAAAGGAGCTGTGCAAGTGCACAGCTCCTTTTGTATGGACATTCCAAACGGTTAAGCCAGGATAAACCGTGATTTTAGAAAAGTCCGTCAGTATGGGTATAGGGAAGTCCTTGGGCTTCTGCTACAGACTGATAGGTGAGATTCCCTTTGTAGACATTCAGGCCTTTCCGCAAAGCCCGATCGGATTTCATGGCAGCCTCTGCGCCCATATTGGCGATTTTAAGGGCATAGGGCATCGTGGCATTGGTCAGAGCAAAGGTTGCGGTGCGGGGCACTGCACCGGGCATATTGGCGACACTGTAGTGGATGACGCCATGTTTCATAAAGTAGGGGTCGTGGTGGGTGGTAATCCGGTCGATGGTGGCAATGGAGCCGCCCTGGTCGATTGCCACGTCAACAAGAACACTGCCGGGCTTCATACTCTTGACCATCTCTTCACTGACCAACTTGGGAGCCCGGGCGCCGGGAATCAAAACACAGCCAACAACCAGATCTGCATCTTTTACAACTTTTGCAATGTTGTAGCTGTTGGACATGAGAGTTTGAATTCGGCTGCCAAAAATATCGTCCAGGTAGGCAAGGCGTGCACCGGAGACATCCAGAATGGTCACCTCGGCGCCCATACCGATGGCAATTTTGGCAGCGCTGGTGCCCACATGGCCGCCGCCGATGATGACGACTTTGCCCTTTTCCACACCGGACACGCCGGCCAGAAGAATACCGCGGCCGTCATTGGGGGCTTCCAGAAGGTGGGCGCCTACCTGAATGGACATCCGTCCGGCAATTTCACTCATGGGGGACAGAAGAGGCAGCTGTCCATTATCCAGCTGTACCGTTTCATAGGCGATGCCAATGACTTTTTTCCGGAGCAGCGCCTGGGTCAGTTCAGGATCTGGGGCCAGATGCAAATAGGTGAAAATGATTTGATTTTCATGCATCAGGTCATATTCAGCCGGCAGAATTTCCTTTACTTTCACAATCATGTCGCTGACGTCGAAAACTTCCTTTGCAGTGGGAAGAATTGTAGCGCCCGCGTGAATGTATTCTGCGTCCGGAAAGCCGCTGCCAACGCCGGCATCGTGTTCTATGTATACAGTGTGGCCTGCGCGAACAAATGCATCGACGCCGGCCGGAGTCAAACCGACGCGGCCTTCCTGGGCTTTGATTTCTTTCGGACAACCGATGATCATTCTGTTTCCCTCCAATATAGTTATGATAACGAATTTTGCACTTGTATGCGGATAAAATTCTACCAAAATAGCCAGAAAATGTCAATGGGCAATATTAGGATATTTGCACCTTTGCGAAAAGAGAGGCCTGGTGAAATATATGTGAGGGGAAGTTATAAAAATTCAAGTCTCTCACAAGAGAGACTTGAATTTTTTTACACTATGTTTCGGCAAACTCCACACTGCCGGACATGGGCAACACACAAATATAACTTGTGCCACGGCCGAGGACCAACGAAGAGCCATCGGGAAGGGTATAGGTAAATTGATCGTTACTGTCTTCTCGGCTCCACTGAATTTCAGTCACTTTGCCGCCACAGGCAAAATATCCGGTTCCGGTTCCGGTTGTGCGGGTAGTAAGCCGTCCGGAAGAATCGTTGGCAATTTGCGCAACGTCGGTAAACAGACACAAAACATTGGTAACGCAGACCTGCTCCTGAGTGTTACCGTCAAGATACGGTTCTCCATACTCATAGACCAAGTATCCACCCTCTTGGGGGTCATACTGGAATGTGGTGGCTTTGGAGGGCGTAAAACAGGCCTGGAACTGGGAGGCAGACTGACCATCAGGGGTGGCTTCGTCGGAGAATTGCTGGGTATAATGATAGCCGTCCTCGTGCTCGTGACGAATATCCAGAGGTTCAATATATTGGGCAAACAGGTCACTGGAGGAGAAAAGACTGTGTTCATAACCGGCATTTTGCATACGGTCTGGATCACGGTAATAGGCTTGCGTTCCCAGAACTCCGTTTACCCCATCGATCGCCGTGACACCCTTGGTAGCGATATCGCTGTAGGCCTGAGGACTTCCTCCTGCATGGACGAAGATAGCGTCATAGGCCAGGGCATATTCAATTAGGTAGGGGCGGGCACTTCGAATGCTGCCAAGGATGCCGGCTTGGGAGATGTCCTGGAAAATTGCCACCATGCGGGTAATACCGCCTTCGGCCAGGGATTCGTAGATAATATCCGCCTGACTGACTCCACATTGGGGCAGGGCGGCCTCAAGGTTATTGAGTACTATGGCATAAGGACGCTGGGCACTACAATCTTCTGATACTTCTTCACCAGTCAAGGGATTGATAATTGCCGGTTCTGTTTCCTCCACATCGGGTTCTGTTGGAATTTCAGGCTCTTCTACACTCGCTGCGGGTACCTGGGGAGCAGTTGGGAGCGGATCCGGTTCCAGAGAAACCGTTGGCTCGCGAACCGTTTCTGTTTGACAGGCAGAAACGGTAAACACAAGCAGCAAACTCAGGACAAAACATAAAATTTGTTTCACGGATAATGCCTCCTTTGTATGGTAAGAATTCAAAGAATTAGCCGCCGATTTCCCAATAGCGTAATATCTATGTTAAAATCATATGAGGCAATTCACAAAAACGGGCTGGAGATAAAAAAGTGGGTGAATACGTCCACTGAATATGGACAATCAACACGATTGCGGGAATGATTCGCGAAGGAAATCCAAATGGTTCCTTTCTATGGGGAATTTTCGAAGGAAATTGCAGATACGCAAAATTGTTTGCTGTCCTGCATGATCATTTTGGAGGGGATTCTCAATGCGTATTGCCACTGCCGAAAGCAACATGGGATGCGCTTTAAGCACAGGGAGAATTTTAGCATAGGGGCTTGTCGTATGCAATTGGATTTTGCCGGACTACAGCGAAGAGCGTGGAGAAAATGGACGGGGAAATTGGTCGCGTGCAAAAGTGACGAATTTTCCGGAAAAGAAGTGAAAAAAGCCTTGATTTTCTAAATCCTGTATGATAAAATCCAGTAGTCTGTTAACTGGATGGTCCTCTGTCACAGCCGATACTTTGGTATTGCGGCATTTTCCGTGTGGCATGAACGTCTAAATTAGAAGGAGGACAAAAATTATGGATCTGATGCAGGCTCTGAAAAGCCAATACATGAAAGAAGAAGTGCCGGAGTTGCACGTTGGCGATACGGTTCGCGTTCATGTAAAAATCAAGGAAGGTACTCGTGAGAGAGTCCAGGTATTTGAAGGTACCATTATTGCAAAGAAGCATGGTGGGATCGAAGAGTCTATTACTGTTCGCCGCCTGTCCTATGGTGTGGGTTGTGAGAAAGTATTCCCCGTTCATTCTCCCAGTATTGTCAAAGTAGAGACGGTTCGCCGTGGTAAAGTCCGCAGAGCCAAACTCTATTACTTGCGCGATCGCCTTGGTAAGGCTGCAAAGGTCAGAGAAAAAGTTTAAGGAATACGCTGCGAAAGCGAAACGCGGTTTCCACCTGGGGCATCCGGTTATTGCCGGTTGCCTCAGTTTTTTTCTTGTAATATATTTTGAGAAAACGTCTTGTATAATGATTTGGGCCAATTTATAATGAAGCCCGTGGCCTTTGGCCTGACTGATTCAGGAGGTTTTTATAGGTATGGAAAGAATTCGATTCGTCACAGATTCAGCGGCGGATATTCCCAGACAGTGGCAGGAGCAACTGCACATTGAGGTTCTGCCGTTTACCATTGCCATGGAAAATACTGAGTATCAAGATGGCGTGGACTTTGGCGCACAAGAGTTTTATGAAACATTACAGAGCCTGCCGTATATTCCGACGCACTCGCAGCTCAATCCCATGGCCTTCACACAGTGCTATGAAAGAGCTTATCAGGAAGGGTATGGTAGCCTGATTTATACGGCGATCAATGCAAAGGGATCATCCACCTATCAAAATGCAGTGCTGGCCAGAAGCCAGTTCTATCAGGAGCATCCGGTGGCAGAAAAACAGTTTGCGATTTTTGTATTGGACAGTGGAACTTACACTATGGCCTATGGATATGGCGTCGTATTGGGAGCCAGACTTGCCCAGGAGGGGAAGGCGGCGGAAGAATGTGTTCAGGCTATCCAAAACTGGATTGCCCACGCCAGAATTTTGTTTACGCCTATGAATCTGAAATTTGCAAAAAAGTCCGGACGCATCAGCGCAGCGGCTGCTTTCTTGGGAGATGCGTTGGGACTGCATCCCATTATGACGTTTGAAAACGGGGAATCCAAAATCCTGGCAAAGGTACGGGGAGATAAAAACGTAATTCCTGCTATGTTGGAGCGGACCAAGCAGTCTCGCGTGCCCGATACACCATACTTTTGTATTTTTGGATCGGAAGAAAACTTAAATGAGGAGATAACGGCTGCCAGCGCCCGGGTTTTACAGGCGGAAGCTGCCGGGTGTTATTATATTGGCGGGGTAATTGCTATCAATGCAGGACCCAATGTAATTGGGATATTATATCAGGAAAAGGATGCTCTGTAAGGGAATAAAGAAAAGAATATAGAAAAAATGGCTTTCCTCTTTTTTTCCCGGATCGGGTTGTGTATAATATTAAAATGGCATAAAATATCAGTATTTTTGTAAAGGATGAGGCCAGTGGATAAGGAGCATTATGAGGATGAGTTTGCGGAAAAGCCAGCGCAAGAAGCACAAGAGCCTTTTCCGGAAGAAGAACAATTGGAAAAACAGCAGGAAGAAAATGACAGGTCCATTGGATTTGAATTTTATACACTTCTCCACGATTTGGTATATATTCTCAGCTTTGTGACAGTTTTGTTTGTATTTGTGGTCCGTTTAGTAGGAGTTTCCGGAGACTCTATGTATCCTACACTCCACGACCATGATTACCTGGTTTTACTCAGCAATGTGTTTTACCGGGAGCCGCAGGCAGGGGACATTGTGGTTTTGACGGTGCCGGCATTTCAGACGGAGCCCATTGTCAAACGGGTGATAGCGACAGAAGGGCAGACGGTGGACATCGACTTTGAAGCGGGTGAAGTCTATGTAGACGGTGTCCTACTGGATGAACCGTATATTTATGAGCAGACTTACCGGAACTATGAGTTGGGACTTGAGTATCCGGCCACTGTGCCCGAAGGCTGTGTGTTTGTACTGGGTGACAACCGGAACAATTCCACTGACAGCCGCTATGCACCCATTGGAATGGTAGATGAGCGGTATATTTTAGGGAAAGTAATGTTTTTAGTGTTCCCGGGGGCAGACGAACAAACCAAAGAGCGGGACTTCTCTCGGATTGGGGCGATTGCCTCATGAATCAGGAACCTATGAATATTCAGTGGTATCCGGGCCACATGACCAAAACCCGGCGGCAGATGGAGGAAGACCTGAAATTGGTGGACGCAGTCTGTGAGATTGTCGATGCCAGAATTCCCCGTTCCAGCCGCAACCCGGACATTGCCGCTTTGTGTGGTACGAAACCCCGGATGGTGATTTTAAACCGGATCGACCTGGCGGACCCGGGAATGGTAAAAAAATGGGCCCGTTTTTTTGCCAATGAGGGGCTAGCCGTAGTGGCGACCGACTGTAAAAGTCGCAAGGGGCTCAATGAATTCCTGCCGGCAATCCGGAATCTGTTGCGAGATAAACTGGATGCCTATGCCCAGAAGGGCCAGGCAGGTCGGGCTCTGAAAATTATGGTGGTGGGAATTCCCAATGTGGGAAAATCCACCTTTATTAACCAGATTGCAAAGAAGAAAGGCGCCAAGGCAGAAAACCGTCCAGGGGTAACCCGAGGAAAACAGTGGGTGAGTGTAGACAAAGGGTTACTGCTTTTAGATACGCCGGGAATTTTGTGGCCTAAGTTTGACGACCCGGAAGTTGGTTTGCATTTGGCCTATACTGGGGCAGTGAAAGATGACGTTATCGATGTGGAAACATTGGGCTATAGCTTGATGGCTATGTTGTGGCAGCGGTATCCTCAGGTGTTGATGGACCGCTATAAAATAACGGGCGCAGAAAGCAGTACGGGAGATGAGCTCCTTATGGAGGCAGGCCGGAAACGGGGATTTCTATTACCTGGTGGCCGGGTAGATTGTGAGCGGATGGCAAAAGTCCTGTTGGAGGAATTCCGCAATGGAAAAATCGGCCGATTCACTTTGGAAGATCCCACAGAATAAGAGGGGATAGTATGACGGGAGAAACTCTTTGGCAGTTGGAGCACAGTTTCTATACAGATGAAATCGCCGTGATCTGCGGCGTAGATGAGGCAGGCCGGGGCCCTCTGGCAGGGCCAGTCTATGCCGCTGCGGTGATTTTGCCGAGGGATTGGGTATTGCCTGGTCTTAACGATTCGAAAAAAGTTCCGGACAAGCGGCGCCGGGAGCTATATGATCAGATTGTGGATGGAGCGTTGGCTTTTGGTATTGGCTCTGCTTCTGCCGGAGAGATTGATGAACTGAATATTTTACAGGCCACGTTTCTGGCCATGAAGCGCGCCGTGTCCCAGTTGCAGACAAAACCGGATTTGATACTGGTGGACGGAAATCAGGAGCCCCAGCTGGACGTACCGGTCAGGACCATTGTCAAAGGAGACAGTAAGAGTGCCAATATTGCAGCGGCATCCATCCTGGCCAAAGTCAGCAGGGACCGGTATATGGAAGCTATGGGGGAACAATACCCCCAATATGACTTTGCTATCCACAAAGGTTATGGCACCAAACGGCACTATGAGGCTTTGCGGACCTACGGCCCCTGTCCCATTCACCGTATGAGTTTTTTGAAAAAGTTTTATGCCGGACAGCCGTAACTTATTGGGCGCCTGGGGAGAGGCTTTGGCTGCTCAGTATCTCCGCAAAAAGCGTTATCAAATTGTGGCCTGTAACTACCGTTGCCGATTTGGGGAAATTGACCTGATTGCCACTACCAGGAAAGAGCTGGTATTTGTGGAAGTGAAGTTGCGCAAAGACGATCGGTTTGCTCAGGCCCGGGAGTTTGTAGGAGAAGGAAAGCAGAGGCGCCTAAAAATGACTGCCATGCTGTATCTGGAGCAGAATGAAACGGAGCTGCAGCCTCGTTTTGACGTAATTGAAATTTATGCGCCGGAAGGACTCAAGACGAAAAATCCAACCATATATCATTGGGAGAATGCGTTTTCATGATGGAAATTTGCGTATTTGACGGTCATTGCGACACAATTTTGAACTTGGAGCGTACCGGTCAGTCCCTGGAAGAAAACAGCTGCCATGTCAGTTTGCAGCGGGCTCGGAGATTTTCCGGGTATGCCCAATTTTTCGCTTTCTTTACCGCCAGAGGCCCCGTAGATCCGCAGACCTATTTCCGGCGGCTGTACGCCTGCTTCCAAAGACAGCTGGAGCAGTTGCAAGGCGCTTTGGTAGTGTGCCGTACAGGGGCGGAAGTGGAGTCAGCGATTGCTCAGAAGAAACGGGCAGCGCTGCTCTCCATCGAGGGGGCAGAGGCCATTGGGTGCGATCCGGGAAGGTTGGATTGGGCGTGGGAGCTGGGGATACGGATGGTTAGCCCCACCTGGAATGACGCCAATCCGCTGGCCGGGTCCCATCTGACAGGAGAGGGCCTGAGCAGGCAGGGTAAGGAGTTTGTCCGCCGTGCTCAGAGTTTGGGAATGGTTGTGGATGTCAGCCATTGTTCCGAACAGGCGTTCTGGGATATTTGTGACATTGCGGAAAAGCCTATCGTGGCCAGCCATTCCAACGCAAAAGCCTGTTGCAATCATTCACGCAATCTGACAGATGAACAGTATTTGGCTCTTTGCCAATTGGGCGGCACAGCTGGTCTTAACCTGTATAGCCGCTTTCTGGGGCAGGCGGATGTGACAATGGAAACCGTTCGTCAGCACCTGGAACACTTTGCAGAACTGGGAATCGGCCACTTGGCCCTGGGAGGAGACTGGGATGGCTGTGACAGCCTGCCGGAGGGAATGGCAGGAATTGATGGATACGAAGCTTTGTACGAGTATTTACAACAAAACGGATGGGATGAGAGAGAACTGTCCCAAGTCTATTTTGGAAATTTAATGAAGGTTGTGAAGCAATGCAATATGTAAGTACACGAGACAGTTCCCTGCGCTATAGCGCCTCCCAGGCCATAGTACAAGGTTTAAGCCGGGACGGCGGCCTGTTTCTGCCGGAGACCATTCCGGTTTTGTCTCTCCAGGACTTAAAGGAACTGCGTTCCTTGCCCTATGTCCAACGGGCCGCCAGGATTATGAAACTGTTCCTGGACGAATTTACCTTGGAAGAACTGACTGAGTATGCACAGAAGGCGTACCGTTTCGGGGAGAAATTTGACACACCCCAGGTAGTTCCCATTGTGGCCGTGGAGCCAAAGACCTACTTGCTGGAATTGTGGCACGGACCCACCAGTGCTTTTAAGGATCTGGCGCTGCAAATGCTGCCTTATTTATTGACAGCGGCTTTAAAAAAGACTGGTCAGACCCAGACGGCTTGTATTTTGGTGGCTACTTCCGGCGACACAGGAAAGGCAGCATTGGAAGGGTTCCGGGACGTGGCACATACAAAGATTTTGGTGTTTTATCCGGAAAAGGGCGTATCTGAAATGCAGGAGTTGCAGATGCGGACCCAGGCAGGTGACAATGTAGGTGTGTATGGGGTGAAGGGAAACTTCGATGATGCCCAGACGGGAGTCAAGAAAATTTTTTCTGACCCACATCTGAGAGAAAAGTTAGCAAACGGTGGCTATTTTCTCTCTTCTGCCAACTCGATTAACTGGGGCAGAGTCTTGCCGCAGATTGTCTATTATGTTTCCGGATATTGCGATTTGGTCAGCCAGGGTGCGGTGGCCATGGGGGAAAAGATCAATGTGTGCGTGCCTACGGGAAATTTTGGGAACATTTTGGCAGCCTTTTACGCCAAACAGATGGGTGTGCCCATTGGACGCTTCCTTTGTGCTTCCAATGAGAACAATGTTTTGACAGAATTTATTCGCTCTGGCTGTTACAATCGGAACCGGCCTTTTTACCATACGGTTTCCCCTTCTATGGATATTCTCATTTCCTCCAATTTGGAGCGGCTGTTATATTTATTTAGCAGATCCGATGCAGAGGTACGCCGGTATATGGAAGATCTCACCCAAAAAGGTGTCTATACGGTATTACCGGAGCGGGCAGAACAGATTCAGTCACAGTTTTCCAGTGGCGACTGTAATGACGCCGTCACGCTGCAGACAATCGGTCAGGTTTTTTCACAGACAGGATATCTGATGGATACCCATACGGCAGTTGGCTACCATGTGCTGCAATCCTACCGGGAAAAGACGGGGGATGAGACGGTAACCCTTCTGGCCTCTACAGCAAGCCCCTTTAAGTTCAGCTCAGATGTGCTGAAAGGTCTGGGGGTAACCAACCCCGCCGGCGGCTTTATGGCCCTGGAGCAGTTGGCGGAAAAAACTGGAAAGTCTGCACCGTCGCCTTTGGCCGGACTGCGGGGAATGCCTGTACGGTTTTCCCGGGTAGTTGCCAAAGAGGAGATGGCACAGGTAGTGCAGGAGATGCTCCTCTGATGGCTCTGTATGCAATTGGAGATTTGCACCTGTCCTTTGGCACAAACAAACCCATGGATGTGTTTGGAGGCGCCTGGGTAGGGTATGTAGAAAAACTGCGTCAGGGACTGTCGATCATTGGGCCGGAGGATACGACGGTTCTCTTGGGAGATGTCAGCTGGGCCATGAGCTTGGAACAGGGACGGGAGGATTTTTCCTTTCTCCATGAGATTCCAGGGAAAAAGATCCTGCTCAAAGGCAATCACGATTACTGGTGGTCTACGGCTGCTAAATTTCAGCAATTTTGTGAGAAGTATGACTATATGTCCTTGTCTTTGCTTCACAACAACTGCCTACTGTATCAGGAGGTAGCCTTGTGTGGGACCCGGGGCTGGTTTTTTGAAGAAGACCAGGCAGGAACCCACAGCGAGAAAATCTTTCACCGGGAACTAATTCGCCTGGAGACTTCTTTTCAGCAGGCGGGCGAGCGGGAAAAAATCTGTTTTCTCCACTATCCGCCCCGCTACCGGGGTTATGAATGCCGAGAAATTTTGGACTTGCTGGCTAAGTATGGCGTGCGGGAGTGTTATTATGGGCACTTGCATGGAGAAAGTCATCGCCTGGCGGTAGAGGGCCAGGTGGAAGGGACTACTTTCCATTTGGTTTCGGCGGATTATCTGAAGTTTCGACCGCAGAAAGTCAGAGATTAGGAAAGAAAACAAAAAAGTGGCGGAAATTTATAGAAAAGTAGTGGAAATCTTGTACTGGGTCTGATAAAATAGTACGGATTCAAGATTGGTGTAGATTAGGCTGCCTGGCGGCCCACCATATAGGAGGAAATAACCAATGAATGTAAAGAGCGTAGAGAAAGAAAACGGCAAGGCCAAAATTCTGGTTGAAATTGACAAGGCTCAGTTTGAAGATGCTTTGAACAAGGCTTATGTCAAAAACAAAAAGGACATTTTTGTACCTGGGTTCCGCAAGGGAAAAGCGCCCCGCAAAGTGATTGAGGGAATGTACGGTGCCAGTATTTTCCATGAAGATGCGATCAACATTCTGTTCCCGGATATTTATGAAGCGGCGGTTGTCAATCAGGAATTAAAAGCTGTCGGCGCTCCCTCCGTAACCGATATGGAAGTGGGTCAGGAAGGCGTTTTGCTGACGGTGGAAACCGAACTGTACCCAGAAGTTACTTTGGGACAGTATAAGGGCCTGGAGGTTCCCAAGGCCGATGCCGTGGTGACCGATGAAGAAGTGGCGGCGGAAATTGACCGGAAAGCCCAGGAAAGCGCCAGAATTCTCACAGTCGAGCGTCCTGCGCAGATGGGGGATACGGCAGTAATTGACTTTGAAGGCTTTGACAATGGAGTTGCTTTTGATGGCGGCAAGGGAGAGGACTATTCTCTGGTCCTGGGTTCCGGCTCTTTTGTTCCCGGCTTTGAAGATCAGGTTGTTGGCATGTCCGCCGGCGAGAGCAAGGATATTGATATTGTATTCCCGGAAAACTATACCCCTG
>CALXCQ010000146.1 GCA_944386835.1 uncultured Oscillospiraceae bacterium | reverse complement strand
GCGGCAGATCAGTTCAAGGCGGTTTTCACCAATAGGGAATTTGCAGCCCTTGTCCACAGGACTGGTGTACCAGCCGTACATCTGCTCAAGGCGCAGAACATCACGGTAAAAAGACTGCAAAGTGTCAAATTCCCAGGAATAATAAACGATTCGGTATTCATTACGCCACATAGTAGTTCCTCCTCGCTATCAGTGCAGCAGAATTTCTGTGCGAATATTTCTCAGATACGCATAAATCTCCACAACGTTTCCGCTGGGATCATACATCTGGAAAAGGCGTCTTTCATCGAAATCGGTATCATGGAGAACACCGGCTTCACGGTAGTTTTCCATGGCTGAAAACTTATCATAGAGTTTGTTAACGCTGTCGGCTTCAAAAGCAATCATGGAGGGACCGATGTCACATTCACCGTCTGCCCTACGTAGTTCCAAATAAGCATCACCTGCACGCAGGAGACACTTGTTTTCCTCTTCTTTCAGCAATGCCAAACCCAAATCATCGCAGTAGAAAGTCTTTGCAGCCACAAGGTCCTTTTCGTAGAAAATTGCCGTGAAGTCGCCTACGAACATATTGGTCTTGTCCACAGGACCGGTGGCCGTGTTTTCCCCGCGGCCGCGGAGAATGTGGACAATGTTGCCGTCAGAATCCTTTAATGTCACATGTTCGCTGTCTCTTTCCAAAATATCAACATCTGGCATTTCTTCCAGCATGCGCTCCATGAAGAGCTCCAGGTTCACACACTCAGCCGCAAATTCGCTTCTACCCTGTTTGGGCTCAAAGGGATACTGCACAAGTTCGGGGCGGCCGTTACCCATGTAAAAACGGTATCCTTTGTTGTTGGGAACGATAGACCAATTGTAATTGGGCTGCAAACCAAGGACTTCGCGGTAGAAAAAAACGCCTTTGTCATATTCCTTTAGATGCAGAAGCAGTCTGCATTCATGAAACGCATTTTTCATTTTCCTTTTCCTTTCCGTTTTATTTACCGTTCTGACTTCCCGCTTTTTTGTGAACTTGAGGAATAGCCAGAGGGTGGGTATAAGGCTCGCCGTTGGCAGCAGGGGCGTGCAGGCGGGTACCGGTTACCTTGAGGCCAATCAATACGGCGATATAGGGAATCATCTGTGTCAGCTGCGTTGCAATGCCAAGGCTCTGCAGGCGCATTCTAAATGCAGACATAATACCGAAAAGTAGTGTTGCAAAATATCCCCCTACAGGAGACCAATGACCAAATTGATTAGACGCAAAGGCCATGAAGCCGGATCCTGCAGACATATCATTTACAAATACATTGGCAGAACTTAGGCACATAACGCCACCGGCCATACCGGCGAAAAATCCACCCAACAGTACAGCAAACATCCGAAGCCGATATACATTGATACCAAGGGTTGCGACTGCCGCAGGGTGCTCACCCGCAGAACGGACGCGGAGCCCCCATGCTGTCTTATGAAGCATAAACTGCATGATAATCACTGCAAAAATGCCCAGATAAATGCAGGCAGAATAGCCGCTGAAAAGTATATTCACAATCGGAATATCTTTCAGAACGGGGATATCCACATTCCCAAAACCTTCAATCCAGGGGGAAATACCCGTGGTATCCCACAGTTCACGCATAATCATATAAGCAAGCCCGGGACCAAGAAGATTGATTCCGATACCGATTACAATCTGTTGACCCTTGCAGTAAATAGAAAGAACACCCAAAACTGCAGAAATCAGCACACCGCCAAGGCAGCCAAACAAAAGTCCGACCCAAGGACTTCCCGTAATCCAGGTACCTACAGCTGCGATTAGGCCGCTGAAAAGCATGGTTCCTTCAATACCGATGTTAATAACACCAGCACGCTCACTAATGGTACAGGCAAGGGTGCCCAGTGCGATAGGTGCTGTCAAACGAATAGCAGAGGCAAAAAAATTTGCGAATGTAGTGAGGTTTTCCATCATTTTGCCTCTACCCCCTTCTTCTTAGTAAACAGCAGTAAAACACGCACTTTAATCTGATAGAAAATGTTGTCCAGAACGGTCCACACCACAGGAGAGGCAACCAAAACAACAATCAGGCCCTGCAGAACAGAAATCATTTCCGTGGTTACCTGATCAGAAAGATTCATATTGATGGAGGCTGAACGGAGCATACCGAAGAGAAAGGCGGAAAGCAGCACACCCACAGGAGAGTTGCCCGCAAGGGTAGCTACCGTAATACCATCCCAACCATATCCTGGAGAAAATCCCATTACAAAACGTTTATAAATGGCAAGGCACTGAATGGAGCCTGCAAGGGCGAAAAGACCACCGCTGATAAACATGGTTGCCAGTGTTCTTTTATAAATCGAAACACCCGCCTGCTGCACGGCTTTAGGGTTGTTTCCCATAGCACGTAACGAAAATCCGAAAGGAGTTTTATAAAGGAACCAGGTTACAATGATAACGCAAATAATCGCTACGAAGATACCGTAGTTAAACTGCGTGCTAGGAAAAAACCGAGGTAGAATACTCCCTTCGTTTACTACGACAGTTTCCGTATTGCTGGCGCCTTCTCTCTGGAAGAACTGTTTGACGATATACTCCGTCAAAAGTGCCGCAATGGAGTTCATCATAATCGTGGCCACAGAAAGAGAAGTCAGATTACGTCCAGCCAGCAAGGTCGGCAGAATAGCCCACAAGGCACCTGTCAAAAAACCCACCATCATAGCAAAAAGATAACCCCAAGGTGCTGGGAACGGTACAAGCAAACCAACGATTACAGACGCAAGACCACCAACCAATACCTGCCCTTCACCTCCAATGTTAAAAACTCCGCTCTGAAAAGCAACAGAAGCACCTAACCCCGTCATAATAAGCGGAAGCATGTAGGCAAGCACGTTAAGGAAATCTTTGAGAGTGCCAAACGAGCCTGTAATAATAGCCCAATATGCACTAATCGGATTCCGCCCAGTCGCCAGAATGGCAAGACTGAACAGGAATAAAGCCAGGATTAGAGAAAAGAGCGATAATTTAATTCTTGACTTTTTCATGGGAGCCCTCTTTCGTCAGCTTAGGGAGGGATCTGCAGAGGAAACCCTCTGCAGGTCCCTTTATACTATCAAAAAAAGTGTGAACAGATTAAATTAACCAGATAAAGATCAGGCAACCCATGCCTTAGCTTCATCAATGGTTGTAGGAACAACGATTTCACCAGACTTAATTGCTTCAATAGCTTCTTCATATGCAGCCATCACTTCTGCGGGGATTTCATAGCCAGCACCTTCAAAGTCCAGATATACGCTATCTTCCTTGATGCCCTTAACAATGGATTCAGCAGTGAAGTTGCCGTCAATCACGTCCTTGACAGCTTCCTTGGCGCAGTTGGGGAAATCGCGGATAGCGGATGCAATATTAGTTTCAGGAGCATCGGCATTCAGGTTGCCGTCGAAGAACACGGTCAGGAAACCGTTTTCCTTACCTGCGTTGAGAATACCCAGACCACCAGCACTGGCAGTATGATAAATGAGACTTGCACCCTGCTGATTCATAGAGGTGGAAATTTCATAGCAGCCATTTACTTCTGCCCAGCCATTTGCATAATCAACGAGAACTTCGCAGTCAGGATTTACATAGCGGGCCCCGGCAATCATACCGGCAGCGCCCAAGTTGCAGAGGGGGATGTCATAAGCGCCGATGAAACCGAGCTTGTTAGTTTCAGAAAGGCTTGCACCAAGGAAACCGGCCAGAAAACCCAGTTCTTCATCGCGCCAAGTATAGCTGCGAATGTTGTCGCCTTCCACAACTGCGTCCAAAATAGCGAAGTTCTGGTCAGGATAGTTGAGTGCAACATTTTCCAAGCTGGAGCTCTGGCTGCCGCCCAGGCAGATGATTAGATCGCAATCACCACTGTCTGCATAGCCGGAAATCAGGCCTTCATATTCGGCGTCATCTTTGGGTTCAGCATAAACCCATTCAATACCCAGTTCATCCTTTGCTTCTTCCATACCGTTGTAAAGAGCATCGTTAAAGGACTTGTCACCAAGGCCGCTGGATGCAAATACTACGGCAATTTTTGCTGCCGCATTGGAACTGTCATCGGTAGATTCAGTAGTCGTATCGTCCGCATTGCCGCAGGCAACCATAGAAAGTGCCATAATTATTGCCATAATCATTGCCAAAACCTTTTTCATAATAACCTCCTTGTAATCTTCCTTTTCGTTTTTTATAAATTAGATGGATTCTCCATCTGATTCACCAAGCATCATTCTGCCCAGCCCTTCACGGGTAGCGGCATCGCCGTCAACAAATCCCATGACTTTACCGCGGAACATGACCATAATGCGATCGGAAACTCTGATAAGTTCATCCAAATCACTGGATATCATCACTACGGCGCAGCCTTCCTCTGCTGCCTGCAGAATACGGCTATGAATATAATAAGCGGAAGCAATGTCCACACCTCGGGTTGGCTGCGCCGCAATCAGAAGTTTGCAATCCTTTGTCAATTCGCGGGCTACCACTATTTTCTGCTGATTTCCGCCGGAAAGCGCACTGACATAAACAGATTCATTGGCGGTAGCAATGCTGTAGTCCTCAATCTTTTCTCTTGCATATTCTTTTATACAGCCCCAATCTTCATAAACAGGATTTTTCGCAAAGGGCTTTTCATCATATTCGTTGAGAACCATATTTTCAAAGATGCGCATGGAAAGAATCAGGCCCATGCCTTGCCTGTCATCCGGAATACTGCCGACACCGGCCTTGCGGATCTTCTTTGTAGACTGGCGGCTGATTTCTTTTCCTTCAAGATAAATGCTACCGCTCTTTGTTTTCAAAAGCCCAAGGATTGCCTGCGCCAGCTGGGTTTGACCGTTTCCTTCAATACCCGCAACACCCAGCACTTCACCCGCACGGACAGAGAACGATACATCGTCCACGACTTTTATATTGTCAAAACCCAAAACATTCACATTTTTAACATCCAGCACTATATTGCTGCCAATAGGGTGTGGCGTTCTGCGACTACCGCTGACCGTCTTACCCACCATCATCTGGGCAAGTTCGGCAACATTCGTTTCCTGCGGCGTGGTCACACCAACAATCTTACCAGAACGAATAACCGTCATGCGGTCTGCAATTTGGTATACTTCGCGCAGTTTGTGGGTGATGAAGATAATGGACTTGCCCATTTCTTTCAGTCTTCTCAAGACCTCAAACAATGCATCGGATTCCTGTGGTGTCAGAAGCGCTGTAGGTTCGTCCAAAATCAAGATATCCGCTTTGCGGTAAAGCAACTTAATGATTTCAACGCGTTGACGCTGACCTATGGAAAGCTTTTCGACCAATGCGTTCAGGTCAATCTCCAGACCGTAAGCGTCTGCAAGATTTTTGATTTCCTTATGGGCGGCACGAAGATTTAGCGTGCCAACCTTGGTTTTCGTCTCCTGCCCGAGGATTATATTTTCCACAACGGTCAGGTGGGGGATCAGCATCAGTTCCTGATGCACCATGCCAATACCGTTGGCAATGGCTACAGCGGAAGAACTCAAAACTATTTCTTTGCCGTTGATGTAAATCTTGCCCTCATCTGGCTGCTCAATGCCGTAGAGCATCTTCATGAGGGTAGATTTCCCGGCGCCGTTTTCTCCCAGGAAAGCATGTACTTCGCCACGGCGTAAATCAAAGTCAACATGCTTACTGGCGTGAACAACACCACCGTAACACTTGCAAAGATCTTTACAGGTTAATACAACCTCATGCTCAGTTTTGTCAAAATTAGTTTCTGGCATCTTGACCTCCCTACCCTTGTGTTTCTGCATGTGTTTAATATCCACGATTATTTTCATCATCCAGCATAAATATATTATAATGTATATCCGCCTTTTTGAGAATTTCACAAAAAAGGTGTCTGGTATTCGGTTATTCCGAACGCCAGGCACCTTTTTCCAAGCGTATTCACTATGAATCTTTCCTCTTTAAATAAGCATCCCCCTCAAATGATTCAAAACTTCTTCTTCTAATAAAGTTATAAATTGGTTCACAGCTGTTGAACGCACTACTTTGGCCTTCAAAATGTAACCTATTTCCAACAGATCTCCATCAGCAACAGGAATAATTCTTATTTGCTGCTTTTTTTCCATGCTGATTTTTAACCCAGTCCCAACTATAAACGCACGCAAATCCCGAATTAAAGAGTATGCCGTTGCTCGGTCTGTAACAGCAATGGTTTGCCGTGCCGGTTTCTCTCGTTTAAAGTTTGTATATTCGCCATTGGAAGTAAGTCTGTCGTAGCTTATTTGTGGATAATTCATTAAATCTTCAATAGTCACTTCGTTCTTGTACGCCAATGGATGTGTTGTACTCATATAGGCATGAATCTTACCTGTAAGCAATTTGTGAAACTCGAGTCCTCTATAGGTGAGTTCTTTTTTAAATTGTTTGCTGCTTTGTACAGTACAGAATGCAATTCCTACATCCGCTCTCCCCAACTCTACCTCATTCAAAACAACTGTCGTGCTGCTTTCTTTATAGCTCACCTCATACTTTGCGTTGCTATCCATGTTAAC
>CALXCQ010000145.1 GCA_944386835.1 uncultured Oscillospiraceae bacterium | reverse complement strand
GCAGTTGCCGGGGTCTGCCTTTACTTCCACGGCCGCGACGCTCCAATGTAAAGCCTTCCGCTCCCTCGCTCAGATAAATACGTTCCCAGTCTTTTATTCGTTTGTCACAGCTGACATCAAATCGTCTCGCAGTTTCCCGGTAGCTTAGCTTCTCCGCCAGCATCGTCTCTATCACCATCTTCTTGAATTCTGGTGTGTAGCGTTTGTTTGGTATCCCTTTTGGCATAATAAAGCACCCCACTTGTTATCCAGTATATCATACTGTCTAACAAATGGGGTGCAGTTCACAGGTGAATGCGGCTTTTTCTTGTTTTTATCCCCCTACCCAGCTTGTACAGGCGGGAAAAGCTGGGTAAACTAGGCACAGAATGGAAAAGAAATGAGGTTTTCAGACGATGAATAGCCGACAGACAAAACAATTGGTAATCGGCGCTTTGTGTGTTGCACTGGGAGTTGTGCTACCCCAGGCCTTTCACATGATCCCCAATGCCGGGTCCGTCTTTTTGCCGATGCATATTCCTGTGCTGATTTGTGGCCTGGTCTGCGGTTGGCAGTATGGTCTTTTGGTAGGACTCTTGACACCGGCTCTTTCCAGCATGCTGACCGGGATGCCGCCTGCGGCGATCCTGCCGGGAATGGTCTGTGAGCTGGGAACCTACGGCCTGGTCACGGGTTTGCTGATTAGATGCGTTCCCGGCCGGAACCGGATTGTCCGGCTTTACGGTAGCTTGGTGTGCGCTATGATAGCAGGCCGGGTGGTCTCCGGAGTGCTCAACGCCCTGATTTTCCGGGCCGGTGAGTATGGGATGCAAATGTGGCTGACAGCTTCTTTCGTGACGGCTTTGCCGGGAATTGTCATTCAGCTGCTTCTGATACCGGGTCTCATTGTCGCTCTGGAAAAGGCTGGGGTATTACCTCGGAAGTGAACAAAGGAATGGAAACTACCACACAACAGGAGGAAATCCGTATGGATATGCGGGAGTTTTTTAACGAGAAAGCCGAAACGTGGGATCAGGAGATTCCTGCCTTTTTACCGGCACGGGGTGCCATTGCCGTCTTGGGCGGTGTAAAAACAGGCAGTACGGTTTTGGATATTGCCTGCGGAACCGGTATTATGATTCCGGAGTATCTGGCCTTGGGGGCCAGATATGTGACGGGAATCGATTTGGCAGAGAGAATGATCGCGGTAGCGAAAGAAAAATTTGCCCGGGATAAGCGGGTAGAACTGGTGGCAGAGGACTTTTTTTCCTATACAGGCGGCCCCTTTTCCGTGGCGGTTATGTATAATGCCTATCCCCATTTTGCCCAAAAGTCCGCGCTTTTGGAGGCAGTAGCCCGTCTTCTGGTCCCGGGAGGCCGGTTTACCGTGGCCCATGGAGCTGGCCGGCAGGCCATTAACGCGCACCACCACAGCGCCGCAGCGCAGGTGTCCGTAGGCCTGGGTCCGGCGACAGAAGAGGCAGCCCTTTGGGAACCGTGGTTCCAGGTGGACACCCTGGTGGATACGACGGATCTGTATGTCATTGCAGGCACGAAACGGGAGTAAACCCAACGCAACCTGGGCAAACACAGTGTTGCCGGATTCCCATGCAGCCCCACAAGTGTCATGGCTCTTTTGCAGGGATGTGCTGCAGTTTCGGTTTGACGGGGCTCCCGTACAAAAAAGACCCATTGGTTTGGCAGAATGGGAAAGAACCTTCTGGGAAAGCGTTGGGACTTTTTACAAAGTTCCGCACGTTGGGATCAAGGGCGAGCCTTAACGGCAAAAAATCAAGCAGTCCGCGATTCTGGTGGTTCCGGGAGAACCAGTGGGAACGTTTGGGAAAGATTTAGAGTCCCTGGCTGACCGATGGGGTGGGAAAACGAGGGAAGGATTTCAGCAAAAGAAGGGAAACCCCACAGACCGGCACTTTGACGGAATGCGAACGGATCTGCAAAACAAGAAACACAGAAAGGGCGCAGGAACAAATTCCTGCGCCCTTTTTCTATGGAATAATTTTATTGGCCTTGCGGTACCGCTCCTCTTCGGAAAAGATACAGCCACAGTACTTTTGCATATAAAATCCCAACTGCCGGGCCCGCTCCTGTCCATCCCGGAACAGAGGACGAAAATCCCGGTAATAAAATGCTACGCCTGTGTCCCGGGCTACTTCCTCGCCTACCTGACGGATAAGGTCATGGTTTTGATAGGGGCTGATAAGCAGGCTGGAAGTAAACCCATCGCAACCCAACTCCTTGGCCGTTTGGGCACAGGCAGCTAACCGCATTTGATAACAGGTGGCGCAGCGGCTGCCAATGTGGTCGGCGACGGCTCGGATAAAGGGACGCAGGGCATATTCATCCCGCAAAATAAGCGGCAGGTCGATGGTTTTGGCATATTCCTGCAGGCAATTACGGCGGCTGCGGTATTCCGTGTAGGGATGAATGTTGGGATTAAACCAGAATCCGGTCAGTTCCATACCCTCCTGGCGCAGCACGTCGATGGGCAGATTGGCGCAAGGCGCGCAACAGATGTGCAGTAACAGTTTCATGGGCAATTACCGGATGGGATTGGTGATGGTACCGATTTGGGCAATGGTACAAGACACGGTATCGCCGGGAACCAAAAATTTTGGCGGGGTAAAACCCATGCCTACGCCGGCAGGCGTTCCGGTGGCGATGATCGTTCCGGCCTGAAGGGTCATGCCGGAGGTCAGCTCTTCGAGTACATAGGGAATGTTATAGATTTGCAGGCTGGTGTTGCTGTTTTGCCGCAGTTCCCCATTGACCCGGCTCTGAATCGACAGAGCTGGCGGGAAAGCAATTTCGTCTGCCGTCACAATCCAGGGGCCCATTACCGTAAATCCATCCAGGCTTTTTCCCCGGTACCATTGTTTGTGCTGATGCTGAATGTCCCGAGCGCTGACATCGTTGAATACCGCATACCCGAAAATGTATGCTGCCGCATCTTCGGCTTTTACTTGATAGGCATCCTTCCCCAAAATCACTGCCAACTCGACTTCGTAATCCAGCCGCTGGACAATATCCTGATGACTGGGAATCGGTGCACCGGTGCCAAGCGCGACTGTGGCCCTTTTGGAGAAATAGACGGGAGGATCCGATTTTTCCCGGGAGAAGTCACGCTGATGATATCGGGCGCTTTCTTCAGCGTGCTCCAAATAGTTAAGGCCAAGGCAGATAATGTCTTGCCGGGGCCGGGGAATGGGCGAGAGAAGGACGGAGGTGTCCAACGCTATGGCGGGCACAGAGGGATCGGTTTGGGCCTTTTCCAAAATTGCCCGTTGAGAATCGTCCAAATGACAAATCAGGTCAGTCATGTCTGCAAAGGGAAGGCCCAGATCTGCCAAAGCCACCAACTGGCGGCCATCGTTTTTCACAAGGCCCAGCTTTTCCTGGCCCTGGTCCTGAAAAGTTACAAGTTTCAAGGTTTGGCGCCCCTTTCTGCTTTGGATATTGTATTAGCAATTATACTCTGCTTGTACCGGGATGTCAAAGCCCTGACCGGATCCTAACGCAAGGAGAAAAAACGGCGGAGCAGAAGGCGGATATGGCACCATTGGTCCCGGAACTTTAACGCCACCGAGGTAAGACGCCAAAGGCGGTGCAGAAAAAGCCCATGGGCTGTGGGATTCTCTGCCGCCCAGTGGCAAACGGGACGCAGGAGCGGAACCTGCCACAAAGCGATCAGATCCTGCCAGGCCTGGCGAACCGGATCTGAGGGGACGTCCTGCGGGGGTGGTGAGGAGGACACCGGGTGAGGGACCCGGCAATCCGGCACCGGCGGCGGTGAATACCCAAGGGCCGGAACGAACTGCTTCCAGGATACAGAATAACGGCCGGGGAAAGTCTGTAAAAGGGAAAAGGTCTCTTTCAAGGCACTGACAGGTTGGTCCGGTATCTGAAAAAAAGTATACGCGATCGCATCCACACCGCTTTCCCAGGCGTTACAGGCAGTCCGCAACAATTCCCGGTTGGTTTCATATCGGTACAGTATCTGCCGGCGGATTGGCAGACTGCCGGAGCCCAGGCAAAAGTGAACGCCTCGCAACCCGGCTTTTCGCAGCCGGCGCAGAAGATCCGTGTCACAGTTCTTGGGATAGGTGTGCAGCCAGAAAGGCAACCCGACTGTTTGGGGATATTCCTGCAGGAATTCCTCCAACCATCCGGTGACTTCGGGAAAACAAGGAGCGATGAACTGGACCTGGCAGAGATAAGGCCGGAATTTTTTCGCCTGGTTCAGCTCCCACAATACAGACTGAACGGACCGGAAGTGAAGAACAGGCGACTTGCCCTGTGCCATTTGGCGCAGCATAGGCTGGGCACAACCGGCACATTGGTAGGGACAGTCCCGGCTGAGAAAGACTGTGTAAGATCGGGCGCTGCGCTCCGGATCTTCCTGTTTTATGGTGTCTGACTGGATTCGGTAGACGCAGCTGCTCTGCAGACAAGGAGGCGGCAAATGTTCCAATCCGCGGGAAAACACAGCTTCTTTCAGGACGAAGACGGCTCCGTCCCGATAGGATAATCCGGGAATCCGCGCCGGGTCTTCGCCCCGCCCAGTCAGCGCATCGGCAAGAAAAACAAGTGCCCGGGCATCGTTACCCTGCAGTACATAGTGAGCACCTGCCGAGAGGCAGGCCATGGGATAGACCGTGGCATAAGCGCCGCCACAGACAACAGGGAGCCCATAAGGTTTCAGCCCCTGAAAAAGGAGCTGGGCGGCAGAAAAACCAACCTGCGTTTCCAGACAGACGACCACCATAATGGGGTATGCCCGCTGGATTCGATCCGTTAAAGTCTGAAGCTCCCAGGCAGAAGGCGGATGGAACCCCTTATTTTCGTAAAAGAACAGACTGACTTGATATCCGGCCCGCTCAAGAAGGGCCTGCAAAAGCCGCAGGCCCGGGGCCTGGGTATTGTAAAAGGAGACCAGCACGACCGTGTCGGGAAAACCACAGGGCCGGGCAAAAGGAGCAGCCATAGGGAACCCTCCTGAATATATACTATAGTATCTAAACCTTGCAAATAACTATTATAGTATATATCCGATGGGAAATAATATCAATAGCCTGTGTTATTGCGGAAATAATACTTATAGACTTTGAAGGGAAAGGAGCGATCGAATGCCTACCAATGCACAGACCATCGGAATGAAATTGCGAAGACTCCGGCTGAAACAGGGGTATAGTCAGGAACATCTGGCGGAGCGGGCAGGATTGCATCCTACCTATATCGGGCAGGTGGAGCGGGGAGAAAAGAATATCACGGTGGAAAGCCTGTCTAAGATTGCCGAGGCACTGGAAGTCCCCATGGGAGAACTATTTGACGATGTGCAAGGGAATTTTTCCGACGCCAACTATCCCCGGAAAGCCTATGAGTTGTTTTGCCGGTATACAGAAGCGCAGCAGGAGGGGCTGTACCGAATTTTACAGGAGATTGGCCGGCTTTTATGAGCCGTGACACAGGAAAAGCTCCTTACACAAAGGAGCGTTCGAAAAAGGCGCATACCCCTGGAGGGTATGCGCCTAAAAACAATGAAAGAATGTCTGGGCTAGGAACAGCATTTCGGACAGGGACTGTAGCCATTACTTTCTGCCAGCTTTCGGGAATAGGCCCAGAAACTTTTCTTCGTGAATTCGGAACAATTATATTTGTGGTATAACTCCGTACCATTATTTTCTACAAACACCACATAGTCGTCCATAAAGGCGGCCTTGGCGGAATAGACGCTGTTCATGGCTGACAATTCACTGTTTTGTGCCTGTAGCGTCCCGTTTTCCTGCTCCAGATTTTCCACCATTTCCAACAGCTGTCCGTTCTCTTCCGTCAATTTCGTCAGCTCTTGCTGTTGGGTTGTCATGTCATATTGGGTCTGGGTCAGAGAACTGTTGCTTCCTTCAATCGTTTCCTGTAACTGGGCCACCTGCTCTTCCAGTGCTGCAATTTCATCCTGGGCGCTTGCCAGAGCTTCTTCGGTATCAGCCAGCTGGGTTTCCAGTTCGCTTAATTCATTTTCCCGCAATATGAGATCTGCTTCCTTGACCCGGAGATTGGCTTTCTGGGTTTGGAAGGATGCATAGGAGTATCCTACAAAACCAAGGACCCCTGCCAGGACGAGACAGACCAGTATAAAGGCGATCAGCAGACCCTTGGATGTTCTCTTTTTGGCTGTTTGGGGAGCCGCCGGCTTTGGACTGGCCGGTGCAGATCTTACGCTGGTGGCTGCGGATTTTGCGCCAGTGGGTGCAGATTTGCCGCTGGACGGTGGAGATTTGACCGCAGTGGCAGACCGGCTGCGGGATTTGGGTGCTTCCGTGCGATTTGCCTCTTTGGAGTCTTGAGAGCGGATGGACTCCAGGGGCATCATGCTGCATTCCAGGCAAAACAGGTCACCGTCCGGAATTTCCCGGCCACACTTAATACATTTCATGAATACCGCTCCTCGCTTTGTGGTTTTTTCTATTTTACCGTAAAATTTGTCGAATGTAAACACAAAGGAGGCAGAAAAAGGGCCTTCCCCAATAAAGGGGGAAGGCCCTGTCCCGGAAAGGAAATCCCTATAGACGGCTGAGTTGGACCCCTTTTTCCATGTTTCCAAAAGAATGTTCCGGCGAGAAAATGCTGCCGGTTACACCCGCTTCCGCTGGCGGTAAAATTTAGCCTCTTTGTTGCCGGGGGCAAGTGTGCCCACAGATATCTGCGGACAGACAGGAACACGGCTGCCGGCAAGAGGCGGCTTTCCGCAGCAAAAGGAACAAAAAGCAGGAAAGGCGCTTTCAACGACGTGAGGAGGCGTTTTCCCGGGAAGTCTATTTGACAGGTCCCATCAGCTTTTTCATCGGGTTGTACAAAATTGCACCTAAGAACAGAATCAGCACCATATCAATGAGCATATAGCTGCCATTATACAAAGCCGAGTAGAACCAGGGACTGGTCATGGTCATGCCGAAGAAAGATTCCGGCATAGAGCTGGCCCAGATGGTGGCGCCTACCAGGTAGTGAACCAGGAAACGGGCCAGGCAGCCAGCCACTGTGCCCAGGAAGAAGCCGCCTTTTTTCCGGTAGAACAGGCCTGCCACACCTAAAACGGAGAAGGCAATAATGTAATCTCCCAGCATGGATTGCCAGCCCCAGGCATAGGCTCCGTCCAAAAACAGCTGAAGCAGACTATACGCCACAGAAGCCAACATACCTGGTCCGAAACCCCACCGGGCGCAGTAGAGGAAAATGGGGAACATGCCGATGGTGATGGAACCGCCCTGAGGAAACTCATAGAGTTTCAGATAGCTGAGAACTTGAGCCAGAGCCACCATAATGGCACCCTCACACAGCGCAAGCAGAGCCATATGGGTTCTGGATGCAGAACGGGATTTGAAACCGGAATTGTTTGTACTTTGCGTTTCCATAGAATTGTAACCTCCCAAAAAAAATTACCGCAATACAACCGGACAGGTGCAGTGCGGTACGAAAGATGACAATTCTTTCCATCAACTTCCTACGCCGGCATTACCCGGATCAGGTTCAAGGCGACCTGGAAGCGGAAAAAAGCTTCCAATCTCAGCCGGAATTACCTTCCAGCGCCCCTGTGTTCGATTGTATTCCAAGCGGCTCTATTCTATATAATCTGTGACTTTTTGTCAAGAGAAGCCGGAGAACCAGTCGGGTTGCGATGTGTTTACATGAAGAAGCCGGAAAGTTCCATCGTCTTCTGCTTGCTTTTCCAGAAGAACTGTGTATAATCGAACTGGAATCTGGCTGGGAGGCGCGTCTATGACAAAAAATTCTGCAAATGCCAACGGGATTACCCAGGGGGTAATCTGGAAGCAGATGCTTCTGTTTTTCCTGCCTATTGTGGCGGGTACTTTGTTACAACAGGTCTACACCATGGTGGATACCGTTATCATCGGACGGTATGTGGGAACGGCGGCATTGGCAGCCGTAGGCGGTTCCGATGTCATGGTGATTAACCTTTTGGTCAACTTTTTTGTGGCTCTGTCTTCCGGAGCTTCCATTGTAATTTCCCAACGCTACGGTGCAGGAGATAACCAGGCTGTGGAAAAGGCAGTCCATACAGCAATTTTGCTGGCTCTGGTGATTGGAGCAGTGATGACGGTTTTGGGAATTTTGAGGGCGGAAAGCCTCCTGGGAATGATGAACACCCCGGCAGACGCCATGGAATATGCTGTGGTCTATTTGCAGTATTACTTCCTGGGGATGATTCCCTCCATGATTTACAATATGGGCAGCGGAATTTTGCGGGCGGTGGGAGATGCCCGGCATCCCTTGTATTTCCTCATGGCCTGTACGGTAGCCAATGTGGTACTGGACCTGCTTTTTGTAGTGGTCTGGGATTTGGGAGTGATGGGAGCAGCTGTGGCTACCAGTTTATCCCAGGTCATCTGTGCAATTCTGGTCATCGGCTGCCTGTGCCGGGAGAAAGAAGGCTGTTGGCGGCTGGACAGAAAAATGCTGCGGTTTGACGGCAAAATCCTGCGGGCGATGCTGCTCATCGGTATTCCGGCAGGCATGCAGACTATTTTTTACAACGTGACCAATGTCATGGTACAATCGGCAATCAATTCTCTGGGGACCGTATCGGCTGCCGCCTGGTCCACTTTCTGGCGAATGGACGGATTTTACTGGCCCATCAGCAACTCTCTGGGAATTGCTATTATGACCTTTGTGGGGCAGAATTATGGGGCTCGCAAGACAGAAAGAATTTCCCAAACGGTTCGTACGGGCATGGTTATCCATGTAAGCATGTCCATTCTGTTCGGAATCCTTTTATACCTGGGACGAATGCCCTTTGTCCGGTTGTTTACCCAGGATTCCCAGGTGCAGCTTCAGGGAGCACTGATTGTGGCGTATTTGGCGGCGGCTTATCCCACATTTTCCTGTATTGAAGTTTTTTCTTCCGCCATTCGGGGAACCGGGAACGCCATCTGGCCCACCTTGATTACGCTGGTAACCGTCTGTTTTCTGCGTATCGGCTTTTTGCTGGTGGTTACGTTCCCCCATACGACCCATTTGACCATCTCCTTATGTTATCCTGTGACTTGGATTATCTCGTCTGTCGTCTATGTTATCTATTACCGGTCTGGGAAATGGATGCCGCCTATGGAGACAGGACGCGCAGGCTGAGTGATTTTCCGGGCCATACCGGAAAATCAGGCCTGAAAACCAGGGAGGCGAACCGTTCCAAAAGGAAAGGTTCGCCTTTTTTGCTGAAAAAGTGGGATGCAGTTGAGTTGAAGAGGGCATTCCCAGAGAAACGCCTCCTTGGCTGATAGGTTAAGAGTCAGAGCCAGCGGAAGTTCGCAGCCGCTGTAAAACCTCTTGGAAATAGGGTGGCAGCGGGCAGCTGACGGTGATTGCCTGGCCGGTGCGGGGATGCAGAAAATGTAGCTGCCGGGCATGCAGACACTGGGTGCTTTGTCCCAGTTCTGGTTTTTTGTGGCCATAGACGGTGTCCCCTAAGATGGGATGGTTCTGCCAGGCCAGGTGAACCCGGATCTGATGGGTACGGCCGGTTTCCAACTGGCACTGTAAATGGGTGTATCCGGGATACCGGCCCAAAACCTGGTAGTGGGTTACGGCCGGACGACCGTTGGGGACCACCGCCATTTTTTTTCGGTCGGAGGGATGGCGGCCAATGGGTCCGGAGATGGTGCCCGTGTCCTGCCGGATATCACCGCACACGATACACTCATAGGTCCGGCATAATGTGTGGTCCTGAAGTTGGGCGGCCAGCTTCCCATGGGCAAAGTCATTTTTGGCTACCAGAAGAAGCCCGGAGGTATCTTTGTCAATGCGGTGGACAATTCCGGGACGCAGTTGCCCGTTTATTCCGGACAGGGAATCTTTACAGTGAAACAGAAGCCCATTGACCAGGGTGCCTTCCCAGTGGCCGGGGGCGGGATGGACAACCAGCCCTTTGGGCTTGTTGAGGACCAGCAAGTCGTCGTCTTCCCAGACAATGTCCAGCGGGATATCCTGGGGGGACAAGGAGATTTCCTGTGCCGGAGGCAGCTCCACCTGATAGGGTTTTTCCGGGATCGTTCTGGCATTTTTTTTCACAACCATACCGTCCAGCGTAACCGCGCCCTGTTCCAAAAGCTTTTGGGCACCGGAACGGCTGAGCCCCGGTATACTCTGCGCCAGGGCCACGTCAATTCGTTGGTCCGGGTCCGGGAAAAATACTTTCATTGGCGCCCCTCCTGTTGGAAGACTTCCTCTGAGCTGGAGAGTTCCGGGGAAAGAGTTTTTGCCGGAGGGGAGGCCGGGGCCGGGCCAGAGTCCGCCAGGTCAGGTCCACAGGGCCGGGAAGAAGGAGAGTCCTCCGGGGAAGGCACTGACGCCTGCGCATTCTTTTCAAAAAAGATCACCCAGACACACAGTAAAATGCAGCCGGCAGTGATAAACAGATCCGCCAGATTGAAGACGGCGAACCGAATAAATTCCAGCTCAAACATGTCCACTACGCCCCCGGCAGCAACCCGGTCAATCAGATTGCCAACGGCTCCGCCGGTCAACAGCGTCAGCGCCCACCGGGCCATGGGAGCGGGGAACCATTTCTTTTTGAAAACCAAAATAATAAATCCCAAAAAGAGAAAAGTGACCAGGAGAAAAAACCAGCGTTGCCCGGCAAGGATGGAGAACGCAGCCCCGGTGTTACGCACGTAAGTAAGATGGATAACCCCATCGAGAATGGGCACAATGCCACCATAGGGAATAGACTGGACAACCCAATATTTTAAAAGCTGGTCTGCCGCCACGATGGCTGCGGCCGTCAGAGACATCCAGAAATACAGCATAGCTCCTCCTGATTTCAATGGTAAAATTCTCCTGTATTGTATCACAGCCAGGCCGAACCGTCAAAGAGAAAGCCAGACACAGGAGAAAGCCGGCAAAGAAGACTCTTTGGCGGGCAGGTGGAAGAAATTCCGAATTTATGATATGCTGAAACTATCCATATTAGTAAGGAGGCACAGAGAATGAATTTGCTCCATTTAAAGTACGCCGTAGTCATTGCCGAGACGTCTTCCATGACAAAGGCGGCGGAGGCTTTGTTTACGACGCAGCCTAACTTGAGCAGAGCCATACGGGAACTGGAGACAACTCTGGGCATTCAGATTTTTAAAAGAACGTCCAAGGGGATTTGTCCCACTGCAGAAGGAGAGGAATTTTTGGGGTATGCCCGAAAAATACTCAGTCAGGTGGATATGGTGGAAGACATGTACCGGAACAACCGGAAATCGGCACAGCGATTTTCCATCTCGGTACCGCGGGCCAGTTACATATCCTGTGCCTTTACTCAGTTTGTAGAAACATTGGACCCAGGGATGCGGGCTGAAATTTTTTATAAAGAGACCAACTCTCAGCGGGCCATTTATAACATTTTAAATGCAGACTATAAATTGGGCATTTTACGGTATCAGGATGTGTATGAAAAATACTTTCAGGACCTTTTGGCAGAAAAAGGACTGGCTTCCCAGCTGATCTGTGAATTCCAATACCGGCTTTTGTTTTCCCGGAATCATCCCTTGGCCCAAAAGCCGGAGCTGACATTGCAGGATCTGAATGCTTACTGGGAAATTGCCCATGCCGATCCCTATGTTCCTTCTTTGCCCTTGAGTACGGTCCGGAAAAACGAAATTTATGACGGGGTGGACAAACATATTTTTGTCTTTGAGCGGGGAAGCCAGATGGATCTTTTGTCTCAAACCCAGAAGGCTTTTATGTGGGTCTCGCCCATTCCTAAGCGGATGCTGGATCAGCTGGGATTGGTCCAGAGAAGCTGTCCGGAGCCCAATCGCAGGTATCGGGATGTACTTATTTATAAAAAGGAATACAGCTTTTCCGACTTGGACAGACTGTTTGTGGAGACTTTGTGCCAAGTGCAAAAAGAGACCTGGGACCAAGCGGAAAGTTTAGAAAAAGCTCTCGTATGAGGGGAAACATGGATTTGCCGGCGCCAATGAAATCTGAACATATTTTATGGCAATCCGGGCACACTATTGCTGTCTTGGAAAACAAATTTTGTTGGTAACGGCAGAGAACGGTGATTTATATCGATATAATCTTATCGATATAAATGTATTCATTTAAAGCATTTCTCAAACTCTTCTTGCCGTGATATTTTGAATTCAGAAAAGAAAAACCAAGGAGGTTTTGATCATGGCAAGATTTACACTCCCGAGAGACATTTACTTTGGCGAAAACGCCATGGAGAATCTGAAGAACTTACAAGGGAAAAAGGCTACCGTAGTAGTTGGCGGCGGCTCTATGAAAAAGTACGGTTTTCTGGATAAGGCCGTGACCTATTTGAAAGAGGCCGGCATGGAAGTGGATCTGATTGAAGGCGTAGAGCCGGACCCCTCTGTAGAAACCGTCATGAAAGGCGCGGAAAAAATGCGCCAGTTCGGCCCGGACTGGATTGTCGCCATCGGTGGCGGCTCTCCTATTGACGCGGCAAAGGCCATGTGGGCATTTTATGAATATCCGGAAGTGACCTTTGAATCTTTGTGTATCCCCTTTAACTTTCCCATGCTGCGGACGAAGGCAAAATTCTGCGCCATTTCCTCCACTTCCGGTACAGCCACAGAAGTGACGGCTTTCTCTGTCATCACAGACTACCAAAAGGGCATTAAATATCCGCTGGCCGACTTTAATATTACCCCCGATGTGGCCATTGTAGATCCGGAATTGGCTATGACTATGCCCAAGAAACTGGCGGCCCATACCGGTATGGACGCCTTAACCCACGCCATTGAAGCCTATGTCTCTACAGCGGCCAGCAGCTATACCGACGCTTTGGCTATGAAGGCGATTGAAATGGTGGCAGCCTATTTGCCGGCTTCCTATCGGGGCAACAAAGAGGCCCGGGCCCAGATGCACGATGCCCAGTGCCTGGCAGGTATGGCTTTCTCCAATGCCCTTCTGGGTATTGTTCACTCTATGGCCCACAAGACTGGTGCCGTGTTCCACGAGGGCGCTATGGCCAATCAGCATCTGCCTCACGGCTGTGCTAATGCCATCTATCTGCCTTATGTTATTTCCTACAATGCCCATGATCCGAGAGCCGCGAAACGGTATGCAGAAATTGCACGGATGCTGGGATTGACCGGCGGCAGTGAGAAGGCTTTGGTGGAAAGTCTGCGGAAGCTGATTGCTGACTACAACACCCAGATGGAGATTCCCCACACCCTCCAAGAGTTCGGCGTAGATGAAAAAGAGTTCCTGGAAAAGGTAGATGCCATTGCCGCCAATGCAGTTGCCGATGCCTGCACAGGTTCTAACCCCAGAGAGATTACTCCTGCCGTTATGGCGCAGTTGCTCACCTGTGCCTACTATGGCCGGGAAGTGGACTTCTAAAAATGAGCCCCGGGTAAAAGCCAGATGCCTGGGACTTCCCGGCATCTGCTTTTTCAATAAAGCCCCACAGGGATTTCCCTGTGGGGCGTTTCTGCATAGATAGAAAAGTTTTGTCTGTTTACACTTAGCCGAAAATGGGGAATGCATAGTTTCCCAATTTGCTGGCGACAGGGGGAAAGACACCGGAAATAAGAAAAGGGCCGGTGATAACCGGCCCTTTTGGGGGTTGGGTGAAAATCGTATCTGGCAGAACTTCCGTCGCCTGTTTCCGGTTGGAGAGGAAGCCAATACAGCCGATGCCAGTTGGGGAGGAAGCTTTCCCCGTTTTCCCGGTTGGGGAAAACCAATACGGCCGACGCCGGTTGGGGAGGAAGCTTTTCCCGTTTTCCCGGTTGGGGGAAAGAACTCCATAGGACCGGCTCCTGATTGGGAGACAGGGTGCCATCCGGCCTTCCAATTCCGGTAAGAACCCCGGGTCCGTTCCCTGTTGAAGCAGGGGGACACCTTTTGAAGCAGAGGAAAGGCTTGCGTTCAGGCGGAAAAAGCCCTGCTTGGAAATTAGTCTGAACGTGAGATTAGTCCAATTCCACCGGCAGTTTGGCTACGACGGCAGCGCAGCGGGGGCACAGACCCTCGGCGTTGGCCTGAGTGGAGTGCATCCAGCACCGGGGACACTTGGTTCCCTGGGCCTCGGAGACTTCGATGGTAATCGCCGGGAAGTTTTCGCCTTTGCCGACCACATTTTCCTGGTTGGGAGCACCGGAAGCTACTGCGCAGTCAGAAACAATGAACAGTTCCGGCAAATTCATGGCGCTTACGGTTTCCAGGACCTTCCGTGCTGCGTCATCTTCTCCGTACAGGCTCACATGGGCTTCCAGAGCTTTCCCGATGCGCTTTTCCGCCCGGGCTGTCTCCAAAACGCCGTTGACATCGGAGCGCAGGGCAATGAGAGTATCCCATTTGGCCATGGTCTCGCTGTCCAGAGCGTATTGGGTATAGGGCTTTGACATTTCATTGAGGACAATGTTCCGGGGATCGTCTGTGTCCCGATGGGGCATGGAAAGCCAGATCTCGTTGGTGGTAAAGGCCAGAATCGGCGCGAACATTTTGGCCATGGCGTCCAGAATCAGGAACAGAGCCGTCTGTGCACTCCGGCGAAGCAGACCTTCCGGGTCCTCACAGTATAGCCGGTCTTTGATAATATCCAGATAGAAAGCGGACATTTCGTTGACGCAGAAGTCATTGATGGCATGGGAGACCACATGGAATTCATAGTTGTCATAAGCTTTGGCTACTTTTTCCATCAGTCCATTGAGCTTAGTGACAGCCCAACGGTCCAGCTCCTGCATATCCTGGGGCGCTACCAGATGGTTGGGATCGAATCCGTTCAGGTTGCCCAGGCAGTACCGGGCAGTGTTGCGGAACTTCAGATAGTTCTGGCTCAGCTGTTTAAAGATTTCCTTGGAACAGCGGACGTCTGCATGGTAGTCGGAAGAACCAGCCCACAGACGAAGCAGATCTGCGCCGAACTCCCCGATAATTTCATTGGGGTCCATACCGTTGCCCAGGCTCTTGTGCATGGCACGGCCTTCTCCGTCTACGGTCCAGCCGTGGGTCAGGCAGGCTTTAAAGGGCGCGCCCCGGCCCAGTGCGCCAACAGCAGTCAGTAAGCTGGATTGGAACCAGCCGCGATACTGGTCAGCGCCTTCCAGGTATACGTCGGCAGGCCAGAAGCCCTGATCTTTTTCCATAGAGGCAAAGTGGGTAGAGCCGGAGTCAAACCAGCCGTCCAGTGTGTCCTCTTCCTTGGTAAAATGCTTGCCGCCGCAGTGGGGGCAGGTAAAGCCCTGAGGCAGAATCTCCATGGCATCCATCTGGAACCAGGCATTGGAGCCTTTTTCACCGAAGAGACGGGAGACGGCGTCAATGGTTTCGTCGGTGCAGACCGGCTGACCACAGTCGTCACAGTAAAATACAGGAATGGGAAGGCCCCAGCGGCGTTGACGGGAGATACACCAGTCGGCCCGCTCCCGGATCATGGAAATCATCCGGTCCTTGCCCCAGGCCGGCAGCCATTTGACGTCTTCACAGGCAGCCACCGCCTGATCCTTGAAGGATTCTACAGAGCAGAACCACTGGGGAGTGGCACGGAAGATAATGGGGTTCTTACAGCGCCAGCAGTGGGGATAGGAGTGGACAATGTCCTCACTGGCGAACAGGGCACCGGAGGTCTTCATATCGGCCAAAATAACAGGATTACTCTCCTGTGTACTCAGACCGGCGTATTTCCCGGCATAGTCTGTGTGTCGTCCCTGATCGTCTACGGGAACAACCAGTTCCATACCGTAGCGGCGGCAGGTCTGATAGTCGTCCGCGCCGAAGCCCGGAGCCGTATGGACGCAGCCGGTACCGGAATCCATGGTGACATAGTCTGCCAGAACCAGACGGGAGGTTTTATCCAGGAAAGGATGGCGGGCCAGCATGTTTTCAAAGAAGGCGCCGGGGTAGGAGGCCAGCACTTCATAGGTGTCAAAACCGCCAATGGCCATCACTCTTTCTGTCAGGGCTGCGGCCATAATATAAATCTCTCCGTTGGGGGCCTTCACCAGGTTATAGCTTTCCTGGGGATGCAGAGCAATGGCCAGGTTGCCGGGCAAGGTCCAGATGGTAGTTGTCCAGATGACAAAATAGGTGTGAGCCAGATCAAAGCCCGCCAGTTTGCCCAAATCGTCGTCCATGGCAAATTTTACATAGACGGTGGTACAGGGATCGTCCTGATATTCAATTTCCGCCTCAGCCAGAGCGGTTTCGTCTTTGGGGCACCAGTAGACTGGCTTGAGTCCTTTGTAGATGTAACCTTTTTTGTACATCTGACCGAAGACCTTGACTTCTTCTGCCTCGAAACTCTTGTTCATGGTCTTATAGGGATGCGCCCAGTCGCCCAAAACGCCCATCCGCTTAAAAGAGGCCATCTGCCGGTCAATGTATTTCTGAGCAAACTCCTGGCAGGCAGAGCGGAACTCGGGAACAGGCATGGCTTTGCGGTTCAGCTTGTTCTGCTTAATAATGGCAGATTCAATGGGCATGCCGTGGTTATCCCAGCCGGGAATATAAGGGGTATAGTAGCCCCGCATGGCATAAGAACGGGTGATAAAGTCCTTCAAAGCTTTGTTCATGGCGGTGCCCATGTGAATATCTCCGTTGGAGAAGGGAGGACCATCGTGGAGGCTGAACCGGGGCTTGCCTTCATTTTTCTTTAACAGTTCCCCGTAAACGTCGATTTTTTCCCACTGAGCCAGCATCTCCGGCTCCCGCTTGGGAAGCCCTGCCCGCATGGGAAAGTCGGTTTTCGGCAGGGTAATGGTCTTGTTGTAGTCCATGGCAATCTCTCCTATATCAATTCATAAATTACAAAAACAAAACGCCTTTGCCTCCTAAGAGACAAAGGCGCTGACCTTTGCGGTACCACTCTTATTGCCAGAATCTGGCCACTCAGGCGCATCAAAGTGCGCAGACGGTTTAACGGCCGTCACACGTTCACGCCTACTTTCATTTCAGCGGAAAGCTCCAAGGTGATTTTCCCATGTGTTCTGCCGCCGGCTTCCACCGCCCGCCGGTTCTCTGAAGACTTTCCACAGGTACTCTTCCTTTTCTTCGCCTAATATTCCATTCTCATCTGAATATAAAGGCAAAAACGCCTTTTGTCAAGGCGTTTTGTCTCAATTTTTCAATTTCCTATTTGTTGGGATCATAATTTTTCCCAAACTTTAAATCGGTAAATTTAATTGTGGCGCTTTCCGGATGAGAAGGACGGACCTTTGTCTCGGAAACACTGGTGTCGGCACCCACAATTTTTTCAATATTCTCTGCAATTTCACTGGCAATGGCCTGAGCGTCCTGTTCTTCCGGAGCGGAAGCAGTGGACGGCTCCATTTTAGGAGCAGCTGCCACTTTGGTAGGTTCCTGCACAAGACGATCCCGGTCAAAATCATAGGCCGAGTGCTTGGGCACTTTGGCAGACAGGTCCATGGACTTCAGGCTCTTGAGCAGATCCAGGTGTTTGGAGATATCCTTTTCAATGACCTCAATGAAGTTGAGGGCCAGCAGTTTGGCGTTTTCCACCCGCTTTTCCTCATCCTGCAAAGAACGCTCCAAGTCCTGGGAACGGCCTTTGAGGCTTCCCTCTGTCTCGCTGAGCATTTTGGCACATTTTTTTTCTGCTTCCGCAACCATAGCGTCGCAGGTTTTCTGTGCAGCCACCAGGGCCTTCTTCATGGACTCTTCCTGGCTCCGGTATTCTTCCAGCTTTTCCACCAAAACCTTCATTTTACTTTTTAAAACGGAATTTTCCTTGTACAGAGTAATATAATCCTCTGTCAAAGGTTCCAGAAAATCGTCTACCGTTTGCATATCATAGCCGCCGAAGACAGCTTTTACAAAGGTTTTTTCCTGAATTTCTTGGGGGGTAAACATGTTGGCCTCACTCCTTCCCAATTAGAAGTATAACCCGTTGTTCTCCAGTTCATCAATCAGATCTCCCACAATATCCACATTGTAGGGCGTGATGATGTAAGTAGAAATTGCCACTTTTTTAATTTTTCCGTCCAGCGCATAGGCACAGCCGGACAGGAAATCCACCAGACGACGGGCTACGTCTTTATTGGTGGCCTCCAGATTGAGGACCACAGCGTGTTTGCTACGCAGATGTTCGGCAATTTCCGACACGTTGTCAAACCGGTCCGGCTTGACCAGAACCACCTGCATTTGGGCGGTAGTGTGAATATTGACTACCTTATTGCGCCGGTCAGTTCCGGACGAAGTAGTCAAATCTTCCACAAAAGGTGCCTGGGACGATCTGGCCGGGCGGCTGGACGAAGGCGCAGCAGGTTCGTCGAAATCGTCGAAATCGTCTTCTTCATCTTCGGCGTAGGGCTTGGCCAATTTCTTTAATTCATCCATGAATCCCATGGTGAGTTCCTCCTATAGTTTTCTCTACTTGTGATAATCCCGGGCGCCAAAAATGGCAGTGCCGATACGGACCATAGTACTGCCTTCGGCAATGGCATCCTCATAGTCCTCACTCATACCCATGGATAGACACACCATAGATACATTATTATATCTTTTCCCGGATATGTCAACAAAAAGCTGGTGCATTTGCCGAAAATATTGGCGATTTGCGCCAGGATGCGTACTAATGGGAGGAATTGCCATAAATCCGCACAACTGCACGCCGGAATAACTTTCCATCTCTTCCGGCAATTGGTAAGCCTCTTCCAAAGTGAAGCCGGATTTGGAGGTTTCATTGCCAATGTTGACCTCCAAAAGAATTTTCTGCACCAAGCCCTGCTTCCTGGCCTGTGCGTCAATACAGGTTAAAAGCTCCATCCGATCCACTGACTGGATCAGGTCCACCTGCCCCACCACCTGCTTGACCTTATTGGTCTGCAAATGGCCGATAAAATGAACGGGCTTTCCCGTATAGGCGCCCAGAGGCTTTTTTTGCAGCAATTCCTGCACCCGGTTTTCTCCGCAGCAGTCCACGCCGCCGGCGATGGCCTGTTTTACTTTTTCCGCGTCATTCATTTTGGTAGCGGCACACAATAAAATTTCTTCCGGGTCCCGGCCGGCACCAAGAGCGGCCTGGGCCATTTTGGCTTTGATTCTCGCAATGTTTTCTGCAATTTCCGTCATGTCAACTGATCACCTTTCCGTCAAACAAATCCCGCGCGTTGATAATAATTTCGTCTCCCGGCCAGAGATTGCCGGTACTGGTCTGATCTAACGCCACAATGTAGCTTTCTTCGCTGTCGTAGAGGATAGTAATGGGTTTCCACTTGGCAGTGGCACTTTCCAGAATATAGACGCCGGCCTGTCCATTTTCCACCCGGACAGCCTCCTTGGGTACCCGGAGTCCGGAATAGGTGGTGAAGACAATGTCTGCCGACTGGGCCCGCAAAAGGGTCACATCCTGAATGTAGTCATCACAGGACAGTACCAGTACGCAGGTACCTGCTTCCGGGTCGCCAATACGGACAATTTCCATGGAAATGGCGTCGTAAAAATCGTGGGCGAAACTGACCAAAACCGTTTCTCCGATTACCTTCTTTTCCAGTTGGTCTGCCGGTACCGTGGTTACATAGTACCAGGTTTTGGAAGTAATCAGACGGCCGTAGGCCTTGTCTGAAACAGTGGCAGGTTCCAGGTTTTTCAAATCCTGTACACCGATGGAAGAGAGCTTGTCAACGGTCAAAAGAGACTCATACCCGTCTGTGCTGCCGGAAAAATAACCGGGCTGAGAGGCGGTCAGAGAGTGGGTGTCACTGCCGGCCTGGGCCTGTAAGGACGAGAGCTGCCCTTTTAAATCGGAAATTTGCCCTCGGATGGTGGCCAGGTCGGAGGAGTCAGAAGTCCGCTGTAGAATTAACGTCTTCAGATCTGGACTTACCTGTTCCAGGCCGCCCATATCTCCCCGGTTGGTATAGATGGCAAAGGACTTTAGCTTCTCTACAATCTCCTGGTCCATAGACGCCATGGCTGCCGGATCGGCCTGATAGGAAGCTACGGCTTCCAGCTGTTCCAGTTGGGATTCCAGCTGGGTTATTTCACTTTGCCGCTCCTGCGCATCCTGACTTTGATACCCGACGGCCAACACTTGGCCGGCTCCCACTTTGGCGCCTTCCGACTGGGTCAGAAGCGTAATCGGATAGGAAGATGTCAGAACCTGTTCCTCCCGCACCACATACCCGGAGGTGTAGCATCCGGAGCCAGTCTCATAGGCAATGGCCTGGGTGGTGGTCAGAGGATTGGAAAAAACAGAAAAAATAGAATAGCCAAAATAGGCCAAAATAGCGCACAGCAGCACCACTTCTACAATGCGATTGAAAATTTTACCCTGTTTCATACCTATCTCCTTGCCGATAAAACAGGGCATGCCTGTTTTATGCCAGTTTCACCGGTTGGCTGGGAACCATGGTGGAAATTGCGTGTTTATAAATTAATTGTTGCTTACCATCGGTGTTGAGAACCAGGGTGAAGTTGTCAAACCCTGTTACGACGCCCCGCAATTGAAAACCGTTCATTAAAAAGATGGTCAGGGGACACCGGTCTTTCCGGACCTCATTTAAAAATTTGTCCTGTAAATTCTCTGCCGTTTGCATGGTTTTCTCTCCTTTCTCTTCAGTACCCCTATTTTATCATAGAAGCGTGTCGAAAAAAGGGAGATAAGAGAGGGCGGTGGACAAAGAAGTGGAAAAATCTGGTGGGTCCGACTGGAAGATCCAGTGAATGGCCGGATTTCTGCGGAACCAGGTAAGTTGCCGTTTGGCGTACCGCCGGGATTCTTGCTGAATCTGAGCTACAGCCTGGTCAAGAGGTAAGCTTTCCTGAATGACTGCCAGAATCTGCCGGTAGCCAATGGCCTGCATACTGGTGGCCGTGGTTGGAATGCCCAAGTCCAACAAAGCCTGGACCTCCTTGAGCAGGCCGGCGGTTATCATCTGCTCTACCCGGCGGTTAATCCGGTCATACAGAACCTGGCGGTCCGGAAAGTCCAGACCAATCCAAATGGGCGTATATTTCGGTGGTTGCAGACGGGTCTGGGCGTTGTGCCAGGATAGAGGCTTTCCCGTCAGTTCGTATACTTCCAGAGCCCGGAGGATTCGCTTTTGATCCGAAGGGGCAATTTTTCCGGCGATCTCCGGGTCTACCTGTTTCAGCCGGCAATACAGAGCCGCCAAACCCTCCTGCTTCGCCTGGGCTTCCAGAGCTTCCCGCTGCCCGGTGGCAGGCAGAGGGGCAAAGGTGCGGCCGGCAATGAGGCTGTCTGCATAAAGACCGGTGCCGCCTGCCAATATAACGGTCTTTCCCCGGTCCAAAATATCCCGGACAATGGGGTCGGCCATGGCCACATACTGCCCTACGGAAAAGGGCGTCTGAGGGTCTACCACGTCCAGCATGTGATGGGGGATGCCCTCCATTTCCGCCAGGGTAGGTTTGGCAGTGCCGATGTCCATACCCCGATAGATCTGCATGGAGTCACAGGAGACGACTTCTCCGTCCAGAAGTTTTGCCAGCTGGACGGCCAGCGCCGTTTTGCCGGAGGCCGTGGGACCTACGACACAGACAATTTTTTCCATGTTATGCCCTCTTAAACTGTTTTTCCAAAGTGGCCTGACTCAGACAGATACACACGGGCCTGCCGTGAGGGCAGTACCGGATATCGTCCCGGGTCAAAACCTGCCGCACCAAGGAGTCCCGCTCAGTGCTCTCGGTGTGATACCCAGCTTTGATTGCCGCCTTGCAGGCAATGGTGTGCAGTAAATGGTCACGCAGAGAGGCCGGGTCCAGGCTTTTGCCCTGAAGGAGGTCTTCGGCCAGGGCGGCCAGGGAGCTGACGGCATCTTCCATGGGAAGATCCGCAGGAATCTGCCGCAAAATCAGGACACCGTCGCCTAAGTCATCCACTTCAAAGCCGCAGTTGAGCAGTAAGGAGGCATTTTCCAGCACAATGGCAGCCTCCTCCCGGTCCAGATCGGCTACCAGCGGGGTGATCAGACTCTGAGCCATAATCGGGTGGTCTTCCGCTTTCAGCTTTTCAAACAGAATCCGTTCATGGGCGGCATGTTTGTCAATAAAATAGACGTTTTTTCCCTGTTCCACAATGAGATAGGTATCCAGAACTTCTCCCACGATCCGAAAGTCCTCTTCCGGAATGCAGAGGGACTGCTGTAGCGGTTCCGCTTCCGGCGATCTGCCGTTCCAGCCTGCGGGAGCAGTGGAAAGTGAGGCCTCTGCTCCGGGCGTATCGCTGGAAACTGAGGAGAGCGGATCTTCGCGCCCAGGCATACCATTCTTAGAAACAGATGCAGACAGGCCGGAGGTACCGACCGCAAGGTTTTCTGCCACAGAGAGAGGATTCCGACCTGTCAGGACCGGGCCAGCCGGTGAACTTTCTGCCCAACTTTCCGGCAGGGAAGAACCGCCTTTCCAGTCTGGGACCGGAAGGTAAGGGGCATCTTTGTGGGCGGAGGCCGTTGCTTCCTGGCAGGAGCGGGGGATGCAGACTGGCGCCCTGACGGAAAGGTTCGGCTCTCTTTCCGAAATGGGACAGCTGCCGGTCTGGATCTGCTTTTCCACGCCTTCTTTTCTGGTGGTTTTGAGGGCTTCCAGTGTTTGGGAAGATACGGGGCTATAGGAAGCCTGCGCCAGCTGTCCGGCAAACTGTCGGTACTCCTGGGCAGTCATGGTTTTATAGAAATTTTCGTTGGTCTCCAATTTTTTTTGACCGGAACGTCGGGAATCCAGTTTCATTTCCGGCTTGGCAGAGGCCTTCTGTAAAGCGGCCAACACGCCATAGTGAATACAGTCAAAGATAGCTTTTTCCGAGAGAAATTTGACCTCCAGCTTGGCAGGATGGACATTTACATCCACAAGCCGGGGCGGCAGCTCCACATGGAGCACACAGCCGGGGAACCGGTTTGCCATCATCTGATTTCGGTAGGCCTCTTCCAAAGCACTGGTCATAGTCTTGGATTTTACCGGTCTGCCGTTGACGAAAAATTGCTGGTAACTGCGGTTGCCACGGGTGGCGGTGGGACGGGTAACATAGCCCCAGATTCGGGTGTTGTCCCATTTGCTTTCCACCGGTACCAGCTGATTGGCAAAGTCCCGGCCATACAGACAGTAGATGACACTGCCCAGATGGCCGTCTCCCGGTGTCTGGAACACTTCCTGGCCGTCCTTTATGACACGGAAGGAGATTTCCGGATGGGCCAGGGCCTGTTTCTGGACGGCTGAAATAATATTGGCAGCCTCGGCAGTATCGGATTTCATGAATTTCATACGAGCCGGGGTATTGTAAAACAGATTGCGGACGATCATGGTGGTGCCATTGGGACATCCGGCATCGCCCCGTTCCGTAATGGTTCCAGCGTCCAAATGAAGCGTATATCCCATAGGGGAAGATTCTGACTTGGTAAGTAAATCGATGTGACTCACAGAGCTGATGGCTGCCAGAGCTTCTCCCCGGAAACCCATGGTGGTAATGGCGTCCAGGTCTTCTGCACCGGAAATTTTACTGGTGGCATGGCGTAAAAAAGCGACTTCTGCATCTTCCGGCGCCATACCGCAGCCGTCATCGGTGACCCGCAGGAATGTCATTCCGCCGTTTTGCAGTTCTACCGTGATGGTTTTGGCCCCGGCGTCAATGGCGTTTTCCGTCAGCTCTTTGACAACGCTGCCGGGCCGCTCTACCACCTCACCTGCGGCAATCAGATTGGCAACATGGGGGGAAAGTTGTTTGATTTTGGCCATGGGCCACCTCCTGTCTTGGCGTGTCGGAAGACCGCCTGGTTACGATTCTTTGGGGAAAGCCACCTGCCCGGGGAAAATCTTCCGGGAAGGGGCATTGGGGATGGGTTTGCGGGGAAGGCCGGTTCATTGGAAGAAAGTACAGAAAAAACAGTCCGCCAACAGAACAACAGCTCCGCTGTAACGGCCCCGGGAAAGCAGCCTGGTTGTGGGAATCCTGTAGACAGCCGGCTCGCTGGCAGGACGCCTTGGGGAAACTGCCGGTTTGCGTATTCTCTTTGAATTATCTGAGTATAACCGGAAAATCAGCCGGGAAGATACCGTAAAATTCCCGTGCTGACGGCATTGAGAATGGCATGCAGGAAAATCGGCCCCCAAATAGTGCCCGCCTTTTCATAGGTCCAGCCCAGAGCGATGGAAGCGGGGATGTATGCGGTTGCAGAGAACAAAAGGTCGCTTAGACTGACGGTACCGAAGTAACCGTATACATGGAGAAAGGAAAAGGCCAGAATGCTGATCCCATAGGCCAGAATTCGATTTACGGGGTAGAGATTGGAAAAAAGCAGACCCCGAACCAGGGTTTCTTCCACAAGAGGGGCCAGCAAAACGGTACAGATACTCATGAGGGAGAAGCTATCCTGTAAGAGCCCTTCCACCGCCTGTTCATTGGGATTGAGAAACTCCGGGCTCAAAAAGGACAGCACAACGCCCAGAAGCAGATTCAAAACGTAATAGAGGGCAAAGCCCAGAATGATGGCTTGTACCACTTGCCAGAAATGGGACGTGACCTGCTCCATGGAACGGAGTAAAAAACGGTGAAAGATTGCCACAACGGCAAGAAAATTACACACAAAGTACACCACATTGACGGTGAGAAGGTCCCAGCCCAGACCGAGAAGGCCGGACAGGAACAGAAGAATCCAGCTGAGCAGAACCAGATAAAAAGGCAAATAACACAATCCGCCAATGAGCTCGCCCCGGCTCATAGTGGTTCCCAAACGGGAAGAACGGGAATAGTTTGCCATACAGGCCTCCTTTACAGAAGTTGCTTCAGTTCGTAAAGCGCATTCATGGCCTCAATGGGCGTCATGGTTTCTACCGACAAGGACGAGAGCTTTTTTCGCAGGGGAGAATCCCCCAGGTCCATGAGGGTGATTTGGTTGTCCAGGGGCAGGCGGGTTTCCGGCTCCGGATGCTGTTCCAGCTGTCTTAGCAAGGCATGGGCCCGTTTGATAATCGGCTCTGGGATACCTGCCAGCTTGGCCACTTCCACACCAAAGGAGTCGTCGGCCGCACCCGGGATGATCTTTCGGAGGAAAATAATGTCTCCGCCCCGCTTTTTCACGGCAATATTATAGTTGCGCACCCCAGGCAGCTCGTCTTCCAGAACGGTCAGCTCATGGTAATGGGTGGCAAAGAGCGTTTTGGCACCCAGCCGCTTGGGATCGGCGCAATACTCCAGAACGGCCCGGGCAATGGCCATGCCGTCAAAGGTGGAAGTGCCCCGGCCGATTTCGTCCAGAATGAGAAGGCTGCGGGACGTGGCGTACCGTAGGATATTGGCAACTTCCGTCATCTCCACCATAAAGGTGGACTGACCAGAGGCCAAATCATCCGAGGCCCCAATCCGGGTGAACAGCTGATCCACAATTCCGATTTTGGCCGACTTGGCCGGCACGAAACTGCCCATCTGAGCCATCAGCACAATCAGGGCTACCTGACGCATATAGGTGGATTTGCCGGCCATGTTGGGACCGGTAATAATCGCCACCGGGTCTGCGCCAGTGTCCAGGTTGGTATCGTTGGGGACAAACAGACTGCCTTTGAGTACCTGCTCTACCACAGGGTGCCGTCCTTGGGTGATTTGAATGCTGCCGGACAGGTCTACCTGAGGCCGGCAGTAGTTGTACCTGACCGCGTTGGCCGCAAAGCAGCAAAGGGTATCCAAAGCCGCAACCGCTTGACAGGTGGTCTGTACCCGCTGGGACTTATCTGCCAGACGGAGGCGTATCTGGGTAAAGAGCTCGAATTCCAGAGCCACGATCCGGTCTTTCGCAGTGAGAATGGTGGTTTCCAGCTCTTTCAAATCCGGGGTGATGTAGCGCTCACAATTGGCCAGTGTCTGGCGGCGGATATAAGAGTCCGGCACCAGGGAAGTATAGGATTTGGATACCTCTATGTAATAACCGAATACCCGGTTGTAGCCCACTTTCAGCTTGGGAATCCCGGTGGCTTCTTTTTCCTTGGCTTCAATGGCGGCCAGGCTGCCCTTGCCGCCGGAGAGGATATCCCGCAGGCGGTCCACCTCTTCGTGGTAGCCTTTGCGGATGATGTTCCCTTCCCGAACAGAGAAGGGGGGATTTTCGGCAATCGATTGGTCGATGAGATCCCGCAAGTCGTCCAGGGTGTCCAAATCCTTGTAAATCTCCCGGAGCAGGGGGCTTTCCATCTGAGAAAGAAGCGCCCGGATATCCGGCAGGGGGCGGGAACCGCAGGAAAGGGCAATCAGGTCCCGGCAGCCGGCGGTGCCGGTGACAATCCGGGCCATGGTCCGCTCTATGTCCGTGACTTCTTTCAAAGCCACAATAATCTCTTCTCTGGGGACGGTTTTGGTCACCAGCTCTTCCACGGCATCCAGCCGGCGGTTGATGGCATCCGGCGCCAAGAGCGGCTTTTCCAGCCAGCCGCGAAGCAGCCGGCTGCCCATGGCGGTTTTGGTCTTGTCCAGAACCCAGAGCAGACTGCCCCACTTCTCTTTGGAACGCAGGGTCTGGGTCAGTTCCAGATTTTGCCGGGCTGCCAGGTCCAGTTCCATAAATTTGCCGGACAGATAGTAGTCCAGAGTCCGGATATGGCGCAGGTCTGCTTTCTGGCTTTCCTGAAGGGCTGTGAGCAAAAGACCGGCGGAAATTACCACTTCCGGCCGGGCCCCAATCCCCAGCTCCTGACAGGTGGTGCCGAACTGGGTCTCTACAATAGTCTGACACTGTTCCAGAGGCAGAATTTCCGCTCCCGGGTCCACCATGCAGCCCAGCTTTTCCGACAGAAGGTTTGTGAAACCGTCGTCCTGTTTCGCGGTACCATAGCACAGCGCTTCGGAGGGGGAGAATCTGCCCAGCTCATTTTCAATTCGCTCCCGGGCACCATCGCCTGCGGCGCCGGTGGCATAGAAACTGCCGGTGGAAATATCACAGAAGCACAGCCCGTATCGATCTTCTTCTCCATAAATACAGGCAAAATAGTTATTCCGGGAGGCGTCCAGCATAGAGGCCTCAGTGACAGTTCCCGGTGTCACCAGCCGGGTGACTTCCCGCTTGACCAGTCCTTTGGCCAGAGCGGGATCTTCCATCTGCTCACAGATGGCCACCTTGTATCCTTTGGCAACCAGCCGGGCAATATAGCTCTCCGAGGAATGATAGGGGATGCCACACATGGGAGTTTGATCTTCCGCGTCTTTGTTCCGGTCCCGGGTGGTGAGGGCCAGATCCAGCTCTTTGGAGGCCAGTTTGGCATCCTCGCAGAACATTTCGTAAAAATCGCCCAGACGGAAGAACAAAATGCAGTCGGGATTTTCCTGTTTAATTTGCAGATATTGTTTCATCATGGGGGTCAGTTCAGCCATGGAATACCTCCTGTACTGGCAAAATGTGGAAATAAGGAACCTCAGACCAGATGGCCTGACAAACTCCAGGTGGTGCAGCCGGTAATATGGGCGGTGGCAAACTGCCCGATCAGATCCTGAGACCCTGGCAGGCGGACCAGCCGGCCGCCTTCGGTACGGGCTGTAAGCAGATCCCCGTCGGTTCCGTCTATGAGGACCCGGTAGTCTTTGCCAATATAGCTACGGTGTTTTTCCTCCGAGATTCGATTCTGCACCTGCAAAAGGGCATCGAACCAGCGGCCTTTTTCTTCCTTGGATACAGGGTCTGGCATCTCGGCTGCCGGTGTACCCTGTCTGGGGGAGAAGATAAACGTAAAGAGTGCGTCATAGCCCACTTTTTCTATCAGGCGCAGAGTGTCCTGAAATTCTGCCTCCGTCTCGCCGGGAAAGCCTACAATGACGTCGCTGGTAAAGACAATGTCCGGCATTTTTTCCCGGCCGTAGGCAATAAGGGAAAGGTACTCCTCTACGGTATAGTGCCGGTTCATGGCCTGGAGCACCCGGTTGTTTCCCGACTGGAAAGGCAGATGGAACTGTTTGGCAATTTTGGGGTATCGGGCCATGGTGTCAAACAGCTTCCGGCTGGCGTCTTTGGGATGACTGGTCATGAACCGGAGCCAGAAATCTCCGTCTAAACTGGCAATCTGAGCCAGAAGGTCGGAAAAATCCATGCCCAGCTCCAAATCCTTGCCATAGGAGTTGACGTTTTGGCCCAAAAGGGTAATATCTTTGTAACCCTGCCGGATCAGAGCTTTCACTTCCTGGAGAATATCCTCTGGCCGGCGACTGCGTTCCCGGCCCCGGACATAGGGGACAATGCAGTAGGAACAAAAATTGTTGCAGCCATACATAATGGAAACCCAGGCCTTCAGAGGGCTGGTACGGCATACAGGCAGACCTTCTGCAATATTTCCTGCCTCGTCTTGTGTGGAAAAGACCCGCTTGCCCTGGGTGAGCACCGTATATAAAAGACTGGGAAACTGCCACAGATGATGGGTGGAAAAAACACCATCCACATGCCGGTAGCTTTTGCGAATCCGCTCCACCACATGGGGTTGGCCCATCATACAACCGCACAGGAAAATTTTTTGTGCCGGATGACGGCGCTTGGTATGGGTCAGGGCGCCTACATTGCCGAAAACCCGCTGTTCTGCGTGCTCCCGGATGGCGCAGGTGTTGATAACAATGAGATCTGCGCCTTCTTCCCCGTCACATAGGGCATAGCCGGCAGATACCAGCATCCCCCGAATTCGCTCGGAGTCAGCCTCATTTTGTTGGCAGCCGTAGGTGTCTACAAAGGCTGTGGGCGTTCTGCCCTCCTGGGTCCAATAGTCCCGGATTTTGGCGCAATATGCCGCTTGTGCCGTCAGGTCTTCCTGGGCAATGACAGTTGTGGTATGGTTCACAGGTATGCCTCCTGATTCTTTAGAATCTGAATACAATATTTTAGCAGAAACTTGCGTTTTTTTCAATCTCCCCTTTCGGGAAATTGCGGGAGCATGAGAATTTGAGAGACCTCCACAGGAGTGCGGCTTCCAGGAA
>CALXCQ010000144.1 GCA_944386835.1 uncultured Oscillospiraceae bacterium | reverse complement strand
GATCCATACTATAGAGCATCACATATTGCGGTCCGGACTTTCCTGACAGCTTGGGGGAGCAAATGGCCTTGATTTGATGCGGGCTGCCAGTGTCCACATCTTGATAGGTAAATTCTGCCTGTCCTGTTCGTAAAAGCTGCCGGTAATCTTCACTATCCACCGGGCTTCCGGATACGAACTCCTCCAAAGGCGTCACCCGCTGCATCAAAGGCAGCCATTGTTCCCGGCTATATCCGAAAAACCGGCAGACATTGTCGCTGGCATACAGCGGCGTCACCCCCTGATCTGTAACCAAAAATGCAGCCATGCCATCGCTAAAGCGCATCAACTCTTGCATGTTTTCTCTGAGCATCACATTTTCCCGCCGCAGAGCCGCTACTTCCTCCTGATCGGCCACACAGCGGCAGCAAAAGAGGCTGACCGATTCCTCTGTCTGAAGCAGGATTCCCCGATACCGACGGATTTGACCATCTGAGGATTGGGCCTGATAAGAAACCTGAGGCGGTGCCTGGGAAGTTCGCTGCAATTTTCTTTCCCAAAAATCCCGGAAAAAGCCTCGGACTTTCTGCCTGTCTTCCGGCACTACCGTCTGATCAATCCACTGGAAAGTGGCCGATCCCATTTCCATAGGGATATTTTCAATCCACTGGAACTGGGACGAATGGCTACTATACAGGCACTGAACCGTACCGGCAGACAAATCGTAGGAAAAAACCTTGTCATAGACGTCCTTTAATGCATCCAGATAGCGTTTTGCTTCCTTGTTTCTCCGGGAGCGGTATCCCTCTGTTACATCGATACAGATACTCTGGAATTCCGCATTCCCCTGGATGTCCCGCCCCTTGGTCACCCAGCCCAAGACCCGAACCCGACTTCCGTCCCACCTTTGTAAGTTCATTTCCCCTGCTAAAGGAAACCCTTCGGAATAAACTCGGTTTAATAAAAGGCTGAATTTTCTCCGTTCCTCCATGGGCACCATAAGAAAAATATTTTCCCGGCACATGGACCGATAGTCTGCTTCTGCCTCGTTATTCCCAGGCAAGCGCAAAAGTTCTTCCATTTGCCGGTTCATATAGGTAATTTTCGGCTGTCTTTCACAAGTGTAGCAGAGAACTCCCCAAGGTAAAGATTCTTTCAGCTTCTCCAGTTGTCGTAACGGTCTTGCGGGAATCTCCTGCTCTGTCAGCACTGTCAAGACACATTGGGCAAACAGCTGTCCATCCAGCTCCAAAACAGTAGCTGTGTCCCGTACCAATAGCCGTCGGCCACCGCTGCCCGTCAGATGGTATTCCTCACTGGCCATCTGACCTGGGCTGCTGAGTTGTTCCAAAAAATGACAGTACCGGTTTCTGTCCTCCTGATGGATGAGCTGGACATACTTCTCAGGCTGCATCAATTCTACCGAACTTTTGCCCACCATCCGGCACAAATTTTCGCTCACATAGACCAGACGAACAGGCTTTCCCAAAGCATACTGCCGATAACCGCAGATGCTCTGGCTGAGAATCTGTTCCAGATTGTTCCGGGTGAATTCCATGGCTTCTCCTTCCTGTTGCAGCCGGTCAGATTGAGAACGGCACATGATATCTAATATTAGATTATTATACCGTATTCCCCGGTGGAATTCAAACATTTCCCAAACTGGTATTGACGTCAAAATTTTTCTGCCCAAAAGTTCTGCTTCTGCCCATATTTTGACCCTAAGGTTTTGGAATCAGCTGGCGTCTTTTCCCCGAAAACGCAACCCTTACCCCAGCTTTCTTTGCAGATTTTTCTGAATTTTTCCGCTGATGGTCTTGGGCATCTGCCGGACAAACTCTACCATCCGAATCCATTTGTACTCCGCCAGCTTTTGATTGCACCAGTCTTTGATAGCCTGCTCTAAATTCTGGGATGCCTCGTAGCCGGACGCCAATACCACAATCGCTTTAATGGCCTGGCCCCGCAAAGGATCCGGTACGCCGATGACGCTGCACTCCACCACTGCCGGATGTTCCATCAGAACATTTTCCACTTCATAGGGACCGACTCGGTAGCCCCCGGTCTTGATAATGTCGTCAAACCTTCCGTGAAACCAGTATCGCCCCGCCGCGTCCCGATAAGCAGCATCGCCGGTGTGGTACACTCCACCTCGCCAGGCGTACCGATACTGCTCTTCACTGTCCAAATAGCGAACAAAAATTCCCGGTTGCCGGCCATTCTTGGGCGGGATAATCACCACCTCACCGATTTCTCCCTCTGCCACCGGTTCGCCCTTTTTGTCCAGAAGTGCAATCCGGTAGAAAGGAGAGGCCATCCCCATGGAACCTTCCGCCGGTTCCCGATCGCAAAAGTTTGCCATCAATAACGTGGTTTCCGTCTGGCCATACCCCTCCCGCAAGGTAAGTCCCGTGCTGGCCGTGAATTTTCGAAACACCTCCGGTGCCAGCATCTCTCCGGCCGTAGTGGCATGGCGCAGGCTCGGCATAGCCGGAATCCCCTTTCGGACCAGGTACCGGTACACCGTAGGCGGTGCACAAAAGGACGTGACACGATAGCGGTTAATAACGCCGGCCAGCTGCTTTGGGTCGAAGTTGTCAAAGTCGAAAACCATAACGGCGCTGCCAACCAGCCACTGGCCGTACAGCTTTCCCCAGGATGCCTTGGCCCAACCGGTTTCTGCCACCGTAAAGTGCAGTCCGTCTTCCTCCGCTTCCTGCCAGTATTTGGCTGTCACAATGTGCGCCAGCGGATAGGTAAAGTCGTGGATGACCCCTTTGGGATAGCCGGTAGTGCCGGAGGTAAAATATAACAGCATGGGATCGGTTGCCAAAGTGGGGACCCGTTCCAGCTCCGAAGTGGCATCTTCCATGGCGGTCGTCAGGTTGATAAACCCCGGGACATCCCGTTGGACGCAGAACCGGCTGACCTGACAGCCTGCCAGTTCCAGTGCCTGAGACAGTTTCTCGGGAACCTGATTTTGCCAGGTACAAATCACGGCCTTAACCGGAGCTGCTTTCAGCCGGTATACCAAATCGTCCACTGTCAGCATATGGGTGGAGGGAATTGCCACAGCTCCCAACTTATGAAGAGCCAGAACTGCAAACCAATATTCATAGTGCCGTTTTAGCACCAGCATCACCCGGTCGCCCCGGCCGATTCCTGCCTGGCGCAGTACATTGGCTACCTGGTTACTGTACTGGCTCATCTGGGAAAAATTAAAGCAGCGTTCTTCGTTTTCCACGTTGCACCACACCAGAGCCCGTTTCTTCGGGGACTGCCGGGCCAGCACATCCACCACATCATATCCGTAGTTAAAAGTGTCCGGATAGTGCAGTTCCAGTTTTTCCAGTCTCCCGGACGGGTCTTGGTACTCCGTACAAAATTGTTGGTAAAGGCTCATTGGCTTTCCTCCCCGGTCCCCAACTTCCGAAACCGGTCATAGCGTTTACTCACCAGTTCCGCATCTTCTTCCAATTCCTGAAGCTGCCGGGCAAGCAGCATCCGGATACGGCAGTAAAATTCCTGTTTCCCCAACTCTTTTTCCGAAAGAATCTTATCGGCAATTCCCAGACTTTTGGCGTCCTCTGCCGTCAGCTTGAGACTGGAAGCAGCTTCTGCCGCCTTTGCCGAATCTTTCCAGAGAATGCTGGCACATCCTTCCGGCGAAATAACGGAATAGACAGCATTTTGGAGCATCCAGACCCGGTCCGCCAAAGCCAGAGCCAAGGCTCCGCCACTGCCCCCTTCTCCAATGATAATGGAAATGACCGGCACACACAAAGTGGACAGTTCCAAAAGATTCTGTGCAATTGCGCACCCCTGCCCTCTCTCCTCGGCTCCTACCCCACAGTAAGCACCGGAAGTGTCCACAAAACAGATCACTGGGCGGCCAAATTTCTCCGCCTGCTTCATCAGCCGAAGAGCTTTCCGGTATCCCTCCGGATGGGGCGCGCCAAAGTTGCGCCGTGTCCGTTCTTTGGCAGTGTGGCCTTTCTCCATGGCCAAAACCGTCACCGGATTCTCCCCCAACCGGGCAATTCCGCCTACAATGGCGGGATCATCTCCATAATACCGGTCTCCATGCATTTCCACAAAATCCGTAAACAGATTGCGGATATAGTCCAGTCCCGTAGGGCGTTTATTGTCCCGGGCCAATTTGACCCGATCATAGGGCATACTCATATCGGACCTCCTTTGGCATGCAGGCTGAGTAACTGGGTCAGGACTTTTTTCTGACTGCCCCGGCTGACAATGGCATCCAGAAATCCGTGTTCCAGCACAAATTCCGCCTTCTGGAATCCCTTCGGCAAAGCCTTCTGGGTTGTCTGCTCCACCACTCTGGCTCCTGCAAATCCCACGGTGGCTCCCGGCTCTGCCAGAAGAATATCTGCCTCCATGGCAAAGCTGGCAGTTACACCTCCGGTGGTGGGATCGGTCAGCACCGCTATATACAAAAGTCCTGCATCGCTGTGTCGTTTAACAGCGCCGGATGTCTTGGCCATCTGTATCAAAGACAAAAGTCCCTCCTGCATTCTGGCGCCTCCGGAGACGGTAAAACCAATCACAGGCAGCTGATGGTCCACTGCATACTCAAACAGTCTTGTAATCTTTTCCCCAACCACGCTGCCCATACTGCCCATCATAAAATAGGGCTCCATTACAAACAGGCAGCATGGATATCCGCCCAACCGGGCGGTTCCACAAATGACCGCCTCTTCTTCTCCGCTGGCCACCTGCGCCGTCTCCATTTTCTCCTGATAGCCAGGAAATCCCAGCGGGTTCCCTCGTTTCCAGCTTCCGTCCCGCTCCTGAAAGCTGTCCTTATCCGCGAGCATCTGGATCCGCTGACGGGCTTTCATGCGAAAGTGATAGCCGCAGGGACAAACCAAATGATTCGCCCACAGGCGGCTCAGGGGTATTTCTTTATGACAATTGGGGCATTTCTTTTCCGGCTCCCCTGCATCCTGCTGCACCGGTGCTGCCGTACGGCCGCCTTCTTCCAACTGATTTTTCGGTTTTAGAAAATTGATTAGTGCCATGGTCTCACCTGCTGCCTATAAATGTCAAATCATAGCTGCCGGAGATAAACCGTTCATCGGCAATCATTTGCAGCTGCTCTTCAATATTGGTGGGAATCCCTGCAATGACCAGCTCACACAGTGCGGCCCGCAGTTTCCGCAAGGTCTCTTCTCTGGTTTTGGCACAGACAATCAGTTTTCCCACCAGGGCATCGTAGTAAGGCAAAACTTCCGTACCTGCTACCAGACAGGTGTCAAAGCGAACGGACGGCCCCCCGGGAACATGGAGCAGCTGTAACGTTCCGCAGCCGGTGGCATTAATCCGGCATTCTATGGCGGAGCCCTGTAGACGAATATCCTTCTGCGTAAAGTTCAGAGCAATTCCCGCCGCGATGCGAATCTGCCATTTGACCAAATCGATGCCGGTCAGAATTTCCGTCACACAGTGCTCTACCTGAAGGCGTACATTCATCTCCATAAACCAGAACTGTCCCTGCCGGTCCAGAAGGAATTCCAGAGTTCCGGCGCCTACATATCCCAAATGCCGGATCGCCTCTACAGCCAAGGCGGTCATTTCCCGGCGCTGTCCGTCGGATACCGCCGGAGAGGGAGACTCTTCCAAAAGCTTCTGGTTGCGCCGCTGCAAAGAGCAGTCCCGCTCTCCCAGACACACGGCGTTCCCGTATTCGTCAGCCAGAATCTGCAATTCCACATGACGGGCCGGGGAAATATACTTTTCCAGATAAACGCTGCCATCTCCAAATGCACTTTGCGCCTCGGAAGCCGACTGGAAATAGGCGTCTTCCATCTCCTGAGGCTGGCGCACCAACCGAATGCCCCGGCCGCCTCCGCCGGCACAGGCCTTGAGCATCACAGGATAGCCAATGCTCTGCGCCGCCTGGACTGCCGCCTGGGCCGATTCCAACGCCTGTGTGCCGGGAATCACCTTCAGCCCGGCCTGTCTCGCCAGTTCTTTCAAAACCGCCTTGTCACTGAGCCGGACCATACTCTCCGGGTCCGGACCGATAAAGACCAGCCCATGCCGCCGGCACAGATTGGCAAAGTGGGCATTTTCCGACAAAAAACCATACCCAGGATGGATGGCCTGTGCGCCTGCCAGAAGCGCCGCGCTGATAATCTGTGTTTCGTTCAAATAGCTGTCTACCGCTTCCGGGCCGCCGATGCAATAACTTTGATCTGCCAAAGCCACATGCAGTGCATTCCTATCTGCCTGGGAGTAGACCGCTACTGTGGCCACCCCCATCTCCTTACAGGCACGAATAATCCGGACTGCGATTTCGCCCCGGTTGGCAATGAGAATTTTTGAGAACATAGTCTACACTCCTGTTATCGCAAAGGAGAATTCCCCCGTCACACAGATTCTGCCGTCAACGCTGACAGTTCCTTCCGCAAAGTAGAACGGAGGCTTCTGCCGCCTGATACGGCAGCGAGTGATTACGGTATCCCCCGGTCTGACCGGATGACGGAATTTTACATTATTTAGGCCTGTATAGACAGGCAGTCTGCCCTGTGTCAGGGAAGCAGCCAGAAGCACACAGGCAGACTGGGCCAGCATCTCACACAAAATAACCCCCGGTACTATGGGATTGCCGGGAAAATGGCCCTGGAGGAAAAACTCATCTCCCCGGACCTTGTATTGTCCCAAGGCTTCCCCATTTTCCTCTTCCACCTGGTCCAGGAGCAGCATTGCCTCTCTGTGGGGCAGAATTTTTTTGATTTCTTCCTGATTCACCGGCTACCTCCTGATACGGAACAATACGGTCCCATACTCTACCACCTGGCCGTCGGCAACACAGATCTCCGTCACCACCCCCGGCTCTTCCGCGGCAATCTCATTCATCAGCTTCATGGCCTCTAAAACACAGAGCGTCTGGCCCTTTTGTACATGGTCACCAATGGATACATACGGCGCCGCATTTTCCGCTGCTGCGGCATAAAACACTCCTACTACCGGGGATTTTACCTCATAACAGTCCGGTTCCGGTACCGGCTGATATGCCGGCGCTTCTGCCGCCCGGCTCAGAGCTGTCCCGGACGGTACCACGGACACAGCGCTGCCCCGCTCCAACCGCAAGGACCAGTCTCCCTGAGAAACTTCCAGCCCAGTCAGGTCCAGCTCTTTCATCAGTTCTGCATACTGCCGAATTTCCAATTCCTTCATAGGCTACACCTTTCTGAATGCCAGGCAGGCATTATGTCCCCCGAAGCCCAGGGAGTTGGAAAGGGCCAGAGTCGGCTCCGCCCGGACAGCCTGGTTGGGTGTACAGTTTAAATCGCAGGCCTCATCCTGCTCCTGAAGATGAATGGTCGGGGGAATCACCCCTTCTTTTAATGCCAGAATGCAGGCCAAAGCCTCAACCGCTCCGGCTGCACCCAGCATATGACCAGTCATGGACTTGGTGGAACTGACCCAGGCACGTCTGGCCGCCGCTTCTCCCATGGCCGCTTTTATGGCCATGGTCTCCACCAGGTCGTTCATGGGCGTTCCGGTTCCGTGGGCGTTGACGTACACGGCATCTGACGCGGTGTAGCATGCTTCCTCCATGGCCTGCTTCATAGCCTGGATTCCACCTCTGGCTTCCGGATGTGGCGCCGTAATATGATAGGCATCACAGCTGGAGCCGTAGCCGCACAGTTCTCCATAGATAACCGCATTGCGGGCCAGAGCATGGCCGTACTCCTCCAAAATCAGAGCTGCGGCGCCCTCTCCAATGACAAATCCGCCCCGCCGCCGGTCGAAGGGCAACGAAGCCTGCTCCGGATCCTGGCTGACCGACAAGGCCTGCATATTGACAAAGCCTGCCACAGCCGAAGGTGTGATGGCTGCCTCCGCTCCGCCAGCAATTACAGCATCGGCATACCCGTGCCGGATCATCCGCATGGCCTCGCCGATGGCATGGGAGCCGGAAGCACAGGCAGTCACCGCTGGCATGGCGGAACCTTGGCAGTTATGGCGGATGGCGATCATTCCCGCTGCCATATTGGCAATCATCATAGGCACAAAAAGGGGCGAAACCCGCCGGGGCCCGCGGCTTAGAAGTTTCCCATACTCCGTCTCGAATGTGGAAATACCGCCAATGCCGGTGCCAAATACTACGGCAAACCGACACGGGTCCACAGTCCCCTCGACCCCACTCTGATCTACCGCCTGCTGGGCCGCAGCCACGGCGAACTGAGTATACCGGTCCGTCCGTAACAGCTCGTTGACCTCCAAATAGGCCGACGGGTCAAAGTCCTTTACTTCGGCCGCCAGTTTGGCCTTGAAGTCCTTGGTATCAAACCGGGTAATCGGGCCAATCCCGTTTTTTCCGTTTTTCATAGCCTGCCAGGTCTCCGCCGCCGTATTACCCAGCGGTGTGACGGCCCCCAGGCCGGTAATGACAACTCTTCTTCCTTCTGCCATCGTTGTTCTCCTTACATGGCGATTCCGCCGTCTACCCGGAGCACTTCTCCGGTAATATAGTCTGCCGAAACCAGAAATGCCACTGCATCCGCAACCTCTTCCGGCTTCCCCATTCTTCCCAGAGGGATGGAAGTCAGAAGTGGATTTTCCTGCTGGCTCCGGGTCATGTCTGTCTCAATAAATCCTGGTGCTATAGCATTACACCGAACCCCTTTGGAAGCCAGTTCTCTTGCTACCGATTTGGTCAGTCCAATCAGCCCGGCCTTGGATGCAGCATAATTGCACTGTCCCCCGTTGCCCATAAGTCCGGACACGGAGGCAATGTTTACAATGCACCCCTCCCGATTTCGCAGGAACAAACCAGTACAGTGACGAATCATATGAAAGGCCCCTTTCAGATTCGTGTCTATCACTGCGTCCAGGTCCTCCCGGGGCATGACCGCTATGAGTCCGTCCCGGGTAATGCCCGCATTGTTTACCAAAATGTGCACCGTTCCAAATTCTTTTCGTATTTGAGCCACTGTCTGTCGAACCGCCTCATAATCCGATACGTCACACTGATAGGCTTTCAGCTCGCTGCCGTACTGTTGGGCGCACTGGGTACACACCTGTTGCGCCAGATCCTGGCTGCCGGCGTAAATCACCGCCACATTGGCCCCCTGAGAGGCCAGCTTCTCTACAATGGCCCGGCCGATTCCCCGGGAACCGCCGGTCACAATGGCTGTTTTTCCCCGTATCATCCGGCAACCTCCTGCAAGTACTCCGCTGCCGTCAGCGCACGGGCAGCGGGTGCAATTTTTTTCACCATATTGGTCAGCGTTCTGCCTGGGCCCAGCTCAACAAAAGTATTCATACCGCGGGTCACCATAGCCCGAACGGTATCCTCCCACAAAACCGGCGCCGCAATTTGCCGGGACAACAGATCCGCAGCCGTCTGCGGCGTATACTCCCTGGCTGTAGCATTGGCATACAGCGCCATTCGGGGTGTCTGAAACGAAAGTTTCTCCAAATCCCGGGCAAAGGTTCTGGCTGTCTCTGCCATAAAAGGAGAGTGAAATCCGCCCTGGACTGCCAGTGGGACGGTCCGTCCGCCAGCTTCCTTGACTGCCGCCTGAAATTCCGGCATCTGACTGGCCAAACCGGAAACGGCAATTTGACCGGGGCAGTTAAAATTTACAGGATAGACCTGGGAAAACCGGCTGCACAAGGTCTTTACCTGATCCGGATTCAGCCGCAAAACCGCCACCATAGCTGTAGGCACTTTCCCAGCTGCTTCCTGCATCAGCTGTCCTCTCCGGCAAACCAGCCGGAAGCCGGTCTCCAGAGGAACCAGACCGCTGGCTGTGGCAGCTGCCACTTCTCCCAGGGAAAAGCCCGCCACCCCATCCGGCTGCGGAGCACCCGCTTCCTCCAGGGCTCGGAAAGCCGCCAGTTCCACGGCAAACAGACAGGGCTGAGTATTTTGCGTCTGCCTCAGTTCCTGTTCGGTTCCGGAAAAACACTGCTGGCTGGTACCGGGCCGCAGACTGTCACACAGGTCAAACACCTCTTTGGCAGCCGGGGATATTTGACACAGTTCCTGCCCCATTCCCGGAAACTGATCCCCCTGTCCGGAAAACAAGTATCCTATTTTATCCATCGGGACGCCCCCAAAAGCACAGGCTCCGCCTGCGCCATCACTTCCTGAATAATCTCTGCTGCCGGCTGCTCTTTTTTCACCATGGCGGCAATCTGGCCTGCCAGGAAGCACCCGTTTTCCTGGTCCCCTTCCTGTACAGCGCGCCGCAGGGCTCCCGTTCCAAGGGCCTCCAGCTCCTCGTCCGGCATACCTCCGTATTCTGCGTTCCAGTAAGCTCTGGCAAAAGGCGTACGGAGACTGCGGACCGGATGACCCAGACGTTTTCCGGTCACCATGGTACACAAGTCCGTGGCTTTGAGGATTTTTTCCTTGTAGACCGGATGAATGGAGCACTCTCTTGCGCTCAAAAACCGGGTTCCCATCTGTACGGCCTGGGCTCCCAACAGAAAGGCCGCAGCCACACCCCGGCCATCGGCAATTCCGCCAGCTGCCACCACCGGCAAATCCGTGGCATCACATACCTGCGGAACCAGAACCATAGTGGTCAGTTCTCCCACATGTCCGCCGCTTTCTCCGCCCTCGGCGATGACCGCCGCGGCTCCCAGCCGGGTTACCAGCTTTGCCATGGCTACGGAGGCCACTACAGGAATGACCCGAATTCCCGCCGCCAGCCATTTGTCCATATAGGCCGACGGATTGCCGGCGCCTGTGGTCACCACCGCTACCTTTTCTTCCGCTGCCACCTGTGCCACTTCTGCAGCGTAGGGACTCATCAACATAATATTAAGGCCGACCGGCTTCTCGGTCAGGGACCGGGCCAGACGCAGCTGACTTCTGACGTATTCGGCCGGCGCATTTCCCGCCGCCACAATGCCCAGTCCTCCACCGTTTGAAACAGCTGCCGCCAGCTTCCCGTCGGCAATCCAGGCCATTCCTCCCTGAAAAACCGGATACCGGATGCCCAGGAGTTCACAAATTTGAGACTGAATCATAGTTATCCTTTCTTGCTCTGAATGAGTCTGTCCAGATCCCCGATAGTCTCCACTTTCTGGTCCAGCTCGATCTCAATTCCGATTTCATCTTCCAGATTCATCAAAAGCTCCACCGTATCCAGAGAGTCGATTCCCAGTTCGGAGAACTTGCTCTCCGGTTGAATGTTGGCAATCTCGCATCCGGTCCGTTCCGCAACAATTTTGGCAATAGCTTCAAAATACATGGTAATGTCCCTCCAATTTCTTTTCCGGGCGGTCCTCAGCCGCCTGCATGGGACCCATTATACAAACTCCATGTTCCCCGGAACTGACCGGACAGTTCCCTCAGCGTTCCACCTTTCTAAAAAATGGCCGTCTTTTCTCTCACCGCTTTGCTGACCGGCCGCATTCCACCGCCTGAAAAAAGATCCTTGCAGTCCCCGGTCTGACAGCGTATACTGAGGAAGTTGGACAAATTCGGGAAAGCAGGTGGGTTCATGTTCTCTAAAAAGCAGCTCTGGGATCTTTTAATTCCCCTGATGATAGAGCAGCTGCTCAACTCTCTGATGGGAACTGCCGATACTATGATGGTCAGCAATGTAGGTTCGGCTGCCATTTCCGCAGTTTCGCTGGTAGACTCCATCAACGTCCTGGTCATCAACGTCTTTTCCGCCCTGGCTACCGGCGGATGCGTCGTCTGTGCCCAGTATTTGGGCCGGAGAGATAAGCCGGGCGCCATTCAGGCAGGCAAGCAGTTGATCCTGGCGGTTGCCGCTTTATCTACCGCCATTATGCTGATATGTGTGCTGCTCCGCAGACCCCTTCTTCGTCTGATTTTCGGCCAGGTGGAACCGGCCGTCATGACCAATGCAGAGACATACCTTTTGATCACTGGTCTGTCTTACCCTTTCATCGCCCTTTACAATGCCGGCGCTGCCATTTTTCGGGCAGAGGGGAATTCCAAGCTTCCCATGACCATCTCCACCATCTCCAACGGCCTGAACATTGTCGGCAATGCCGTTCTCATCTTTGTTTTCCATTTGGATGTGGCCGGTGCCGCTTTGTCCACTTTGTTTTCCCGTATGTTTTGTGCCGTTACGGTCCTTTTCCTGCTCCGCGCACCTCAGAAGCCCGAACAAGTGGTTGTGATCCGCAATTATCTGTCTATCCGGCCTAATTTCCCTATGATTGGAAATATTCTGGGTATTGGCATACCCACAGGCGTTGAAAACGGCATGTTCCAATTTGGAAAGCTGGCTATCCAGTCCACAGTCTCCACCATGGGTACCGTAGCCATTGCCGCACAGGCTATGACAGCTGTATTGGAACAACTGACCAGCATGGCTCCCATGGGCATTGGACTGGGCATGGTTACCGTAGTCGGGCAGTGTATCGGTGCCGGTAAAAAGCAGGAAGCCCGGACCTATCTCCGGCTCTTGACCAAATACGGCACAGCAGCGGTCGCCATTTCCTGTCTGGTGACAGCATTTTTGGTAAAGCCCATTACAGTACTGGGGGGTATGGAGCCGGCGGCCGCAGCCATGACGGTTCAATTGACCTGGCTCATCTGCCTGTACAAGCCCATTGCCTGGCCCATGTCCTTTATTCCGGCTTATGGCATGCGCGCTGCCGGAGACGTACGTTTTTCCATGCTGCTCTCCGCCATCACCATGTGGAGTTGCCGGGTGGTCATTACGGTTCTGTTGGCCCGGGTTTGGGGTCTGGGTCCCATTGCCGTATGGATTGGCATGTTCAGCGATTGGACGGTCCGCTCTCTGGCTTTCACCTGGCGGCTGCGCAGCGGAAAGTGGCTGGACAAATCCGTGCTTCACAGTGGAAAAACATAATCTTGTTGCCGTTCCATTCTGTAAAAAAGCTCTGGCAGCCGAAGTTTCGGCTGCCAGAGCTTTTGTAATTTTTTAGATTTTAGTCATCCACACAGCTTAACACAACTGTCAGGCTGGTACGCAAGGCGTTTTCCAAACTCTCCAGATCAATATATTCGTCACGGCTGTGAATTCTTCCCAGCTTATAAGCACAGAAGCCCACACCGGGCACACCTTTGCTGGCCGGAATGTTCAAATCTCCGGCGCCGGAACGGAAAATGGTCTTCCCTTCCAGATACTGGCCAAAGATCTGCCGCATCTTTTCATTGATTTTTTCCTGCCGGGCCTCGTCCACATCCCCCTTGCCGGGCAGGCTGCCGTCGTCCGCAACCCGGATCTCATAAATTTCCATATCCTGGTGCTTTTTCACAATATCCCGGAAGCTCTGGCGCAGACTGTTCAGATTGCTCTCCAGCTCAGAGCGCATTTCCACTGCCATTTCCACATTCTGCGCGATGGCATTGATGGTGGAGCCGCCGGAAATCAGCCCTACATTATAAGAGGACTTACAGCCTTCCGGTAGCGGCAGCGCATAGATGTCCTGGATCATGGAAGCCGCGCACTGAATGGCACTGGGGTTGCCAAAGCTGAGATAAGCATGTCCGCCTTGTGCATGGATCGATACTTTGTATTTCTGATATGCCACCGGCCAATTGACTACCTGATTGTACAGGCCGTCCATCATATAGACCTCTTTCAGACGTCCTTCATAGGCATTTACCACATGGGTAATTCCGGTCTGATCCATTTCTTCACAGGTATTGCAGACCATGAGGAAACCGTCTTTGGGCTGAATATTCCGGGTAATGAGATACTTGGAAATCATCAAAACCAGGGCCACACTTCCCGTGTCGTCACCGGCGCCGGGACAATACAGAAGGCCGTCTTTTTCCGTCATAGGCATAGGCTCCGTATCCGGGAACACCGTATCCATATGGGCGGCAAATAAAGTCAGTCGGTTGCTGCCTTCTGCGTTAATGGGAAAAATAACGTTTTGTACTTCGTCAATGTACACGCCTTTGGCCCCTGCATCTTCCAGCCATTTTTTACAAAAGGCGGCTCTGGCATGTTCTTTGTGAGAAGGTGCCGGAATCTGGCACAGCGTTCTTTCCAAATCCATAAGTTCTTCTTTACACGCTAAGACGTACTCCAATGCGTCCTGAGGAAGCTGATACATAGTCATTCTCCTTTACCGTTTCATTTTATTTCCAATTACTCCAAGCAGCTGAGCATCACAGTCATATTCACCGTAAGGGCTGTTTGCAGTGTATCCAGCTCAATATACTCCTCACGGGTGTGAACCCCTTCTACCTTGTAGGCGCACAAACTGATTCCCGGCACTCCCATGCTCATGGGAATGTTAATATCACCGGCACCGGAGCGGAAAATGGTTTTCCCTTCGCAATAGTGCTCCAGAATTTCCCGCACTTTCTCATCAATTCTGCCCTGAACCACTGGGTCTACGCCTTCTTTTCCCGGCAAGCTGCCTATGGGTTCCACCTGGATCTCCCAGCGGCCCTGGTCCTGATACTTCTTCACGATTTGGAGGAAATTCTGCCGGAGAATTTCCAGATTTTCGTTGAGCTGAGACCGCATTTCCACCAGGAATTCGCTGTGCTGGGCAATACCATTGGGTACTTCTCCACCACTCCACACGCCCACATTGTAAGAGGATTTACACCCCTCGGGGATCTTCATTTGATAAATTTCGTGGATCATTCCAGCGGTGCAGGCCACAGCGCTGGCATTGCCAAAATTCAGATAGGCGTGTCCGCCTTCTGCCTTGACAGTAACTTTAAACTTAAATACTGCCAGAGGCCAGTTGACTACCTGATTATACAGGCCGTCAAAGATATAGCATTCCTGAATTCTGCCGGCATAGTCTTTCATAATCTGCCGGATGCCTGCCAGATTGCCTTCTGACTCTTCACAGCTGTTGCACACCAGCAAGAATCCCTTTTCCGGCTGTATATTTCGGGTAATGAGATAGCGGGCCAGAAGCAATAAAGTTGCCACGCTGGCAGTATCATCGCCTGCACCGGGGCAATATAATCTGCCATCCCGCTCTTCCATGGGCATCGGCTCCATATCCGGAAATACCGTATCCATATGCGCTGTGAACAAAGTCAGCTGCTGGCTTCCTTCTGCATGCACCGGAAAAACTACATTCCACGCTTCATCAATGTAAACGCCCTTGGCGCCCGCTTTTTCCAGCCATTCTTTACAAAATTCTGCCCGTTTCTGTTCCCGCCGGGAAGGTGCCGGGATCTGGCACAACCTTTTTTCCAAAGCAATCAGTTCCTCGGCGCAACTGTCAATATACGCCAATGCGTCTTGCGATAGTTGATACATAGCAATTCTCCTTTTCTTATTTTCTATAAACAGCTCAGTACGACCGTCAAGTTGACGGCAAATGCAGTCCGGAAGCTATCCAATTCTACAAATTCTTCCCGGGTATGCACGCCTGTCACCTTATAGCCGCAGAATCCCACGCCGGGGACGCCCATGCTCATGGGGATGTTCAAATCTCCGCTTCCGCTTCGGAAAATTGGCTCTTTCCCGCAGTACTGGGTCAGAATCGTCCGAATTTTCTCCTCAATCCCAGCCTGAATTTGGGGATCCACGCCCTCTTTGGCAGGACGGCGGCCGATGACCTCCAGCTGAATTTCACAGCCGTCTGACTGTTCATGGGCCCGAACAATTTCTAAAAAGCGATTATGTAAATAGTCCAGATTCTCCTTTAGCTCTGAACGCATTTCTATCTGGAACCAGGCCTTTTGGGCAATACCGTTGGGCACCTCGCCTCCACTCCAGACACCCACATTGTAGGAAGATTTACAGCCCTCAGGAATTTTCATTTGATAAATATCATGGATCATACCGGAAGTACAGGCTATGGCGCTGGTATTGCCAAAATTCAAATAAGCATGTCCGCCTTGCGCCCCAACACTGACACGATAGCGGATGACCGCCACCGGCCAATTGACCACCTGATTGTACAAGCCATCAAATACATAGACCTGTCCAATCCTTCCGGCAAAGTCCTTCATAATCTGTTTGATTCCCTTTAAATTGCCCAGCGCCTCCTCGCAGCTGTTGCAAACCATGAGAAATCCATTTTCTGGCTTCAGGTGATTTTGCGCCACATATTTGGCAATCATCAACAGTAACGCCACATTGCCGGTATCGTCTCCTGCACCGGGACAATACAAAATCCCCTCTTTTTCCTCCATGGGCAAAGGCTCCAGATCCGGAAACACCGTATCCATATGGGCTGTAAACAGAGTCAATTGGTTACTCTTGTCAGCATTGACCGGATAAATCACGTTCAGCGCCTCGTCGATATAGACACCCTCGCATCCAGCCTCTTCCAACCACTGTTTGCAAAACTGCGCGCGGCGGTGCTCCTGATGGGAGGGGGAAGGAATGGCGCACAGTGTTTTCAAAAGCTGGATCAGTTCCTGCTCATGGGCCTGGATATACTCCAGTGCCTGGGGCGGCAGCTCATAGGCCATAGATTTAACGCTCCTTTTTCAACAAGTTTTCAGCCGGCAGATCCTTATGCCATTTTCTATGGAAGTCCTTATTTCCGCCACAGATTTCCATTCTGCCAGACTGATACAAAATGTACTCTTATTATATTGCCTATTATCCTTCCGTCGCAATGGCAAACTGTCCAAAAAATACACATATTTTCTTACGGTTTCCCTAAATATCGTGGCATTTACCAGCTTGATCTGTGCTTCTTCCACATCCTGAGACAACCTGTTTTCCATTTCTTGAATATGCTTTCCCTGACGGCCTTGAAGATTCTGTTGACAAGGGAAATGTGCCTGCTATAATGAGTCTATAAGCAAACATTTCATTTTTAACGTTTGCTTCCTTGCTTTTTATGAATAGGAAACAGGAAAAGGGAGATGAAGAACTTGGGATTGGAACAGGAAGTTTATAAGTACATTGATGATCATAAGGAAAAGTTCCTGGAGGCCAGTGATAAACTGTGGGACTATGCGGAATTGCAGTTTGTAGAGCATCAATCTGCCGCACTTCTTTCAGGCCTTTTGGAGGAAGCAGGATTTCAAGTAGAACGGGGTCTGGCCGGCATGGAAACCTGCTTTGTGGGTACCTTTGGCCAGGGAAAACCTGTCATCGGGATCTTGGGCGAATATGACGCTCTGACCGGTCTGAGCCAAAAGGCGGATGTAGCTGAGAAATGTGCCCTGATTCCTGGCGGAGCCGGCCATGGCTGCGGCCATAATGCTTTCGGTGCCAGTACCGTATTCGCCGCAATTGCCGTCAAAAAATTCATGGAAGAAAAAGGTCTGAAAGGCACTGTCAAATACTTTGGCTGTCCTGCTGAAGAAGTAGGCGGCGGTAAAGCGTTTATGGTCCGCGCCGGCCTTTTTGACGGCGTAGATGCTGCCATGTGCTGGCATCCCTGGTCTTATAATGGTTATCTGCGCACCGGATCCCTTGCAAACGTCAATATTACTATAAAATTCCATGGAATCGGTGCCCATGCCGGCGCTACGCCACATCTGGGAAGAAGCGCTCTTGATGCAGTAGAATTGACAAATGTGGGTGTCAACTATCTGCGGGAGCATATTGTTCCAGGTGCGCGCGTTCATTATGCCTATCTTAACGCCGGCGGTAAAAATCCCAATGTGGTTCAGCCAGAAGCGGAGGCCAGTTATATTATTCGTGCCCCCAAAATGGCGCAGGTTGAAGAAATTCTGGAACGCGTAAAAAAGATTGCACAAGGCGCAGCTCTTATGACCGAAACTACAACGGAACATAAGGTGGTAGCCATGTATTCTGAGTATCTGGCAAATGATACAATTTGCAATTGTTTCTACAGGCATCTGCAGGAAGTGATTCCAAATACTACCTACACGGAGGAGGAGAAAGCTTACGCCCATCAATTCAAAATGACCGTTTCTCCTTCTCAGATGGACACTTTCCGGGATCAACTGAAAGAACTGACCGCGGGAAATCCGAACTATGATGTGGACGCTTTGTTTGACGACAAAGACATTATGGATATTCTGGTTCCCTCCATCCATATGTACGCCTCCAGTGATGTGGGTAATGTTAGTTGGGTGGTCCCGACTTCTCACTTTGGCGTTGTAATCGATGCTGTTGGAACCCCCGCCCATTCTTGGCAGCGAGTTGCACAGGGCAAATCTTCCATTGCGCACAAGGGCATGATTCATGCAACCAAGGTGCTAGCCATGTCTTGTCTTGATTTTTTTGTAAATCCGACATTAGCCGATCAAGCCAAAGAAGATTGGAAAAAAGAATTGGCAGGCAGGACATACAAATCTCTTCTGGCTGATGATCTCAAACCTGGCCCACAGGGTTGATTCCCCGGGTCTGGACAAGTCCTATCTAATTTAAAGAATTTGAAATATGGGAACAGGAGGAGCTTCAATGGATATGACAAAAGTATGGGAATACATTGACGCACATCAAGACGAATACATCGCCCTATTGGAAAAATTCGTCAATCAGCCCAGCATCTCCGCGCAAGGAATCGGTTTAAGGGAAATGGCAGAGTTGGTACGGCAGACCCAGGAATCTTTAGGCGCCAAAAGTCAGCTGGTAGAAACCTGCAAATACCCCATTGTCTCCGGTTATCTGGATAATGGAGCCGATCGTACGATTCTCCTCTACAACCACTATGATGTCCAGCCTCCGGAACCGCTGGAAAAATGGCGTACCGATCCTTTTAAGGCTACCATAATTGACGGAAAATTTTTCGCCCGGGGTTCCGCTGACAACAAGGGGAGCATGCTTTCCCGTTACTGTGCCATTGATGCCTATCAGAAGGTTTATGGAAAACTTCCCGTCAACATTCGCTTCCTGACAGAGGGCGGTGAAGAAATCGGAAGTCCGGGCCTTATGGATTTCATTCGGGAAAATCCCGACAAAATTGTGGCCGATGGCGTTATTTGGGAAGGCGGCAGTAAAAATATTAACGGTGGACCCCTCCAGGTTTCCTTAGGGGTAAAGGGGCTTTGTTATGTAGAACTTCGTTGCCATGGAGCCAAAAATGATATGCACTCCAAGTACGGCGCCATTGTGGAAAGTCCCGTGTGGAGATTAGTTTGGGCGCTCTCCACTATGAAAAACTCCAATGAGGAAATCACAATCGCCGGTTTTAACGAGGCAGTAACGCCCCCCACTCCGGATGACATGGAAGCGCTCAAAGGCATGTGCTTTGACGAAGAGGGCACATTGCGCAATATCGGAATGGATCACTTTGTCAAAAACCTTTCGGGACTGGAATTAAAAGAGAAATTCTTCTATCGTCCCGCCCTCAATATCTGCGGCATCCAGGCCGGGTATACTGGGGAGGGCTCCAAAACCGTCTTACCCAACTATGCCATGGCCAAGTTGGATTTCCGGATTTGCCCGGGACAGACGCCGGAAATTGTTGTGGATTTGCTGCGGAAACATTTGGACGCCCATGGGTTTTCCGATATTGAAATCGTCACCTTCAGCAACACCGTCCCCTACCGCGGCCGGGT